>JBELAG010000324.1:0-8131 GCA_049509055.1 Solirubrobacteraceae bacterium
CCCGGAGGTTCCGGTAGCGCGTTTGTGGACGCTTCCACTCTTTCCAGCGCACCTGTCTGAGCCTGCGGCGCAGCCACTTCTCGAGCTTCTCGAACGGCAGGATGGTGTCGGCAAACGCGAAGTAGCCGGTCCATCCGATCGTGAAGCGGTTGATCTCCTTGATCCGCCGCTCCATCGAGACGCCCCAGTTGCGCGTGGTCAGCTGACGGATGCGGTCCTGGGCTCGTTTGAGAGCCTTCGGGGCGACCGTGACACCGATCCTGCCGTCCCGGTAGCGGAAGAACTGGAACCCCAGCAGGGGCCGTTCGACCGCGGGGGCGACCGCCGACTTCTGTCGGTTGACGCGCAGCTTCAGGCGCTGCTCGATGTAGTGCGTGATGCTCTCCATGACGCGCTGCCCCGCGCGCTCGCTTCTGACGTAGATACGTCCGTCGTCGGCGTAGCGCACGAACGTGTGCCCGCGGCGATCAAGCTCCCAGTCGAGGTCGTCGAGCATGACGTTCGATAGCAGCGGCGAGAGCGGAGACCCTTGTGGGGTTCCCTCCTCGCTCGCGTGCACCAGCCCGTCAGCCATGACGCCCGCTTCCAGGTAGCACCGGATCAGCCTGAGCACCTGCTTGTCGTCCACCCTTCTCGCGACCCTGGCCATCAGAGCGTCGTGCTGAACGCGATCGAAAAACGAATCGAGATCAAAATCGACGCACCACGCCGCGTCATCAACGATGAACTGGCGTGCCCGCTCGACAGCCTGATGCTGCGAGCGCCCCGGGCGAAACCCGAAGCTGTGGGGATGGAACTTGGGGTCGAAGACAGGCGTGAGCACCTGCGCGATGGCCTGGCAGATCAACCGATCCACCGCAGCCGGCACCCCCAACATCCGCAGACCACCCGAGGGCTTGGGGATCATCACCCTCCTGACGGGCTGCGGCCGGTAAGTGCCCGCGTCAAGCCGCGAGCGGACCTCCGGCCAATGGCTATGAAGCCAAGGCCGTAGCTCCTCGGTGCTCATCCCGTCGATGCCAGGGGCACCGGCGTTCCGCTCGACGCGTCTGAGCGCCTCGGCGAGATTCCCGCGGGCCAAGAACTGCTCCCACAGGCTCGCCTTGGCGGGGTGAGGTGCGGTGTCGCCGGGCGCCGGAGATGGACTGCGCTCTGAGCGGAGGTCTTCGGGCTTCACCCTCCGGCCCTCCCGTCCAGGCCCCTTGCGGGGTTGGCTGCGGTCAACGTCCCTCCCACGAGCACGAGCGTCCTGCATCTCGGCTTCGCGTTCGGTCCTTCCCGGCGAACACTGATCCCGCCGGTAATACGACCTCTGCTGACTTCTCCACGGCGAGCGACGCCCTCACGAACGCCGCCGTCCCTTCCCACCCGGCGAGCACGCCAAGCGTGGCCGGGCATCCCGGGACACCCGCGGAGATCTCCACGAGTAAGACCAGCAACCTTCATCGCACACCCACCGCGTTTACGGACCGGCCCTTTGATGGACATCGGGCTTCGCCTTGTGGTGCAGACTCGCCCGGACCGCCCCGCCTTATACGCGCAGCCCACCGACGCCAACAAGGCCCCGATGCGCCATGTGTTCCTAGGGTCGCGACTTCGCACTCCGGCTTCCTCCCATGTGTTCCTAGGGTCGCGACTTCGCACTCCGGCTTCCTCCCCACCCAGCCTCACGACTGAGCAGTTGCCATCGGCTTGTGGTTGGTGCCATCAACCTCCACAGGGGACTCGCACCCCCGAGCTGCTGGTCATGTCGCGCGCACACCCGGCGTGAGCCTTTCAGCTCACCGGGCTCTCCAGCGACTGTTCCGTGATTGACGGGGTGGCCGTCCTGGGGTGGATGCTGGCGTGGCAGCGGCTGCAGACCACGAGGGTCTTGCGTCGCCGTTTGGCCATGATCTGCGCCCATTCGGGCTGCGGCGGTCCGGGCTTGTCGAGATCGGCGAGCTTTCGGGTCTGGTGCACCTGCACCTCGTCCAGCTGTCCGCAGAGCTCGCACCGTCCCTTCAGGAGCCGAGTGATCAGCTCCTTGCGGGGCCCAGTGACCGGGACCGGCACGCGGTCGTGGAGGAACGCGTGCTTCTGGCGTCGGAGCGGGATACCACCGAACGTTGCGACCAGTGGTTTGCGGTCCTTGCCGCGGTCGACGCTGACCTGAAGGCATTTGTGCGGCCCGTGGGCCGTCTCGATCGTGGCCTTGTACCTGCCGGCCATTTTCGTGACGGTCGAGTCGTACTTGCCTGCCAGCGTCTTGAGCAGCGAGGTTTGCATTACCCAATGCAGCCGGTCGAGTCGGTAGACATCGCCGGCGAGTAGGTAGTACTGGACGATGCCCCGGTACTCCGCGCCGTAACGGTTGATGATCACGTGGTCTCCCTCGTTCATCATCTCCGTACGGCTGGCGGGTTGACCCCGCTTGGTGTATCGGGAGCACTTGGCTCTGATCACGTCCATCGGCACGCGCAACCGGATCTGGCCGTTGACCGACCTGCGGCTCGCGGTCTGCTTGCGGTTGTCGCGCTGGACTGTGATCTCGTAGCCAAGGAACCGCGCCACATTGGTGCTGGCGTGGGTCATCAGCGTCTTTGTCTCAGACAGCTCCAGCTTGAGATTCTCGTGCAGGAACTGAGCGAGTTGACGTTTGATCTCCTCGGCTTCGGCCTTCGGTCCGGTGAACCCGAGCAGGATGTCGTCGGCGTATCGCACGTACCGCAGCCGCCGATAGCCAGGATCGTTGGGATCATGGCTCGGGAGACCGCGTTGCTGCTTGCGCAGCGCCCGCACCGTGACATGATCGCCACGGACACGAGCTTTGGCGAGCGCGTATTGCACCCTCCGGTACTCAGGATTGTGTTTCCTGAGCACGCCTCGGTTATATCCCGGCATCAGGATCGTCTCGACAAAGCAGTCCAGCCGGTCCAGGTAGATGTTAGAAAGGCACGGGGAGAGGACCCCGCCCTGCGGCGCGCCGCTGAGCGTGGCGTTCCACACCCAGTCCTCCAAATACCCGGCAGCCAGCATCTGACCGACCAACCTGAGCAACCGGTTGTCGTGGACCTTCTCGCCCAGCGTCTCGAGCATGACCCGGTGATCGAGTCGGTCAAAGCACTGGGAGATATCGCCCTCGATAAACCAGCTGGTCCCGGTCCAGGTTCTCGCCACCTCGCCCAGGGCGCTGTGACAACCCCGGCCGGGCCGGTAACCGTGGGAATGATCGGAGAACTGCGGCTCGTAATACGCCTCCAACAACAGGCGGATCACTTCGCCGAGCAGTTTGTCTGACCACGACGGCAATCCCAGCGGCCGCTGCTTCCCGTCCTTCTTGGGAATGTAGCGCCGCCGGACGGGCCGGAACCGGTAGCGCTCATGACGCACCGCGTCGATAATGCGCTCGATCTTGCCCATCGTCATGCCGTCCGCGGTTTCCGCGTCAGGTCCAGACGTCATCGCTCCTTTGTTGGAGTAGATGCGCCCGTAGGCCAGCAAATACAGCTGCGGGTTGAACAGCTGTCGATAGATCCCTTCCAGCGGCAGACCCTTCCTGCCGCGTTCACGGAGGACATCAAGGACCGTTTCGGCGTTTTGCATTACACATACCTCGCGGCGCTTCGATGTCCAGCCACCTGTGCCCCTTCGCCCTCTATGTTGCGCGAAGAAATATGTTGCGCTGGTGAGGGATAGCGCTCGACGACGGCGCGCGGGGTGGGCAGCTCGGTTGTTGGCTGCCCACGAGCGCAACATATTTCGGCTGGTTTGATCGACTCCTGCCTCGTTGTAAATCCGTTGTGAGGAGGCATTCATGTCCGACCAGCCGGCGCCCGAGCGTGTGCGGGTGAGTGGGCCGTTGGCGAGGTTCGCCGACGGTTTTCGCGTGGATCTGATCGAGGGGGGCTATTCGCTTTGGCGAGCGCAGGAGCAGCTGTATCTGCTTGCTCACGTGAGCCGGTGGATGGAGGCCGAGGGTCTCGAGCTCGCCGGGTTGACGCCGGCGGCGCTGGAGCGCTATTTCGTCTGGCGCCGTCGGGAGGGGTATCGCAAGAGTCTCTCTCCCCTGAGCCTGCGCCGGATGCTCGGCTACCTGGACGGTCTCGGCGTGCTGCCGGCCGATGACGCCGTCCCGACGCCGGTGGACGGACTGCTCGCGGAGTTTCGCCGCTATCTGCTCCACGAGCGCGGGGTCGCGGACAGAACGGTCGAGCTGTATGAGCCGTTCGCGCGACTGTTCTTGTCCGGGCGCTCAGAGCCGCTGGCTGATGATCTGGCTCGCCTGTCGGGGGCCGAGGTCAACACGTTCGTGTTGCGCGAGGCGCGGCGGCGCTCTGCGCACTCGGCGGAGATGATGGTGCGCGCGTTGCGCGCGCTGCTGCGGTTTCTGTACGCGCGGGGGGTGATCGCCGAGCCGCTGGCGGCTGCGGTGCCGTCGGTCGCGAGCCGGTCAGAGGATCTCCCGCGCGGGATCGCGGCTGGGGAGGTGAGGTTGTTGCTTGATAGCTGTGATCGCTGCACGCCGGTCGGCCGTCGCGACTACGCAATCGTGTTGTTGCTGTCCCGGCTTGGGTTGCGCTGCGGCGAGGTCGCCGGGCTGGACCTCGAGGACATCGACTGGCGGGAGGGCGAGTTGGTGGTTCGCGGCAAGGGTTCTCGGATCGATCGGCTGCCGCTCCCGGCCGATGCCGGTGAGGTGGTGGCCGACTATCTGCGGCACGGCCGCCCGCGCGGGTTCGGTCGAGCGGTGTTCTTGCACGCGCACGCGCCGCTGGAGAGGCTCTCGCCCGGGAACGTCAGCGATGTGGTGAAGCGCGCCTGCAAGCGGGCGGGGATTGCGCGGGTCGGGGCTCATCGCCTACGCCACACTGTCGCCTCAGAGCTCTTGTCGCGCGGCGCAGGTCTGGTCGAGATCGGCCAGGTGCTGCGCCACCAGGACATCCGCACGACGGCGGTGTACGCCAAGGTCGACCGGCAGGCGTTGTCGCGGCTGGCGCTGCCGTGGCCGGGGGGTGGGCGATGATCCCGCTCGAGCAGGCTGTGGACGACTACTTGGCGATGCGCCGCGCGCTTGGGTACAAGCTGATCGAGCACGGCCGCGTGCTGCCGCAGTTCATCGAGTTCCTCGCGCAGCGCGAAGCGCAGTTGATCACCACCGCGCTGGCGCTCGAGTTCGCGATGCAGCCAGCGCAAGCGAGCGTGGTGTGGTGGCATCAGCGGCTGGCGATCGTGCGCGGCTTTGCTCGCTACCTGCAGGTGTTCGACGCTCGGCATGAGGTGCCGCCCACCAACCTGCTGCCGGCCAAGTTCCGCCGCGCGATCCCATACCTGTTCTCCGAGGCGGAGATCGAGGCGCTGATGCACGCCGCGCGATCGATGCGCGGGCCGCTTCGCGCCGCCAGCTGCGAGGCGCTGATCGGGCTGTTGGCGGTCAGTGGCATGCGCGTCTCGGAGGCGTGCGCGCTTGACCGCTGCGACGTGGAGCTGGGCGAGGGCAGGCTCACCGTGCGCCGCGGCAAGAACGGCCGCTCGCGCGAGATCCCGCTTCACCCGAGCACCGTCCAAGCGCTCGAGCGCTATGCCCGGGTGCGCGATCAGCTGTGCCCTCATCCCAAGGACCCAGCCGCGTTGTTCCTTTCAGCTTGGGGAGGGCGACCAGGCCGGCACCACGTGTGGAAGTGGTTTGACCAGCTCCGCCGCGCGACCGGCCTGGACAGCGAGGCGCTCGGGCGTCAAGCCCGTTTGCACGACATCCGCCATACGTTTGTTTTGCGCACGCTGCTGGGCTTCTATCGCGAGGCCGACGACATCGAGGCGCAGCTGCCGCTGCTTGCCACGGTGCTGGGCCACGTCGACCCGGCCGACACCTACTGGTACCTCGAGGGCGCGCCGGAGCTATTGGCGTTGGCCGCCGAGCGGCTCGAGCGGACCTGGGAGGAGCCGGCCTGTCCAGCACCTGCGAACGGGCGAGCGCACTTGACGGTCCCCCAGCGAAGGTGGCGGTCGCGACCAACCCGGCCGCGTCATCGAAGGGGTGGCCGATGAGCGCGCTCGCGCCGCTGCTGCAGGCGTATTTCACCGAGCGCCTCGCTCGCCAGCGCGACGCCAGCCCACACACGATCGCCTCATACCGCGACAGCTTCCGGCTGTTGCTTGAGTTCCTCAACGTGCAGACCGGGAAGGCGCCGTCGAAGCTGCAACTCGAGGATCTCGACGCGGCCAGGATCACGGCGTTCCTGTCATACCTGGAGAACGAACGCTCAAACGGCGTCCGGACCCGGAACGCGCGGCTGACCGCGATCCACTCGTTCTTCCAGTTCGCGGCGCTGAAGGCACCGGAGTGCTCCGAGCAGATCGCGCGCGTGCTCTCGATCCCAGACAAACGGCACCAGTCAACGCTGATCAGCTACCTCACCGAGCCCGAGATCGACGCGCTGCTGGCCGCGCCCGATCGCTCCACCCCGACCGGAAGGCGCGACCACGCGCTCCTCTTGCTGGCGGTGCAAACCGGGCTCAGGGCCTCCGAGCTCGCCAGCCTGCGCTGCCAACAGCTCAACCTCGGTAGTGGCTGGGTCAGATGCGAAGGCAAGGGCAGAAAGGAAAGGTGCACGCCGCTCAGCCACGTCGCCAGGCAAGTGCTGCGCGTGTGGCTACGCGAGCAAGACGGCGACCCCGCCGGCCCTCTGTTCCCCAGCCGCAGCGGCGGGCACCTGACACGTGGCGGGATCTGGCGGCTGGTCGCCAAGCACGCCGCCGCTGCCCGTGCCCAGTGTCCGTCGCTGGCCGGCAAGAACATCACGCCGCACACGCTGCGACACACCGCGGCGATGCGGCTGCTGCGCGCTCCAGAGCCGGTCGACACGGCAACGATCGCGCTATGGCTAGGGCACGAGACGCTCGACTCCACAAACAAGTATCTGCACGCGGACATGGAACTCAAGCGACGCGCGCTTGACCGCACTACACCGATCAACGCCAAACCCGGGCGCTACCGCGCGCCCGACCGGCTACTTGCGTTCCTCGAGAGCCTCTAGCCGGACAAAATATGTCGCGCCACCGAGCTCGATCTCCACCGATCCACACGCCCCCCGCGCCACAGCGCAACATATTTCTTCGCGCAACATAGAGGGCGATATGTCGCGTGCGACATATCGCCCTGTGGACGGCTTTCCCGTCCTCCCCGGTGCGGCGTGAATCGCACGACTACTATGGGCACTCCGTCACCATGGGGCTCGCGCCCCGCAGGTGATCCCGCGTTCGTCCCTGTCATACGTCCGAGCACGACGTAGGCGTCCCACTCATCCCCTTGATTGCCCTCGCTGGGCAACGCTCCACGCTCCGGAGGTTGCGGCGGCCCCTCTACGATGCCGCCGCAGAGCATGGCGCCGGTCTCGGGTGTCTTTCCGGCGGACGGGCTTTTGCGTCTTCTGGGGATTGGGATATCAGGCAATCCAGCTTTCGCCATATCGCGCGGGTCTCGCGACGCGCCGCCCCTGACACCTGGGCTCGACCGCCGCTTTTCTGGCATGCGCTTGTCCCGTTCACCTTTCGGATCGCGGTAAGCCATCAGACCCAAGGACCCTCCTCCGAGTCCATCCCGGCTGCGCCGGGGATACAACAGGGCGCCTCGCGGCGCATTAGAGGTAAGCCTTCACCGTGGCCTCCGCCCGCCCGAGCCGCTGGGCGATCTCGGCGATCGACAGGCCCTCCTCGTCACGGAAGTGGCGCGCCAGCGCGGCCGCCCGCCGGCGCTCCTGAACTCGGTCTGCGGTCCCCATCGCCGGCGACGATACCGCTCGCGCCCGACCGCTACCGAAGGCGCTGGACAGCCCCGCCCGACAAAAAGGGGGGAGAACTCCGGCGCCGCTCTCCGGCAGAGGAATCGTGCGACGCATTCCGGCACCGCCCGTGGGCGGGGCGGGTGGCGGGCCAACCGCGGCGCCGCAGTCCGACGGCCATCGACGCCGACGGCAATCCTGGCGTTCCCAAACTCACCCGGTGCCATCACGCCAGCGCGCGGATGCGGTCGGCGCTATCCCAACGCGCCTTGGCTGATGACAGGCCGCTCGACCGCCACCCGCCGCACGCGCCGGCTCGTGTAATCCGCCGAAGCCCAGCGCTCGGCGACGGCGGCGTGTCGACCCCCGGT
>JBELAG010000325.1:0-6594 GCA_049509055.1 Solirubrobacteraceae bacterium
GCTGCTGGTGGTGGGCGGGGCGCGGATCGCTCGCGCCGCGGAGCCGAGCCTGCAGGGCGACCCGGGCCTCGTCGGCTTGTGGATTCTCGACGCGGGCTCGGGCACCTCGATCGCCGACAGCTCCGGAACCGGCAACAACGGCACGCTGATGGGCGACGCCGCCTGGCTGAACACGACCAACCCCGCGGTGCTGAGCTTCGACGGGGGCAGCGGCACGGTCCAGGTCCCCGACAGCGCGTCGCTGGAGCCCTCGGCCAGCGTCAGCGTCGCCGCCTGGGTGGAGGGCGCGGCGAGCCCGGGAACCTACGCCTACATCGTCGGCAAGGGCGCGATGAGCTGTGACACCGCGTCCTACGGCCTCTACAGCGGCGCCAACGGCGGGCTGCAGTTCTACGTCACCGACAACCAGGGAGGCAGCTACTACCTCTCGCCCGACGCCGGCACGGGCGTCTGGAACGGACAGTGGCACCTCGTCGTCGGCACCTATGACGGCAGCGACCTCAACCTCTACGTCGACGGCGTGCTGGTCGGCAGCGGCACTCCGCACACCGGACCGCTGGAGTACGGGCTGCCGGACTCCGACGACCTCGACATCGGCGACTACCCCGGCTTCGCCGCGATCAACGACGGGAAGGATCCCGGCTGCGCGACCAAGGACTTCACCGGCCTGATCGGCGAGGCGGCGGTCTGGAACACCGCGCTGACCCCCGCCCAGATCACCGCGCTCGGCCAGACGGCGACCAACCCCGGCGGCGTGACGACGGGCGGGGGGACGACCGGCGGCGGGACGACCGGTGGTGGCACGACGGGTGGCGGCACGACCGGTGGCGGCACGACCGGCGGCGGCACGACGGGCGGCGGCGTGACCGTCCGCGGCGTGACCGGCGGCACGCCCGTGCTCTCGCTGCTCTCGCTGTCGCCCGCCTCGCTTTCGTCGGTGACCCATCACGACGGTCACACCTCCAGCCGCAAGGTGACGATCGTCGTCAGCTACACCGACGGCTCGGCGTCGACCACGCGCTTTGCGCTGCAGCGCCGCGAGGCGGGGATCCTCCAGCGCGGTCGGTGCTCGGTCGCGCACCGGCGCGGCGCCCACAGCCGGGCGTGCGTGGCGTGGGTCACGATCCAGTCGTTCGTCCACATCGACCACTACGGGTCCAACACCTTCCGCATCCTGCTGCTCAAGGGACGCCATCTGGCTCCGGGTCGCTATCGCGTGCTCGCCACGCCGGTGCTCGTCGGCGCCGTCGGCGCCACGATCAGCACCGCGCTCACGATCCGCTAGGGCACGGAGGGTCGCTCGCCGCGCGCGGCTATGGTGCGCGCCATGAGCAACCGCGCGGGCGAGCTGGCGATCGTCCTTCACACCCACATGCCCTACGTCGAGGGCGGTGGGACATGGCCCCCGGCCGACACCGATGCCTACCTGCGCTGCCCGGAGGGCTTCGGCACATGGCCGTTCGGCGAGGAGTGGCTGTGGGAGGCGATCGCCACGAGCTATCTGCCGCTGCTCGACGTGCTCGGGCCGCCGGGCAGGGTGGCGCTGACCCTGTCGCTGACCCCGGTGCTGTGCGATCAGCTCGAGCATCCGGGCGCGATCGCGCGCTGCCTGCGCTTCCTGGAGGAGATCCGCCCCGAGTCGCACCGTCGCGACCGCGACGAGCTGGAGCGCGTGGGTCCGCCGCAGCTCGCCGCCGAGCTCGACCGCTCGGCCGCCGACTACGCCGCCGCCGCCCGCCGGCTGCGGAGCCTGGAGTCCGGCGCCGGCCTGCTGGCGGCGCTCGGCGCCCACGCCGGCTGGACCTCGGCGGCCACCCACGCGATCCTCCCGCTGCTCGCCACCGACATGGGGGTCGCGCTGCAGGTCCAGACCGGCGTCGCCGCGCACCGCCGCCGCTTCGGCGACTGGCAGGGCGGCTTCTGGTCGCCCGAATGCGCCCACGCGCCATGGCTCGACGGGCTGCTGGACGAGTCCGGGGTCCGCGCCACTTGCGTCGAGCTGACCGGCGAGCTCGGCCTCGGCGACCCGCGCCACCTCCGGCCGCTGATCTCCGGCGACGGGCTCGTGCTGTGGCCGATCGACCGCCAGACGATCGCGCTGGCGTGGGACCGGCGGGGATACCCGAGCGCCGCGGCCTACCGTGATCACCATCGCCTCACCCGCCACCGCCATCGCGTATGGCGCAACGACGGCGCGCCCTATGACCGTGACGCGGCCGCAGCGCAGGCCCGCGCCGACGCGCGGGACTTCGTCGACCGGGTCAGCCGCCGCGTCGCCGGCGGCGGGCTGTGCGTGTTCGCGGTCGACGCCGAGCTGCTCGGGCACTGGTGGCACGAGGGGCCGCAATGGCTGCGGGGCGTGATCGAGGAGTCGGCTCGGCAGGGTCTGTCGCTGACCACGCTCGACGCCGCGGTGGCACGCCACGAGCCCGGCCCGGTCCCGGCATCGCTCGCCGGCGGGCGCTGGTCCGAGGGCCTCAGCTGGGGGGAGGGGGGAGACCTGCGGACGTGGAGCGCGCCCGGCGTCGGCGCGCTGGCGTGGCACGCGCGCAGCGCGGAGCTGGCGCTCGCGGCGGCGCCGGTCGCCGGCGAGCGGGCGCTGCGCGAGCTGCTGGCGCTGCAGTCCAGCGATTGGGCGTTCCAGGCCTCCGGCGGGATCGCCGGCGACTATCCGCTGCAGCGCGCCCGCGGCCATCTCGCGGCGCTGCGCCGAGCGCTGGCCGGCGCCGGCGACGTCGATCCGCGGCTGCGGGGTCTGGCGCCCGACCTCGTCGGCTGGGCGTAACCGCTCCGGCCCTTGCGCTGGGCGTCGACCCACCCCGGCCTCCGGCCCGGCCGGGTGTCCCGGCGCGCGCTCAGCCCCAGCGGAACGTGCGCGGCGTCGGGCGCATCCGGATCAGCTTGGCCGGGATCCCTCCGACGACCGCGTTGGTGGGCACGTCGCCGGTGACGACCGCGCTCGTCCCGATCACCGCGTTGTCGCCGACGTTGACGCCGCGCAGGATGCAGGCCCCGTAGCCCATCCACACGTTGTGGCCGATCGTCACGTCGCGCTTGTAGATGCCCTGCTCACGGATCGGTCGCTCGACCTCCACCATCCCGTGGTCGAAGTCGATCATCATCACGCGGTCGGCGATGATGCACTCGCGCCCGATCGAAATGTGCTGGTAGGCCGAGATCGTGCACTCCTGACCGAGCACCGACTTGGCGCCGATCGACAGCTCGCCCTCGTGCACGCGCACCTTGCAGCCGTGCCCGAGCCATGACCAGCGGCCGAGGTGGACGCGCGCGTCGGGCCCGATCTCGAACTTCACGCCGGGGCAGACGAAGCACAGGCCGTCGGTCGTCAGGCGCCCGCGCCAGCGCAGCTTCAACCACGCCCAGCGCAGGATCAGCGTCAGGTATCCGCGCGACGTCATGTGGTTGTTGCGGGCGAAGCGCAGGAACGCCAGCGGTCCGCCGCTCAGCGGCGCCGGCGCCCGGCGCACATGGGCCGGCGCGGCCGGGACGGCCTCCAGCGCTCGCTTCTTGTCCTGTGTCCCGGCGACGCGCACGGCCCAGATCGTAAGCGCTGCGCACCCCTGTCGGCCACTCGCCCGGCGATCGAGCCGCGCGCCGCCCTGCCATGATTGCTCGCCGCTGATGTGCCCGCGACCCCGTCCCCAACGATGACCCCGCCCGACCGGTCGCTGTCCGAGCTCCTGCTCGCCGGCGACCGCCGTGCGCTGGCGCGGGCGATCACGCTCGTCGAGAACGATGACCCGGCCGGCTGGGAGCTCGTCCGCGAGGTCTATCCCCATACCGGCCGGGCCGAGGTGGTCGGCTTCACCGGCCCGCCGGGCGTCGGCAAGTCGACCCTGCTGAGCGCGATCACCACGCTCGAGCGCGAGCGCAACCGCTCGATCGCGGTGCTGTCGATCGACCCGTCCTCGCCGTTCACCAACGGCGCGCTGCTCGGCGACCGGATCCGGCTCACCGACCACTTCCTCGATCCGGGCGTGTTCATCCGGTCGATGGCCAACCGCGGCGCGCTCGGCGGTCTCAGCCAGGCGGCGCTCCAGGCGGCGCTGCTGATGGACGCCTCAGGGCGCGACCTGGTGATGCTGGAGACCGTCGGCGTCGGGCAGGCCGAGGTGGACATCATCGACCACGCCGACACGGTCGTGCTCGTCCTGATGCCCGGCTCCGGCGACTCGATCCAGGCACTGAAGGCCGGCGTCATGGAGATCCCGGACGTGATCGTCGTCAACAAGGCCGATCACCCGCTCGCCGACACGATGATCCGCGAGATCAAGGGCGTTCTCGCGCTCGGTCCCCGGGTGGCCTGGCCGGTGCCGATCCTCCGCACGGAGGCGATGCGCGGCGTGGGGGTCGCCGAGCTGATCGACAAGCTCGCCGAGCACCGCCGTTTCATCACCACGGAGGGCACGCTGTCGGAGCGCCGGCGGCACAACCTGCTCAGCGAGGTGCTGGCGATCGCCGGCCACCGGCTGCGACGCGACCTCGAGGCGTCCGTGCGCGAGGATCCGGGCATCCGCGAGCTGCTCGACCGGGTGGTCGCGCGCGAGCTCGATCCCGCCAGCGCCGCCGCGACGATCCTCGAGCGCCGCGCCCTCAGAAGCTGAGCGCGAGCTCGGTGAGCAGGCGCACCCCGAACCCGGTCCCGCCCTTGTCGAGGTAGGGGGCGGGTCCGCCGTCGGACATGCCGGCGATGTCGAGGTGGGCCCACGGAACCTCGCCGGCGAAGTGGTGCAGGAACTCGGCCGCGGTGATCGCCGCCGCCTCGCGGCGCTCGGTGCGGTTGACGATCTGGGCATAGCGGCCCTTGATCATCTCGGCGTAGTCGGGGTGCAGCGGCAGCCGCCAGACGAGCTCGCCGGTCCGCTGCGCGCACCCCAGCACGAGCTCGGCGAGCTCGTCGTCGCTGGCACACAACCCGGCGTAGGTGCGTCCGAGTGCGGCCACCACGCCGCCGGTGAGGGTGGCGATGTCGACAATCGCGTCGCAGCCCTCTCGCCGTGCGTGGGTGATGCAGTCGGCGAGCACGAGCCGGCCCTCGGCGTCGGTGTTGTTGATCTCGATCGTCGTGCCGTCGAGCGCCGTGACGATGTCACCGGGTTTGACGGCGCGGCCGTTGATCATGTTCTCGGTCGCGCCGACCACGCCGAGCACGCGGACGGGCGCCTGCATCTCGGCGAGCGCCGCGATCGCCTCGATCACCGCGGCGCCGCCGGCCATGTCGAACTTCATCTCGATCATCGACGCGTTCGGCTTCAGCCACAGGCCGCCGCTGTCGAACGTCACCGCCTTGCCGATCAGCGCCAGCCGCGGCGCGTCGGCGGGGCCGCCGTCGTAGTGCAGCGTGATCAGCCGGGCCTCCTGCTCGGAGCCCTGCGACACGGCGGCGAAGGCGCCCATGCCCCGCTCGCGGATCTCCGCCTCGCCGAGGTGGCTGACGGTGAGCGCGTCATGGCGCTCGGCGAGCTCGGCGGCGTAGTCGGCCAGCGCCGCCGGCGTGAGGTCGTTCGGCGGGCGGTTGCCGAGGTCGCGCGCCCGGTTCTGGGCACCGGCCAGCAGCGCCGCCCGCCCGACGGCGGCCGACACGTCGTTCGGCGCGCTGACCGTGAGCCGCGACGGGGTCGCCTCGCCGGGCTCCGGCCGGTAACGGTCAAAGCGGTAGGACGCCAGCAGCGTGCCTTCGACCAGCCCCTCGACGACGGCGTCGCCGGCACCCGGCGGCAGCTGCCAGCACAGGTGCTGCGCGTTGCACTCGCGGGCCCGGCGATGGGTGAGCGCGGCGACGACGCGGGCCCGCTCGGCATCGAAGCATGCGCGGGCGCCGAGGCCGGCGACGATCACGCGGCGCTCGCCGACGTGGGTGACCGCGATGTGCCGGTACTCCGGCTTGGCCTCCCCGGACTCCACCAGCGACCGGACCTCGGCGCCGGTGAGCGCCATCGCCTCATCGTCGTCGGCGAAGACCCCGACGGCGATCGTGTCGGCATCGGTCGACAGCGCGCTGTCGATGGTCGCCGCGATATGCATCGACAGGGGACGTTACTAGGATGGAAGCTGTCCACCCTCGACGCCGCGGAGGCGCAACTCGATGCCCAAGACAGTCATTCTCTCGGCGGCCAGGACGCCGATCGGCAAGCTGGGCGGCGGGCTCGCCTCGGTCGACGCCACCGAGCTCGGAGCGACCGCGATCCGCGCGGCGCTGGAGCGCGCCGCCGTGGCCCCCGACGACGTCGAGCACGTCGTGATGGGTCAGGTGATCCAGGCCGGACAGGGTCAGATCCCGTCGCGCCAGGCGCAGATCAAGGCCGGGATCCCGCGGGAGGTCTCGTCGGAGACGATCAACAAGGTGTGCGCGTCGAGCATCCGCGCCGCCGGGATCATCGACGCCGCGATCCGCGCCGGCGACCTCAAGGTCGCCGTCGGCGGCGGCATGGAATCGATGTCCAACGCTCCGTACCTCGTCCGGCAGGCGCGGTTCGGCTTCCGCATGGGCGACGGCGTCGCGATCGACGCGATGGTCAACGACGGGCTCACCAACCCGTTCTCCGGCAAGCACATGGCCCAGGAGGCCAGCGA
>JBELAG010000326.1:0-6578 GCA_049509055.1 Solirubrobacteraceae bacterium
CAGACCCCGGAGCAGATCGTCGAGACCGTGATCCAGGAGGACGCCGACGCCGTCGGCCTGTCGATCCTGTCCGGCGCGCACATGACGCTCGTGCCGCGGATCATGGAGCTGCTCGCCGAGCAGCAGGTCGACGACGTCGTCGTCACCGTCGGCGGCACGATCCCGGCCGACGACATCGAGGAGCTCAAGGCGCTCGGCGTCGCCGAGGTGTTCACGCCGGGGGCTCCGGCCCAGGCGGCGATCGACTTCATCCGCGGCGCCGTCCGCGCCTGACGCCCGGCGATGCGCCGTCGGTCCGCTTGCCGGCGCTCGCCTGTGCCCGCGTGCGCGCTCGCCGGCGCCCGGTTGCCGACGCCGACGGTCCGCCGCACCGCGCCCCGCGTGACCCGACCGATTGACTCGTCAGTCAACGCGGTACTATGGGGCGACCTATATCAGAGCACCAGCTCGAGCATGCGGGGTCGGGTTTCCCGCTCAGGACTGTCGATAGGAGGCCACACTTGAAGATTTGCGTCCTGGTCAAAGAGGTTCCGGACGCCGCCGTCGAGAAGCGCATCGATCTCTCGACGGGGCGGATGGACAGGTCTGGAGAGCGGAACCTCAATCCGTACGACACGCATGCCATCGAGGCGGCGATGCAGTTGCGCGAGGGCGGCGCGATCGAAGTCGACGAGATCATCGCGGTCACGATGGGCCCGGCGAGCGCGACGCGCGCGCTGCAGAAGGCGGTTTCGCTCGGTGCCGACCGGTCGATGCACCTGACCGACGACAGCCTCGCGGGCTCCGACGTCGCGGCCACCGGCTACGCGCTGTCGCGTGCGCTGGCCAAGGAGTCGCCTGATCTGGTGCTGCTCGGCCAGCAGTCCGACGACGGGGAGTGCTACACGATCGGCGCGGTCGTCGCCGATCACCTGAAGATGCCGTCGCTGACCCAGGTGATCAAGATGGACGTCGCCGGCAACGCGCTGACCTGCGAGCGCCAGGCCGAGTACGGCTATGACACCGTCGAGGTCTCGCTGCCCGCCGTGATCTCGGTCGGTGACGCGATCAACGAGCCGCGCTATCCGTCGCTGAAGGCGATCATGGGCGCCAAGAAGAAGCCGCTGGAGACGGTGGCCGCCGGGGATGTCGGAATCGACGTGTCGCTGGTCGGGACCGACGGGTCGCGCGTGGCGTGCGGCGACTTCCACGATCCGCCCGCCAAGCCCGGCGGGGAGATCATCGAGGATGAGGACACCGATGAGACGGTCTCGAAGATCGTCGCCTGGCTCGATGAAAGGAAGCTGATCTGAGATGGCCGACGTCCTGACCTACGTCCTGACCTACCAGGGCGCGTTCAACAAGAACTCGCTCGGCGCTGTCTCCGAAGGCGCCGCGCGCGCGGCGGAGATCGGCGGCGAGTGTCACGCGGTCGTCGTCGGCGGCGATGACCTCAGCGACGAGCTGTGCGCGACGCTGGGCCGCTACGGCGCCACCAAGGTGTTCCGTGCCGCCGGGCCGGAGGGTCTCGCGCAGCCGGTGATCGACGTGATGGCCAAGGTGATCGACGAGCACGGGCAGGGCTACGCCCTGTTCGGCGGCGGTCTGCTGGGGTTTGAGATCGGCGCCGGCCTGGCCGCGCGCCGGCAGGCCGGGGTGACGATGGAGGTCACCGCCGTCAAGGCCCAGGACGGCAAGCTCGTCGCCGAGCGCCCGATCCTGGGGGATTCCAAGATCTCGGTCTCGCACTACCGCGGCGACCTGGGGATCATCATCGGGCGCATCAACGCGTTCGAGATCCATGAGGGCGAGGGGTCGGCGCAGGTCGTCGACGTCGCGATCGAGTACTCGCCGTGGTCCATGCAGGCGCGGATGGTCACCCGCGGCGAGCAGCGCGGCGCCGACGTCGACATCGAGGGCGCCGACATCCTCGTGGCCGGCGGTCGCGGCCTGGGCAAGGCCGAGGGCTTCGAGCTCGCCGAGACGCTCGCCAAGGCGTTCGGCGGCAACACCGCCGTCGCCGCCACCCGCGCGGTTGTCGACGCCGGCTGGTACCCCTACGCCGCCCAGATCGGCCAGACCGGCAAGACGGTCTCGCCCAAGCTGTACCTCGCGGCCGGCATCTCCGGCGCGATCCAGCACAAGGTCGGCATGCAGTCCTCGGAGAACATCGTCGCGATCAACAAGGATGCCAACGCGCCGATCTTCGAATTCTCCGACCTCGGGATCGTCGGCGATCTCAACAAGATCATGCCCAAGCTCGCCGACGCGATCAAAGCCAAGAAGGGGGGCTGACCGATGGCCGGGAGCAACGGACGGGCGCCGTACGCCCCGAGCGACTTCCCGCCGCCCGTCAACTCGATCAAGGAGTTCATCAAGCGCGACCTCGATGCCGAGGACGAGCGGATCGACGTCGGCGTGGCGATCGTCGGCGGCGGGACCGCCGGGTTGTCGTGCGCCAACCGGCTGCTCCAGCTGCTGGGCTCCGACGAGGCGCTGACGGAGTCCCTCGGCGAGGTCCCGGTGGCGGTGATCGAGAAGGCCAAGACCTGCGGCGGGCACAACCTGTCGGGGGCGGTGATGCGCCCGGGGCCGCTGCAGGAGCTGTTCCCCGAGCTCTCGCGCGAGGATTGGCGCAAGGAGCGCTTCGCCTTCGGCGAGGTCACCAAAGAGGCCGTGTACATGCTCCCCAGCGCCAAGACCAAGCTGCGGATCCCCCCCCCGCCGCCGTTTCGCAACCACGGCAACGAGGTCGTCTCGGTCGCGGCGATGGCGCGTTACCAGGCTCGCCTCGCCGAGGAGGCCGGCGCCTACATCCTGACCGAGACCGCCGCGTCGCAGCTGATCGTCTGCGACCGCGCGGTGCTCGGCGTGCGCTCGGGCGACAAGGGCCGCGGCAAGGACGGCGAGCCGCTGGGCAACTTCGAGCCCGGGACCGACATCAAGGCGAAGGTCACGGTGCTGGCCGAGGGTTGCTGGGGTCACCTCACCGGCGCGGCGATCAAGGAGTTCGAGCTCGCCGACGGCCGCGAGCCGCAGGTCTGGGAGCTCGGTGTCAAGGAGGTGTGGAAGGTCCCCAAGCCGCTGGATCGGATCATCCACACGATCGGCCCGTGGCCGCTGAAGCTGTCGGCCCGCTACGGCCAGATCGGCGGCACCTGGCTGTATCCGATGAAGGACGACAAGTCCGGCGACGATCTCGTCTCGATCGGCTTCGTCGTCGACCTCGAGTACGCCGACGCCACCACCTCGGCGCACGACCTGCTGCAGCAGTTCAAGCTCCATCCGCTCGTGCGCGGGATCCTGGAGGGCGGCGAGCGCGTCGCCTGGGGCGCCAAGGCGCTGCCCGGCGGCGGCTACTGGTCGATGCCGAAGCTGACGATGCCGGGCGCGTTGCTGGTCGGCGACGCCGGCGGCATGGTCGACACGGTCTCGCTGAAGGGAGTGCACCACTGCGTCCAGGCGGGCAAGCTCGCCGCCGAGGCGATCTACGCCTCGCTGAAGGGCGGCGGGTCGCTGGAGGCCTACGAGCAGGCGGTCGAGGATTCCTCGATCGGCAAGGAGCTCTACCAGGTTCGCAACACCCGTCAGCCGTTCCAGAAGGGATTCATCAAGGGCAGTCCGATCGTCAACCTGTCGATCGCCTCCAAGGGCAGGCTGCCGCGCGGTCGGATGGAGTGGCATCGCAACGATCAGAAGCCGCTGTTCGTCGGCGATACCCGCGATCACTATCCCAAGCCCGACGGCAAGTACACCTTCGACAAGCTCTCCAGCGTGTTCATCAGCGGCAACGCGACGCGCGACGACGCGCCCAACCACATCCGCGTTCACAAGCGGGTCCCCCGTGAGATCGCCGAAGGCTGGCGCTGGATGTGTCCGGCGGGGGTCTACGAGATCCCCGATGACGCGCCCGAGACCGGGCCGGTCGACGTGATCGTCAACTACACCAACTGCGTCCAGTGCGGCGCGATCACCGCCAAGGGTGGACGGCTCACGCCGCCGGAGGGCGGCGACGGACCGCTGTACACGATCACCTGACGCGCCCCGCTGAAACTTCCGGCCTCCTCGGCGGTTAACGCCAGAGATGCAGCGACTGATGACGATCGGGCTCGCCCTCACCGCGGGTGCGGCGACGGCTCTCACCGGGCTGGCCGGCGCGGCGACCGGTTCGCGCGCGTCCACCACCCGGCGCAACGCCGCCGTCTCGCCGCCGCGCGCCCAGCTCGAGGGCTTCGTCTGTCAGAAGGCGCTTGACCCGCCGAGCCGCGCAGTCGGCGTCGAGTCGGTCATGCGGCCGGTGACCGGGACGGCGCGGATGGCGATCCGCTTTGACCTGCTCGAGCACCCGGCCGGCTCCACGACGCCCCGGAGCGTCGTCCGCGCGGGCGATCTCGGGGTCTGGCTGACCCCCAAGAACCCGACGCTCGGCCAGCTGCCCGGTGATGTCTGGCAGCTCGACAAGGACGTCTACGACCTCGATGCCCCGGCCGACTACCGGTTTCGCGTGACCTTCCGCTGGACCGGCGCGAGCGGCCAGGTGGTCGCCACCACCGTCCGCCAGAGCGCGATCTGCCACCAGCCGGAGCTGCGCCCCGACCTGATCGTCGAGTCGATCGCCGTCATCCCGGTCCCCCAGCATCCAGAGCACGACCAGTACGTCGCGCTGATCACCGACCACGGCGCCACCGGCGCCGGGCCGTTCGTCGTGCAGTTCACGCCGGGCGGCGGCCTGCCCGCGATCCAGCACACGGTCACCTACCTCAAGGCGCAGCACAGCCGGACCGAGACGTTCGTCGGTCCGGTCTGCAACCCCGCCGGCCCGCCGACGGTGACCGCCGACGCCACCGACCAGGTCGACGAGCTCACCCGGGCCAACAGCACGCTGGCCGCCACCTGCCCGCCGGTGACGACGACCACCACGACCACCATCACCCCCACGACGCCGGCGCCGACGACGACCACCGCGACCACGCCGGCGACCTCCGCGACCACGCCGGCGACCACCGCCACCACGGCGGCGACCTCCCCGACCACGCCGGCGACCACGGCGGCGACCACCGCGACCACGCCGGCGGGCTCGACCGGGCCGGCCGCCACGCGACGGCGCCGGGCGTGATTCGCGCGTCGCTAGACTTCATCTGACGATGAAAGCCGAGATCCATCCCAACTACCAAGAAGCGCACGTCCGCTGCACCTGCGGCAACGAGTTCACCACTCGCTCCACGCAGGCGGAGATCCACGTCGAGATCTGCTCGGCCTGCCATCCGTTCTACACCGGTCGCCAGAAGCTGGTCGACACCGGTGGTCGCGTCGAGCGCTTTCAGCGCCGCGTCGCCAAGGGCCGCCGCGCGGCCAGGACCGGCAGCACCTCGAGCTGAGCGGCACGAGCCCGGTGGACAGCGTCGCGGGCGGGTCGCAGTCCGCGCCGGCAGTACCGCTGACCGCGTTCCGGCCCGCGCCGGGCGTCCCGCTGACCGCGTCCAAGGATGCCCCCCTGGGCGGCCAGGCCGTCCTGGAGGGCGTGATGATGCGCGGCGTCTCCACCTGGGCGGTGGCGGTCCGCAAGCCGCCGGCCGACGGGGCTGCTGCGTCGCCCGGCGACGGCGCTGACGCGGCCGGTCCGTCCGGTCCGTCTGGTCCGGCGCGCGGCCCGCGGCCCGGCGATCCGGCCGCGCTCGGTGAGATCGCCGTGCGGACCTTCCCGATCGCGTCCTCGCCGCGCCGCCGGCGGCTGTACCGGCTGCCGGTCGTCCGCGGGGTCGCCGCGCTGGGGCAGTCGATGGGAATCGGGCTGCGGGCGCTGAGCATCTCGGCCAACGCGCAGCTGCCCGGCGCCGACGAGGAGATCTCGGGCGGCGCGTGGGTGGGCACCGTGCTCGTCTCGGTCGTGTTCGCGATCGGGCTGTTCTTCGTCGTGCCGGTCGGGCTGACCAGCCTGGTCAAGCAGCAGCTCGGTTCCTCGCTGCTGTTCTGGCTGGTGGAGGGGGTCCTGCGCACGTCGATCTTCCTCGGCTATCTGCTGCTGCTCTCCCGCGTGCGCGACCTGCGCCGCGTGTTCGAGTACCACGGCGCCGAGCACAAGGTGATCTCGTGCTACGAGGCGGGCGACGAGCTGACCCCGGCGCGCGCCGGGCTGTACTCGCGCCTGCACCCCCGGTGCGGGACCAGCTTCCTGCTGGTCGTGATGATCGTGGCGATCTTCGTCTTCGCTCCCGTCGGCCTGCCGGCCTGGTGGATCCTCGTCATGACCCGGATCCTCGGCGTGCCGCTGATCGCCGGGCTGTCGTTTGATGTGATCAAGTGGGCGGGCCGCAATCGCCGGCGCTCCTGGGTGCAGGCGGTCATGTACCCGGGCCTGCAGCTGCAGCGCCTGACCACCCGCGAGCCCGATCTCGATCAGCTGGCGGTCTCGATCGCCGCGCTGCAGGCGGTGCTCGACGTCGAGACGCCCGGCGCGAGCTCGGCCGACCTGCTCGGCGTCGAAGTCGTCGCGTAGCGTCGGCCGACCTGACAACGGCGGTCTGCGCTCCCGCGGAGCCTTGCGACAGCCGCCTCCGGATTCCCATTCCCCGGCCGAGCCTTTTGCGCCCCGGCCGCGG
>JBELAG010000327.1:0-10784 GCA_049509055.1 Solirubrobacteraceae bacterium
GTCGTCGACGTGATCTTCGCCACCGATCAGCCGGGCATCGACCTCGGGCCGATGACCAAGCACCCGCTGGAGTCCGGGCCGGTGATCGCCCGCGGAACGGCGCTGCACCCGCGCGTCACCGACCTGCTGATCGACACCGCCGAGGAGGAGGGGCTCCCGTTCACGCTGGAGTCCCTGGGACGATCGACGGGTACCGACGCCGACGCCGTCCACGTCAGTCGCAGCGGTGTCCCCACGGCGATCATCTCCGTTCCGATTCGCTACATGCATTCCCCGGTCGAGCTGGCCTCGCTGGCCGACATCCAGGTGGCGGCGGAGCTGATCGCCGCGTTCGCCGCGCGCCTGGAGCCGGGCATGTCGTTCGAGCGCTGAGCCAGGCCGGTGACCGCCACGTGACCGCCGCCGGGCCGCTGCTGCTGTTCGACATCGACGGGACGCTCGTCGGTCGGGCCTCGGGCGAGCACAGCGCGGCCCTGCGCATGGCGCTCGAGCAGGTGCACGGCGTCGACGCCCGCCGCCTGGGGACGTCGATCTCGCCGGCGGGACGCACCGACGGCGAGATCGCTCGCCTGCTGCTGCTCGCCGCGGGGATCTCGGCGCGGCGGATCGACGAGCGCGCCGACGACGTGCGCGCGGCGTGCTGCGAGGCCTACTCCCGCCTGTGTCCCGCCGACCTCTCCGACCGGGTCCTGCCCGGCATCGCGCACCTGCTGGAATGGCTCTCCTCGCGCCCCGACGTGTCGCTCTCGCTCGTCACCGGCAACTACGAGCCGGTCGCGCGGCTCAAGCTCTCACGGGCGAGGATCGGCCACCACTTCCCGGCGGGTCAGGGCGGCTTCGGGTCGGACTCCGAGGATCGGGCGGCGCTGCCGGGGATCGCGCGCCGCCGAGCTGGGCCCGACGGCTGCGCGCACCCGCGCGACCGCACGATCGTGATCGGCGACACCCCGCGCGACATCGCCTGCGCCCGCGCCGACGGCGTGCGTTGCCTGGCGGTGGCCACCGGACCGTTCGGCATCGAGGATCTCGTCGATGCGGACGGGGTGGCTGCGGGCGGGCCGCAGCTGCGACCGTTGATCGAGGACCTGGTCGGGCCGGATTAGCCCGTCGGCGTCGGGAACTGGGCGCGCATCATCAGGTCCCAGAGGCGGTCGGGCGTGATCCGGCGCTGGCCGATCATCAGGTGAGCGCTGGGCGTGACCGGATAGCGCGCCCTGGGCCGCCTGGCGGCCAGCGCCTTGGCGATCGTCGCCGCGACCACCTCGGGCGGCCCGCCGAGCTTGGCCATCGGGCCGTGGTAGGCGTCGGCGGTGAGCGTGGCGACGTGACGGTTGAAGTCCGCGTACGGATCGGCGCCGGCCGACGCGCCCGCGGCGCCGGTGGCGGCGCCCACCGAGCCCGCGGCGACGTCGCCGAAGCCGGTGACGATCAGCCCGGGCTCGATCAGGATCACGTCGACCCCGAAGCCGCGCACCTCGAATCGCAGCGCGTCGCTGATCGCCTCCACCGCGTACTTGGTGGCGTGGTAGACGCCACCGCCGGGGAAGGTGAGCCGGCCGCCCATCGAGCCGATGTTGACGAGCTTGCCCCAGCGCTGCTCGCGCATCCCGGGCAGCACGAGCTGGCACATCCGGATCAGCCCGAAGACGTTGGTCTCGAACTGGCGGCGGACCTCGTCGGGCCCGACCGTCTCGACCGCGCCCGACTGGCTGTAGCCGGCGTTGTTGACGAGCACGCCGACGGCGCCCTCGGCCGCGGTCACCGCGTCCACCGCGGCCACCATCGACTGCTCGTCGGTGACGTCGAGGGCGAGCGTGCGCGCGCCGGCGGCCTCGAGGTCGGCGATCGACTCGCGCCGGCGCGCAGTGGCGTACACCGTCCAGCCGTCGGTCAGCAGCCGCTGCGCGGTCGCGTGGCCGATCCCCGAGGAGCAGCCGGTGATCAGCGCCGCGCGCGAGGCCATCAGCGCCGCACGAGCTTCTTGTAGGTGATCCGGTGGGGGCGGTCGGCCTCGGCGCCGAGTTGCTCGTGGCGGAAGCTCTCGTAGGCCTCGAAGTTGCCCTCGAACCAGCGCGCCTGCGAGTCGCCCTCGAACGCCAGCACGTGCGTGGCGACCCGGTCAAGGAACCAGCGGTCGTGGGAGACGACCACGGCGCACCCGGCGAACGACAGCAGCGCCTCCTCGAGCGCGCGCAGCGTGTCGGTGTCCAGATCGTTGGTGGGCTCGTCGAGCAGCAGCAGGTTGCCGCCGGAGCGCAGGAGCTTGGCCAGGTGCAGGCGGTTGCGCTCGCCGCCGGAGAGCTTGGCGACCTTCGTCTGCTGGTCGGTGCCCTTGAAGTTGAAGCCGGCGACGTAGGCGCGGCTGTTGACCATCCGGTTCTCGCCGAGTGGAATTTGGTCCATCCCGCCCGAGACCTCCTCCCAGACCGACTTCCCCGGATCCAGCGACTCCCGCGACTGGTCGACGTAGGCCAGCTTGACCGTGTCCCCGACCCGCAGGACGCCGGCGTCGGGCTGCTCCTGTCCGGTGATCATCCGCAGCAGCGTCGTCTTGCCCGCGCCGTTGGGACCGATCACGCCGACGATGCCGCCGCGCGGCAGCTTGAAGCTGAGGTCGTCGAACAGCAGCCGGTCGCCGTAGGCCTTGCGCAGGCCCTCGGCCTCCACGACGAGATCACCGAGCCGTGGCCCGGCGGGAATGTGGATCTGGACCTGGTCGAGCTTGACGTTGCGATCCTCGGCCAGCAGCGCCTCGTAGGCGTTGAGCCGCGCCTTGGGCTTGCCGCGGCGGGCCGACGCGTTCATCCGCACCCATTCCAGCTCCTGCGCGATCGTGCGCTGGCGGCTGGACTCCTGGCGCTCCTCCTGGGCCAGGCGCGCCTGCTTCTGCTCCAGCCAACCGCTGTAGTTGCCCTGGTAGGGGATCCCGCGACCGCGGTCGAGCTCCAGGATCCAGCCCGCGACGTTGTCAAGGAAGTAGCGATCGTGGGTGACGGCCACGATCGTGCCGGCGTAGTCCTGGAGATGGCGCTCCAGCCAGCCGACCGACTCGGCGTCGAGATGGTTGGTGGGCTCGTCGAGCAGCAGCAGGTCGGGCTGGCGCAGCAGCAGGCGGCAGAGGGCGACACGGCGACGCTCGCCGCCCGACAGCGTGGTCACGTCGGCGTCGGCCGGCGGGCAGCGCAGCGCGTCCATCGCGTACTCGAGCGTCGTGTCGAGATTCCAGCCGTCGACGGCGTCGATCCGCTCCTGCACCCGGGAGAACTCGTCGGCGGTCTCGTCGGAGTAGTTCATCGACAGCTCGTTGAAGCGGTCCAGCAGCGCTCGCACCTCCGCGACGCCGTCCTCGACGTTGCCGCGCACGTCCTTGGCCGGATCGAGCGCCGGCTCCTGCTCGAGCAGTCCGACGGTCGCCTTGGGCGCCAGCTGGGCGACTCCGTCGAACTCGGTGTCGACGCCGGCCATGATCTTGAGCAGGCTCGACTTGCCCGAGCCGTTGTAGCCCAGCACCCCGATCTTCGCGCCGGGGTAGAACGACAGCGAGATGTCGGCGAGGACCTGCTTGTCGGGCGGATGGCGCCGGCCGAGCTTGTGCGTCGTGAAGATGTACTGAGAGGACATTGCCCCTCAGCATACGTAGAGCGTGCGGTCAGCTCACAGGCCGGCGGCCGCGCGCAGCGTGTCGGCCTTGTCGGTGAGCTCCCAGGTGAAGTCGGGATCGTCGCGGCCGAAGTGGCCGTAGGCGGCGGTCTTCTGATAGATCGGGCGGTGCAGGCGCAGGTACTCGCGGAACGCTCCGGGGCGCAGGTCGAAGTGCGCGCCGATGAGCTCGAGGATCCGCCCGCGCCCGATCTTCTCGGTCCCGAACGTCTCGACCATCACCGACACGGGATGGGCGACGCCGATCGCGTAGGCCACCTGCACCTCGGCGCGGTCCGCCAGCCCCGCGGCGACGACGTTCTTGGCCACGTAGCGGGCGGCATAGGCCGCCGAGCGGTCGACCTTCGACGGATCCTTGCCGCTGAACGCGCCACCCCCGTGGCGGGCCATCCCGCCATAGGTGTCGACGATGATCTTGCGCCCGGTCAGCCCGCAATCGCCCATCGGTCCGCCGATCACGAACCGCCCGGTCGGGTTGACGAGAAAGCTGCGGCGCAGCTGCGCGGCGTCGTAGAGCTCCTCCGGCAGGCTCGGGACGACGACGTGCTCCCACAGATCGTCGCGGATATGGCCCTCCGTCCCCTCCGCGTGCTGGCTGGAGATCAACAGCTTCTCCACCGACACCGGGTGGCCGTCGAGATAACGAACCGTCACCTGCGTCTTGCCGTCCGGACGCAGATACCCCAGCGTCCCGTCCTTGCGCACCTGCGACAGACGCCGCGCCAGCCGATGCGCCAGCGCGATCGGCAGCGCCCCGGCGACGTCGAGCTCGTCGTGGTCGCTCGGGTCAGAACGACGCTCGTAGGCGCTGTCGACGCCCTGGGCGATGTCGGGCGACTGCTTGTCGATCGCGTTGATCACCGCGCACGTCTTGCAGTCGAAGCCGAACAGCGCGTCGGTGTAGCCGATCCGCTCCACCGTCGAGCGGGCCACCTCCTGGATGTCGACGTAGGTCTCGGTCGTGATCTCGCCCGAGACCACGATCAGACCGGTGTTGACCAGCGTCTCACACGCCACCCGCCCGAGCGGGTCGTCGCGCAGGACGGCGTCGAGCACTCCGTCGGAGATCTGGTCGGCGATCTTGTCCGGGTGTCCCTCGGTCACCGACTCGGAGGTGAACAGGAACTCATTCTCGGAGAAACTCATTAACGGTGGCTTTCCTTGCGCTTGCGGGTGATTTCGAGCAGATAGGCGACCATCACGTCGGTCGACCCGAACCGGAGATGGTATGCGTCGGACTGCTCCTCGACGCGAGCGATCTGCTCGCGCTTGCTGCTGAACAGGTCGCTGAACTGAAAGAAGGAGAAATCGACCACCCGCGCCTGATAGCCGAGCCGCTGCAGCAGCTCGGCGGTACGGCGCTGGCCGATGATCGACAATTGCATCAGGTATGCGGCGCCGTCGTCGGCCAGCGCCTCGGGCAGCAGCCGGATCAGATGGTCGAGCAGGTTGCGCCCCCAGTAGTCGAGCGGCCGGTGCGTCGTCACCTGCTCGAACGGATCGACCGGCGTCTGGTAGAGGCTGGCGACGATCACGTCGTAGCGCTCCTCGGGGACCCACGGGTACAGGTCCTGGGCGGCGGCGCTGACGCGGTCGGCGACGCCGTTGCGAAAGGCGTTGGTCAGCGTGTTGCGCGTCGCGGCCTGATCGATGTCGATGGCGTGCACGTGGCTGGCCCCGTTGAGCGCGAGCGCCACCGTCAGCAGACCGCTCCCGCAGCCGATGTCCAGGCACCGCTGATGGGTCCCCACGCCCTCACGAGCGAGGTACTTCCACGTCAGGAAGCTCCCCTGGGTGGGGACGAACACGCCGTCGTCGACCTCGATCTCCGGCATCGGGAGGGGGAACATCTCGCGGCCACGGGCGTCCCGCCACGGCGCGACCGGGTGACCGGCGCCGGCCGAGGCCCCGTGGCGTGCGGCCGGCGGGATCGGGCGCTCGTGGCCGGGCTTGGTCCCGGTCAGCGCCGTGCGGGCCGCCGCCAGGTGCTCGGGGCGCACGCCGCAGCAGCCGCCGATGATCTGGGCCCCCTCGGCGCGCCAGCTCAGCGCGAGGTGGGCATACTCCTCGCCCGCGACGCCTGGCTCCTCTCGCCAGCCGGCGGCCGAGAGGTAGCCGAGGTTGGGATAGACGCCGAGCGGCAGGTCGGTGAAATCACGCAGCCAGGACAGCATGCCGGGGACGTGGTCGGGCGGAATGCAGTTGATGGCCAGCGCCCCGACGCCCATCTCCTCGAAGCGCCGCGCGGCGCGGCCGAACGAATCGCCCTCGGGGCCGCCCCAATGCTCGCCGTAGACGCCGCAGACGCCGTCGCGGCAGCGCCGGAAGCTCAGCCACACCGGAATCCCGGTGGCCAGCAGCGCCTCGACGGTGGCGTACGTCGAGCTGCGCACGAGCGACAGCGTCTCGAGCAGGATCAGGTCAGGGGGCTGCTCCTCGAAGGCCCGTGACAGCAGCATGATCGTCTCCCGGCCGTCCGGGGTGTCGACGTCGCCGTTGATGCTGAAGGCGACCGCGACGTCATCGCCGCGCCCGGCGTCGTCCGCCGCCTGACGGGCGAGGCTCACCGCGCGGCGGGCGATGTCCATCCAGTGCACCGACCCGGCGAACGCGTCGCCGTCACGCAGCGCCGTCGGCAGGCCCCAGGTGTTGGTGCAGATGACGTGGCAGCCCACGTCGATGTAGCCGCGGTGCACGCGCGCGACGTCCTGCGGAGCGTCGATCAGCGCGGTCAGGCCCCAGACGTGCTCCTGCACCTCCGGCGAGCCGCCCGCGGCCTTGATCAGCTCGGTGCCGTTGGCGCCGTCGAGGATCACGCACTCGTCGGTGGCGAGCATCCGCGCCAGCCGACCGTAGCGGTCGCGCGGGCTCGGGCGCGATCGAGTCTCCATCTCGGGCCTTCCTCTCCTCTGGATCCGTCGCATGGCGCCCGCCGGCGATGCCGGAGCGCGCTTCCCACAGCTTGGCCTGCGCCGGTCGCCGGCGCGACTCTCACACGTCCTGAACGACCTAGACTTTTGAGTAGGACCATGAGCGTCAGCCGGGAACTGCAGCCCTCTCATTCCGCGGTGGACCCGGGGCTGCCTGATGGATAGGTTAACTCCGGCCAAAAGGGCAGGGTAAAGAGTGCGGACAGGCGATAGGTTGGCGTTCTCGTGCCGCGCACAGCCTCCCGTCAGCCCGCCCGGGGACCGCTTGACTCGATCGTCGCGCGCGCCGGCGGCGTGTGCGTCGCTCGACCGCAGCATTCGGTGGCCGTCAACTACGGCTCCGCCGCCGGGGAGCTGGCGGCGTGCGTAAGCGCCGTCGGTCTCGCCGACCGGTCGGACCTGACCAAGCTCGCGCTTCGTGCCGCACCGGCGGCCCTGGACGAGATCGTCAGCCGCTTCGCGGGCGCCACGATCGCTCCCGCGGGCGCCCTTCCCGCCGCCGGGGCGTGGTGGTGCGCGGCCCGGCCGGGCACGACGATCGTCGTCGCCGAGCCGGAGCGCGGCGGTCGCCTGCACGATCAGCTGCGGGCCTTCGCCGTCCGCCTGCCGGCGGTGCGGATCGAGGATCGCAGCGGCGACTGGGCGGCGCTCGCGCTCGTCGGGCGCCGGGCCTCGCCGCTGCTGCGCGCACTCGGCGTCTACGGCGACCACGGCGATCCGCGCCGCGCGCGCCCGCTCACCTCGCACCCGCTCGCCGGCGCCCCGTGCCTGTGGCTGCTGGAGTCAGACGATCAGGCGCTCGCGCTCGTCGCCCGGGAGCAGGCCGCGGTCGCCTGGACGGCGATCGAGCGCGCCGGGCGGGCGCTCGGGATCTGCGCGGTCGGGCGCGAGGCCGTCGCGCGTTACGGCCTCATCCGCCGCGTCCGTACGTCGATCTGACGATCGCCGGACCGCTCGCCCGCGCGGGCGGGGCGCTCGCCGGATCGCTCGCCCACGCGGGCGGGCCGCTCGCCGGATCGCTCGCCCGCGCGGGCGGGCCGCTCGCCGGGGCGCCGCCCGCCCGAGGCGGCCCGCGGCGATGACCGTCCCGGCCGGCCGCGACCGCCTGCACGACCCCCGCACGATGCAGCGGCTCCTGATCGAGCTGCTCGCGCTCGAGCGCGAGCGGCTGGAGCTCGTCTACGTCGGCCGCGACGATGCCCTGGAGCGCGTCGCGGACGCGATCCGGCGTCTCGGCGAGTGCGCGCCGGCCGAGGGCCTCATCGCCCGGGCCGCCACCGAGCTCGGCTCGGCGTCGGCGTTTGGCCGGGTGATGATCAGCGAGGTGGTCGACGGGCGGATGGCGCCGTTGCAGATCTGGTCTGCCGACGACCCGGCGGCCGCGTCGCGGGCGCTGTCCGCGTTGCGCGAGCAGCCGATCGCGCTCGAGTACCCGCTGCTGGAGATGGAGGTGGCCCGCGGCCGGGGCGCTCGCATCGTGACCGTGCGCGACGCGGGCGCACGGTCGCCGGCGACGCTCGCGCGGTGGCTGGGGTGGAGCGCGTACGCGGTCGCCGCGATCATCGTCAATGGCGGGTCGATCGGCCTCCTGCACGCCGACCGGCCCGGCGACCCCGCCCTGGACGAGCTCGACGCCGAGGTGGCCGGCGCCTACGCCGACGGCCTGGCCGGCGTGTGCGAGCGGGCGGTGCTGCGCCACACGCTGGAGCTGCATCGCGCCGAGCTCGGGGCGGCCGTCCAGTGGCTCGGCGCGCGTCTGAGCGGCCTGCCCGACGCGACGCCCGCGGCGGGCGGGCTCGGGCGCAGTGGCGGCGTGTCCGGCGACGCGCGACTGGTCGCGTCGCTGACCGCCCGCGAGCTGGAGGTGCTGCGCTTGCTCGCGCGCGGTCATACCAACCGCGCGATCGCCGACGCGCTCGTCGTCCGCGAGGGGACGGTCAAATACCACGTCAAGAACATCCTGCGCAAGCTCGGCGCGACCAGCCGCGCCGACGCCGTCTCGCGGTTCGTCCGCGCCGGAGCCGGGCGATGAGCCCGCCGCCGTTGCCGGGGGCCGGCGGCGGTCAGCTGCGCGAGCGCGCGCTGGCCGCCGGCGCGAGCGCCCAGCTGATGCTCGGCGCCGAGCCCGACCCCGAGGCGGCGATCGATCCCGAGCGACTGCGGGCGCTGATCGAGGCGCTCGCCGAGCGCCTGTCCGAGCTCGGCGCCGGTGACCCGCGCGGCGCGGTGGCGCAGCACGACGCCGCGGTGGAGCGCCTGCACGTCCGCTTCCAGGGCCGCTTCGTCGCGCTCGGGCGGGTGCACGCGGCGATCGACGCGCTGCGGCAGATCACCGCCCCGGCAGCGATGCTGGCCGCGGCGCCGGCTTCGCTGTGCGACGCCACGATGCTGCGGGCCGCGCTGCTGAGCCGCGTCGGTGGTGGCCGGATGGTCGCCGAGGCCGCTCACTTCACCGCTGATCCCGGGCGCGCAGCCGCCGTCCTGGGCGCCCTGCGCGCCGACCCGATCGCGCTCGAGCACCCGCTGATCGAGACCGAGCTGCTGCGCCGGCGGCGGGCGACGATCGTCGACGGGGCCGCCGTGCACCCGCGGGTGCAGCCGCGGCTGGTGGCGCTGACGGGCTGGAGCTCGTACGCCGCCGCGCCGATCGTCGTCGGCTCGGCGGTGATCGGGGTCCTGCATGCCGCACGCGGACCGGGCGAGCGCCTCGACGTGCTCGACCGCGACGTGCTGTGGGAGTTCGCCAACGGGCTGGCCCAGGCGTATGAGAGCGCGAGCCTGAGACGGACGCTTCGCGACGAGCGTGAGCAGATGCGGCGCTTCCTGGAATGGATCGGAGCGCGTTCGGGCGAGCTGACCGACGCTCCGGTCCGCCTGGCCACGATCCAGCGCCTGCCGCGGGCGCCTGCGCCGGCCGTCGGGGTGGCGCTGAACTCCGCCGGGCGCGATGATCGAGTGGTGTTCGAGGGACTGCTGACCCGCCGCGAGCTCGACGTCCTGCGCCTGGTGGCCGACGGCCACTCCAACCGCGCGATCGCCCAGGCGCTGGTGATCTCCGACGGGACCGTCAAGTTCCACGTCAACGGCATCCTGCGCAAGCTGCGGGTCGCCAACCGCGCCGAGGCGGTGTCGCGCTATCTGCGGCTGCTGGGAATGAGCGCCCCGTGATCCGATGCTCCACGTCCTCTCGCTGATCCTGGCGCTCGTCGCCGTCGCCTGCATGTCGCTGGCGATCGTCGGAATGGTCACCGGACGCCCCTCCGACCGCGCCGGCTGGGCGCTGCGGGCCGGCGCGGTCCTGTGCTTCGCCGGGGCGGTCGTGCTCAACGTCGCCGCCCACTGAGGGCTTGCCGGCCCTCTCCGGCGAGCCCGGCGCGGTCCCGGCGCGCGCATCAGCTCTCGGGCTGCCACGAGCTCAGCACCCACAGGCGCCCGGTCACCGGGGCGACGGTCGCCAGCGTCACGTGCCAGGCGGGCGCGAGTCCCTGATAGGCGCTCGAGTCCGAGGCGGTCGTTCGCTCCCGGGTCACCACCACGTACTCGCGCGGGTGCCCGGGCAGCGCCGCCACCGCCTCCACCGTCCCGGCGTTCGCGATCCCGCCGCGGTGCAGCTCGACGTCGGACGCCGTGCCGGCCGCGGCCAGCGACATCGCCGCCCGGGCCTGACCGATGCTCACCTCGCTCAGCGCCCGCAGGCGCTGCGAGACGGTCGCCGCGGTCCAGTTGACGTACGTGGCCGCGAACACCCGCACGGCCTCAACCGGGTTGCGCCAGCCGCCGGCCACCGCCTGGGGCGGCGCCGGGCCCGGGTATTCGTGTGTCCGTCGCGCGGCCGCCATCCCGGCGGCCACGCTCCCGCCGGACGGCGCGCCGCCGGGGCGTGGCGCCGCCGGACGCCGGGGCGCCGGGCGAGGGCGCGCCGTCACCGCGACGACGCTCCGCCGGGCCGCCGCTCGCCGGGCCACGCCACGCGCCGCCCCTCCGCCGCAGCCGGCCAGCACCGCGGCGAGCAGCAGCGCGATCGCGCCGAAGCGCGGCGGCGGCCCGGTCACAGCCCCACCGGATGCCGGGCGACGAACCCGTCCGCGCTGCGCACCAGCGGGTGCCAGCCGATCCCGGCGCTCCCGTCCCCGGGACCGGCGGCGTTGTGGGTGTCCCACCGCAGGCCCGCGACGTACATGAACACGTGGTCGG
>JBELAG010000328.1:0-12053 GCA_049509055.1 Solirubrobacteraceae bacterium
TCCGAATCGTGGCAACCGCCATCCCCGTCGCGCGCGCCGTCCCCGCGATTCCACCCCGACCCGCCGCCCTTGCCTCCGACGCTGCCCACAACCGCCGCTGCCGCTCGTTCAACTCACCCGCCAACGCACGGAACTTCTCCCCGATCGCCACCTCGTCAACCACACCACAAGATTCGACACCGCCACAGCACAACCTGCTGACTTATTTATGAACAGGACCTAAGGCCGCTCAAGATTCGCGCGAGCGACTTTGGCCGGCTCTGCGGGGCCGCTCGATCGCACCCGGTCGTGCATGGATAGATAGGCAAACCTCGGGTTTGTGCACAACTGCGCGCCTGCCCGAAGCGCTTCCGTCGCCGACGGACCGTCGGAGCCTGTCCGCTCGGGCTCAGACAGCGCCCGGGGCGGCGCCGGGCGGGGCTTGGGGACGCGGTGCTCCGGTGGACGCCGGCGGCGGTAGATCGTGGCGTGAGCGACGCCCAACGCCCGGCACGCCGGCCGGGTGCCGATCAGCGGCGTGAGGTCTTCGACGGTCTGCTCGATCATCGCCCGGTGCTCCCGGACTCGCTCGCGCCCCCGGTATCGAGCATCTGCTCCAAGAGCGCTGAGACTTTCCCTGAACCTCAATCACCCGACGCGCCTTGGCCAGCTCGGCCTCGGCGCGCTCGGCTCGCCGCTGCAACTCGGCGATCTGCGCGTCGCGTCGATCGGCCGGCTTGCGTCCCCGCGGACGGCCGAGCGCGTCCAGCGCTCCGGCATCGCGCTGCTTGCGCCAATACGTCAGATGCGACGTGTACAGGCCCTCGCGGCGCAACAGCGCCCCGACCTCACCCGGCGCCGTACAGGCGTCGGCCTCGCGCACGATCCCCAGCTTGTACTCCGCCGTGTACCGCCGTCGAGCGGCCCGCTCGGGTCCGGCGCGCTCGGCGTAGCCCCGTTCGTCGTGGTCTCCGTCATGTGGTTGAGACTCCATTCTCCGCCCAGTTATCAACAATAGTCAGAAAAAATTACTACTTGTGGATAACGTCTCAAACTACATTGACAGAGAGGGGTCTGCGGGCGACACTCGCCGTTGTTCCCGTTTTCCGGGGCTTTCTCAAGAAGCGGACGACGGGGCTCGAACCCGCGACCTTCGGCTTGGGAAGCCGACGCTCTACCAACTGAGCTACATCCGCGTACCCCCCACATCTGCCGGAGGGTTCGGGCAAATCCTAGCCGCTCGCCCCTTGTCATCGCTGCCCGACAGCTGCCCAAACCCTTTCGTCTCCGTCATCACCGACCTCTAATCCGCTTGCTCGTTGCTCGGTTGCAGCTAGCGCCGAATCGAACTGGTCGAGCCGGTTGGTGATGCTCGCCGCCGATCCGTCCGCCGGCGTCCCTGAGTGGCGCTCGATCATCTCGACGGCGTTCCCCATCAACCGCGCCAGCTCGAACACCCTGATTCCGGCCGCCAGTGCGTCGGAGGCGAACGCCGAGCGAAGGTCGTAGATCCTGGCAGGCGACCTGACCCCCGCATTGCCACGATCGCGGGGACCCAATCGCGATGCCGGAAGTTGTCCCGGTGCAACGCGCCCGTGGGTATCGCTCCAACCGCAACTTCATCGCGGTGATCTACCTCATCATCGGCAAACTCGACGCCGGGCCCGTCACCGCCTGAGCGACCCAGAACGTGGAGGAGCCCACCTCGGGAGGGGATCCAGTAGGAGCGAAGCGTCGCTTCGGCTCCTACCGGAACCTCTGCCCGGGGCAGCGGCTAGAAGATGACGAAGAAGGCTATGTCCGGAAGGGCCTCGACCACGCCCGAGCCGAAGTCGAGGGCTCCGTCCTCGACCCCTTGGAATGCGTCGCTCATCGCACCTTCAACTTCGGAGCCTCGATCCGCGGACGCTCCACGAATGATGTCCTGCTCCTTATTGTCCAGCACTGTTCCGATCCGGATCTTCTCCGCGTCGTCCGTGGCCATCGACTCAAGCGTGCCGATGATTTGTGCGTCGGTGTTAGGAACCACTTCTTTGAAGGTGATTGCGACGTTGTCGCAGGCGCCAATTGTGAGCGACACGAGAATGCACGCGAGATTGGAAGTCCACCCAGACGCGGCATCAGCGTCGACGGAGGCTGTCTCTGGCTGCCCGATGACAGCGATTTGAGTCCAGCTACCAGTCGCCGGATGGTATTGGAAAAGCGTTCCGTCCAGCCCTGTGACCTTGGCTTCGGCAACGATCTGGGCGACAGTGGGACTGACTGCTGGCGAGGATTGAGCCGTGGCGGCGGGTAGTGAGACGGGCCCCGGTGCCGCGAGAGCAGCCGTCGCTGATGACAGCAAGATCGCCACGATGCCACAACCGAGACCGGCTGACCGGCGTACAGCCAGCGTCGTAATCTTCATAGCCGAATGGTCCTCCCTTCGATATTTGTGCTGCTGGCCGGACCTGGTCGCCGGCGGCGGGCAAACTTTCAGATCCCATCACATCCACCAGGGCCGTATGGGACATGGTTCGAAAGGGCGCGGACCGTCGGTTGACCCTCGGCGCGCCGCGCGACCAACGTGGTCCCGGCGTGGGAAGGGCAGCCCAGGTCCGTCCGCGATGACCTCACGGCTACGGCTTGCAACCGGCGGCGGTTGAGGACGTGACTGCGGGCGGCGAGCGGGGGAGTGATCGTGGCGGTGCGGCCGGGCTGGCGGAAGCGGATCGCTTCGGAGTGTGCAGCAGCCGGCGTGGCCGCAATGAGATGAGGCTGGCGAGGGTCGGCGGTGGTGGTCGGGCGATGAATCCCGGCACGGCGAGCTGCTTCCCGTCGTCGGGCGGCCCGAGACCCCAGCCGCAGCATCCTGGCGGCTGCCCGTAACCACTCGCACGGCGACGAGCACGCTCGAGTCCAGCCCGTGGATGGGATGCTCGAGCAAACAGCCGGTTCGCCACTTTATCGAACGCCAAGAGCCGGGGTACAGACCGCAGACATCGACTGCCTTGGTATCGAAGTTGGGATCCAGGCCGGTCAGCCACGAGCGGACCTGATGGGGCTTGAGAACGGCCTCAGACTGGAACGCGTGCGTCCGGCTCTTGCCGCCCCCACGGCCTCAGCCAGCGACCGCATGGTCCGGTGCGTCTCAACCGCGGGCGGGTCAGAACATGCCGTGTCTCAACACCTCAAGACGCCGGTCGTGGTCATAGACGCGCTGAGCGCCCGTGCGGGGGAGATCGAGCAGGCCGTCCATCCGATGCTCGGCAAAACCGGCTGCGCCACACCCCGACCTTGCGCTCAGACAACCCGACCTCCCCCGCGCGGGTCACCATCCGCTGCTCACTGCGACGGCGAGCGCACGATCCGCTCAAGCGCCGCGCGCTCCTCACTTCTCAACTCGATCTCGACCGCAACCAAGGGCGTGATCGTCTCCGGACTCGACGGCAACGTCGAACACGGATTCGACAATCATGCAGGAACCTCCTTGATATGAACCGCACCAACCGGACAAAGCACTAGTCTCTCCACGTCGGATCGATCTCGTCCTCATAGACCCGTTCCTTATGCGGATCGTGTTTGGGAATCAGGCCGGTGGGCGTCTCGGCAGCAGTGAAGAATCCAGCAAAACCAGTGCTACCGCTGGAAAGTCCCGGATCAGCCCCACTCTCGTTGCCAGCGGGCTGCTTCGGCGTGCTGGTCGCCCTCCACCATCGCGACTTCAAGTGTCGTCACCTCTTTGGTCCGGTCGATGGGTGCGATACTACTTGTCGGTGTCGCGTCCTGGCGCCGGGGGACCCTGGTGTTGATCGCATGCCGCCGCGCGGCCGGTGCTGCGCACACACCGCAACACCACCGCAACCAACGCTCCCACTCGACCAGCATGTGTGAGACGACCGACCCCGCTGGAGCTGCAGCGACAATCGCGGCCGCCTGAGGCCGGTTGCTGGTTGCCGGAGCCGAGCCGGTTGCCGACGAACGGTCCGGACCTCAGCGGGCCGGTCGCACCCGTGCTTGTAGCGCGGCTTTCATCTGCTCGGCCTCGTGAAGCACCGCCTTGAGAACAGGTTCGTCCACGCTTGAGCAGTGTCGGATTGCGGCATTGACGCCTTCAGCGGCTTCGTCGAATCGACCTCTGGCCTCGGCTGTCCTGGCCTGCAGCAAGTAGGCCTGTCCCACATAGAGGCGCTGCTTCGGGGTCGTGCCGGAGCCGACCTCATCAATGAGTCGCCCCACCGCTTCACGGGCTGCGGGAAGGCGTCCCAAATGCTCGAGGCAGACGGCACGGCCCCAGAGGACGGTGGGAAGCTGGTCCGAGGAGCTCTCGCCGCGCAAGCGCCCGTCGCTCCCAACGTCAGCAGCGAGCTCGTCGAATACGGCCAGCGCCTCGGCGTAGCGCCGCGTGCCCATGAGTGCCCCAGCGCGTTGGCTCTTGGCCAGGGCATGCAAGCCGATGTGTTCGGGCGGGCACGCGGCTTCCACAGCCGCAAAGCCGGCAGCAGCTTTCTCATACTTCTTGTCCCGCATCTGCTGTAAGGCAAGCCGATGCAGCGCCTTTGCGCGTTCGACGTCCGGGGCATCATGGCCAGCGCGTGTGCCCTCGCGTGCCCCCGCTTCGGGCCGGGTTACCGACTCCGCCGCTTGCCGCCGGAAGCGTCTCAGCATCTGTGAACTCGGGAATCAGTCCCCACGAACCGATGCTATCGCCTTGACCTGATCATCTCTCACAGCAACGAGCAGACTGGGTCGTCCCCTCGTCTGTGGGCTATCCCTGCGGGCGCAGCCCACCAGCGCTCAGAGCCCATGGCCGATTCGGACCCGCCGCGGATCGGGAAAGCAGACACGAATTCGCGCGCGTCGCGCAGCGCCGCCCCGGCCTGTAAGTTCTCGGCATGACCGATGCTCCGCCGGGAAGACCGAGGAAGAGCTGGCGAGAGCGGCTGGGACTTCAGCATTCAGCCCCGGACCCGGACGATTGGGTGCCCGTCGTCTCGGCCCGGATCACCGACGCCGAGGCGGTCTCCTCAAGTACTGCCGATCGGGCTGCGCAGGTCCTGACAAATGCAGGAATAGAGACCGAGCAGCGCCCGTACGCGCTCCCGGACGGCACCGGCTTCAACGCGCTTCCTGGCGCTATTGCGAGCCCTGCCGACCGCGTACGGGTCGCCGTTGCAGTTCGTCGCCGCGACTTGGGCCGTGCCAAGGAAGTGCTCCGTCCGCACGTCGGTCTCCCGGACGACCCAGAACCGGAGCCGATCAGCGATCAGGAGCTAGCTCGCCTCAGCGAGGAAGCGGGTCAGCCAGCCCAGGAGTAGAGCGTCATGCGGGCGCGTTATGGCACAGCTTCGGCGGTCCGCCAGCGGGCAGCGGTGTGAGGTCGCGTCCGTCAACCTTGTGCGCCGGGTGCCCAATCCGCGCCGACGCCCTGTAGTCGCCAAGCGCTCCTTCGCCGCTCGTCCGGCAGTGTGGCGTCGTTGCTGCTTCCATCGGTGATTGGAAAAGTGGGACTGTCAATGGACCATCGTCAGCGCGGCCACGCCGAAGATCACGGTGTTGTTGATGCCCGTGCGGGCGATCAAGATGCCGAGGTCTTGCATGTCCATGATTGGGCCTCCAGTCGTCGCCCACCAGGTCGAACTTCGACTCGCGCCGGTCGTCACCGTCATCAGACATGTTCGGTGCATCCGACGGGCAAGTCTGATGCCCAGAATGGTGACCTTCGGCCCCCTCGGGGAGCCCCCGTCTCCGGGCCTCAGCGGGCCAGACCGGTGAGCTCCTGCGGACGGCAGGCCGGGCACGTTCCCCGGGCACCCCGGCGACAGCGCCCGGCTCACGCCAGGGCCTCAGACCAGGGCCTGGTCCTTGCCCCGAGTGCGCCCAGGAGGGCTTCTGCGCCTCCTTGTTCAAGAACACGAGGACATCGGCTTCGACCGTCCTGCGCTCATTGTGGCCGACGCGGCCCCGGCAGTTGGGTGTGACGGTATCCCAGCCCTGCATACTGCTTGACCGGCTCGTAGCCCTTGGCCTGTGCCCTCGGATGGTTGTCGGCCGGGCCACCGATTGTGTCAGATGATACGGAAGGCTCTGAGGTCCTTTGCGGCGCTGGGCGCCCGATCGCCTATGGTCACGTCTGGTCGCAGCCCGAGCAGACCTCGGAGGCCCCCAACACCAGCTCCAACGGCTCGCCCTCGGCCGGCTCGACCCCCGCAGCCTAGGGGCAGCTCGGCCGGTGCAGCTCGTTGGGCTCCTCGGCGTAGACGAGCGGCTCCTGCGCGCCTGTGTAACGCGGTACGGTCATTCTGCGAGGCCGGGTGCCAGCTGGCTTGATTCGCCCAGCGAGGAGCTGGTCACCAGGAACTCTTAGATTTCCTGGGAGTTCGAGACGCAGCTCGACTTTGGCCGTTTAGCCGAGCATGGCTACCCATGCTTGTTGGATCGCGATGATTTTCTGTCGGTAGGGGGCGCGGAGCCGTTCGGGTGAGTATTGGTCGGCGATGATCGTGCGTCGGATGAGTATTGGTCGGCGATGATCGTGCGTCGGAGCTTGGCGAGCATGTCGGCGAACGATGGGTTGGTCTTTGAGAGGTACCACGGGGCGAGGACGCAGCGTTCGGCGATGTCGTCGGGGTGATGGCCGTGCAGCGCATACCAGCAGATGGTCAGGGTCATCGTCAGAAACTGGAACGGGACGGTCCGGCGGACCGCTTTCTCGCGGCGGTTCTCGGCGTCACCGACACCGGCATGGTGCTTGGCTTCCTCGAAGCACACCTCGATCGACCAGCGGTCGGAGTAGCGCTCAACGATCTGGGCGGGGGTCGAGGTGAGGTCGGTAGTGATCAGCGCGAGCTGGTAGCCGGCGGGCTTGGTCGTGTCGTGGACGAGGATCACGCGGACCGGGGTGTCGGCGCCGAGTGGCTCCCACAGGCAGTCGATGATCGCGAGCTTGAGCGTCTCGGTCTTCCCGTAGCGCCCGACGGTGTGCTCGGTCCATTGGGTCGCGGGATCGGTCGCGATCTGCGCAAGCTTTCCGAGGCGCTGGCCCCACTTGCGCGGCCGACCGCGCTTGCCGGTCGGCTCCGGCGCGGGCGCGTAGATCGCGGCGTTTGATCGCAGGCGGGAGGTGACCGTCACCGTCGCGGGCAGGCCGCGCCACGCCTCGGTGGCGTACGCGGCGTCGCCGACGACGTGAATCCGCCGGCCGGGCAGCCGGGCGGCGAGTAGGTCGATCAGCTCCCGTCCCATCACGGGCTTGCCGGGCCGTTCGGGATCTGGTTTGTCGGCCTTGGCGTACTCGGGGCGGCGGGGCTGCCAGAGCCTGAACAGGACCGGCAGGCAGACCGTCCGCTCCAGCATCGCCAGCCGGACGCAGATCCCGACGACCACCCAGTTGTTCCCCCACGCAACGGCGGCCTTCTCGCTGTTGGCGGTCGCGTCGTGATGGTAGAAGCAGCCGTACACCTTCCGGCCCCAGCGCTGCAAGAGCGTGTCGTCGATGGCGACCGTGACCGGCTCGCCCTCCGCGATGAACCGCTCCACGATCACCGCGGCGAGCACCAGCCCCAGCTGATCGGGCGCCCACCGCGCGCGGCTGAAGAACCGGTGCGCACGCGAGTGCTCCCACACCCCTGACAGGCGCGCGCCGACCAGCATCCCGCACACCGTCCGCCGCCCCGTCTGCGCCACCTGGCCGAGCACCATCGCCCGGAACGTCTGAAACGTCGGTTGCGTGAAACACGGAGCCAGCAGGGACAGCAGGCCGTCCAGCGAAACGGGAACATGCAGGAGCATCGGCGGCGCCTCTCGTGGGCAGCCGCGACCGGACTGGCATCCGACGCGGCATCAGGATATGGACAGCCCACGCTTCGAGGCCGCCGCCGGTGCTCCTCCCGACCGCTGGCCTCAGACGCTCACACAGCCCCAACCCGCAGCACGAGCGTCACCCCACAACCAGCCCCCGCGACCCCGCGAAATGGCCAAAGTCGAGCGACGTCCGCAGACGAGGTCGGCTCCATTCACACGATCCAGGGCTATGACCTCAACTTCGCCGGCGTGATCATCGGGGACGACCTTCGCTTTGACCCCGTCGCCGAGCGCCTCTCGTTCGATCGTGGGAGCTACTACGACACCAAGGGCAAGGAGAACAACCCCCGCATGGGCAGGACCTACGACGACGACGATCTGTTCAGGTTCGTGACGAACATCTACGCCGTCCTCCTGACCCGCGGAATCCGCGGCACCTATGTGTATGCCACCGACCCGGCGCTTCGCGCCTATCTGCGCCGCTACTTCTAGCCTCGCCCAGTGCCTAGAGTATTTTCACAGGCGTGACCGACGAAACGCCGGGTCTGCGTGATGAGGTGGTCACCCGGAGCCTGGCTCAGCGCCTATCAGCGATGGGCGAAGAGCTCGTGGAGCTGGCCCAACTCGACGGAGCTGACGCGCCGGAGCGTTTCGGGCGACACGCGGGAGAGGCTATTCGCCGCGCCCTCGAGGACATGCACGACGCGGACGAGTCGGTCGACGCCCAGGTGCTCGCGGTGAACCGTGTTATCCAGGTCTTGGCCGACGACGCCATCAACCTTTCTGACGACGACGCGATCAGTCTTCCGGCTCAGTTGCTCACCGGAGTACGGCGCCCGGCAGTAGGTCTGGGCATACCGATCCTCCCGACGAGCCCGGTGATCGCGCTGTCGGCGAATGAGCTGCTCGTCAACGGCCATGCCCAACCTGCGATCGGTCAACAGATCCGCAGCGAACTCCCAAGCGCGTCGGACGTCGATTTCCTCGTGAGTTTCGTCCGTTGGACGGGCGTAAGGACGCTCATCGACGAGCTCGCTGACGTCGTCCAACGCAGCGGACGCGTCCGTGTCATCACAACCACCTATATGAGCGCGACCGAACCAAAGGCGCTTGAGGAGCTCGCAAAGGCCGGCGCCGAGGTGCGCGTCGACTACGAGGCGGACCGGACCAAGCTGCACGCGAAGGCGTGGATTGTCCACCGGCCGGGGGGACTCACGACCGCCTTCCTCGGCTCGTCAAACGTGTCATTCACGGCGCTTCACCAGGGCATGGAATGGAACGTCAGGCTCAGCGAGGTCGCTGTTCCCGGCCTGATCGACCGCATGCGCGCCACGTTCGAAACGTACTGGGCGAGCGATGCCTTCGAGGCCTTCGATCCCGAACAGGACGGCGAGCGGCTACGCGAAGCGCTGGACAGCCAACGACGGGCCAAACGGCGAAATCTCGGCGGCGGTTACGTCGCGTTTGACGTGACTCCCAAGCCGCATCAGGCGCGGATGCTCGAGCAGTTGCAGGCCCAGCGCGACCGCCACGACCGCCACCGAAACCTGCTCGTCGCCGCGACCGGCACAGGCAAGACCGTGATGGCGGCGCTCGACTATCGCCGCTTCTGCGACCAACTCGGACGCAAGCCGAAATTGCTCTTCGTCGCACATCGCAGGCGCATCCTCGATCAGAGCCGGGCAACGTATGCGACGGTTCTCAAGGACCCGGACTTTGGCGAGATCCTTGGAGACGGCGAGCAGCCCCTCGTTGGCCGTCACGTCTTTGCGATGGTGCAATCGCTTCCGAACGAAGCGATCGAGAAGCTCAGCCCCGACGCCTTCGACATCGTCGTGATCGATGAGGTTCACCACGCGGCTGCGCCGCGGTACCGCGCGTTGCTCGAGCACCTCCAGCCCGTCGAATTGCTCGGTCTCACGGCGACCCCCGAACGCATGGATGGCGAGGACATCACCCGCTGGTTTGGTCATCGCACAGCCGTCGAACTCCGCTTGTGGGAGGCGATCGACGACGGCTATCTCGCGCCATTCCAGTATTTCGGCGTCCACGACGATGTCGATCTGTCGGCCCTGGAATGGCGCCGCGGCGGCTATCGGACGGAAGACCTCGACCGCATCTTCACCGGTGATGACGCACGCGTAGTCCGACTGCTGCATTCGCTCGAGCGGATCCTCCTGGACCCTGGTCAGATGCGTGCCCTCGGGTTCTGCGTGTCCGTCAAGCATGCGGAATACATGGCTCGTGCCTTCACGGACCGCGACCTTCCTAGCGTAGCCCTCTCGGGTGAGACGGATACCGCTGAGCGTGACTCGATCCTCAGGCGTCTGGAGCAAGGCGAGCTCCGCTGTGTGTTCAGCGTCGATGTCCTCGGCGAGGGCGTCGACGTTCCGTCCGTCGACACCGTGCTGCTTCTGCGGCCAACTCAGTCCGCCACAGTCCTGACCCAGCAGATCGGTCGCGGTCTGCGAGAGCATCAGAACAAGACAACGCTCACGGTGGTGGACCTGATCGGCCAACAGCACCGGCGCTTCCGATTCGATGCGAGGCTCCGGGCACTGATCGACTCCCGCAACGGGCGACTTGTCGACCAAGTCGAGAACGACTTCCCGTACCTCCCGGCCGGCTGTGAAATCAAGCTCGACCGCCAGAGTCGCGAGGTGATCCTGAGCAGCCTCCGCGCCGCCGCGGGCGCTGGAAATTGGTCGGTGCTCGTCGACGATTTGCGACGCCTGGGTGATGTGTCGCTGCGAGCGTTCCTACGTGACTCCGAACGGAGTCAGGGCGACCTCTACCGATCACGGGATCGCACCTGGACCAGACTTCGCCGCGATGCCGGGCTCCCGGTTGCGGCCGGAGATGCGCATCAGGAGACCCTGTTGCGAGCGATCCATCGGCTCCTGCACATCGACGATGCAGACCGGGTCGAGACCTACCGGCGGTTCTTGACCTCCGCGGAGAAGCCAGCACAGATCTCAGACCGCGACCGGCGCCTCCTGAGCATGCTCGCGATCGACATCTTTGGTCGACGCCACGGCTTCATCGATCTCGACGCCGCACTCGATGCCATTTGGGCCGATCCCGCCGCCCGCGACGAGCTTGCTCAAGTTCTGGAGATCGCCGGAGACGAAGCCGACTCCGCGACCCAACCGCTCGGCTTCGGCCCGCTTCGCGTTCACGCGCGGTACACCCGGGACGAGGCGCTGCTCGCCCTCGGTGACGGTACCTTCGAGGACCCACCCACCTCTCGCGAGGGCGTTCGCTGGCTCAGCGACATCAGCACGGATGTCCTATTCGTGACGCTGAGAAAGAGCGAATCCCGGTATTCGCCCTCAACGCGCTACCGCGACTACGCGCTCTCGTCTCGACTCTTCCACTGGGAATCACAAAGCACGACGAGCCGCGACAGCCCAACGGGTCGTCGCTATCGCCAGCAACGCGAAGCCGGTACTTCGGTCCTGCTCTTCATGCGGGAGAGCCCGACCCTCGCCAACGGCGCAGCAGCGCCCTTCACGCTGCTCGGGCCGGTGACGTTCGTCGAAGACCGGGGCGAGCGGCCGATCCAAATCACCTGGCAGCTGCATGCGCCCATGCCCGAATCGCTCCTCGAGATCGCGCGCGTCGTCGCGGCATAGCGGCGCGGCTCCCCCGCTCAACCCGACCCACGTCGGCGGCATCAGCCGCGATCTGGGGCCCCTAGACCCGACTGAGAACGTCGTTTTCAACCCTCAAGTGGTACTCGACGGTGGTACTCTGGACGGCTATTTCCGGGTAGATCGACGCGCCGAGAAATAGAAAAGGCCCGCTAATGCGGACCTTTTCGGAGTAGCGGGGGCGGGATTCGAACCCGCGACCTTCGGGTTATGAGCCCGACGAGCTACCAGACTGCTCCACCCCGCGGCGGTCCCTTAGTAATAGCACAGGATCGCGAGCTTGGGACGCGGCGGCGGGTTATGGGTGCGTTGCGCGCGGGCGAGCCGGGAAACTGTGGGGACCGCGATCGATTGGAGCTGCCGATGCCCGACCTGACCTACCAGCCTGCCGGCTCGCCTCGGTTGGGCGCGTACCTGGCCCAGCCGCGGGGCGAAGGGCCGTGGCCGGGCGTCGTGGTGGTGATGGACGCGTTCGGGCTGAGCGACGACATCCGGCTGCAGGCCGACCGGCTGGCCACCGAGGGCTATCTGGCGTTCGCGCCGGATCTGTACTCGGGACGGGGAATCCGGTGCGTCGTGGCGACGATCCAGGCGTCGCGGTCGGGCGCCGGCGAGGCGTATGAGGCGATCGAGGGCGCG
>JBELAG010000329.1:0-6470 GCA_049509055.1 Solirubrobacteraceae bacterium
CAGCGCCAGCCGAGCGCCGGCGCGACGTGGGTGAGGATGCTCTCGATGACGTGAGCGTTGTAGTCGACGCCGAGCTGGTTGGGCACGGTCAGCAGCAGCGTGTCCGCCGCCTGGATCGCCTCGTCTGCGCGCAGCTCCTCGATGAGCACGTCGGGTTCGGCCGCGTAGGAGCGCCCGAAGATCGCGCGGGTGTTCTCATCGATCATGCCGATCTGATCACGTGAGTCGCGGTCGCGGGCGAAGTAGGCGCGGTCGGTGTCGGTGGTGAGCGCGAAGATGCTGCGGCTGACCGACACCCGCGGCTGGCGGTCGTGTCCGGCCTGCGTCCACGCCTCGCGGTAGGCGTCGATCTGCTTGCGCTGCTGGACGTGCAGCGGCTCGCCGGTCTCGTCGTCCTTCAGCGTCGAGCTCTGCAGGTTGAGCCCGCGCTGGGCCGCCCATACACCGGTGGCGTTTGATCCCGACCCCCACCAGATCCGCTCTCGCAGGCCGGGGGAGTACGGCTCGATCCGCAACAGGCCCGGTGGATTGGCGAACATCGGCCGCGGGCTGGGCTGCGCGAACCCGTCGCCGTCCAGCACTGCCAGCGCGACCTCGGCGTGCTTGCGCGCCATGTCGCTGTCGCTGTCGCCCTCGGCGGGCGCGTAGCCGAAGTAGCGCCAGCCCTCGACCACCTGCTCGGGCGACCCCCGGCTGATGCCCAGCTGCAGCCGGCCACCCGCGATCAGATCAGCCGCGCCGGCGTCTTCGGCGAAGTACATCGGGTTCTCGTAGCGCATGTCGATCACGGCGGTCCCGATCTCGATCCGCGACGTCCTCGCGCCGATCGCCGCCAGCAGCGGAAACGGCGACGCGAGCTGACGCGCGAAATGGTGAACCCGGAAGTACGCGCCGTCGGCGCCCAATTCCTCCGCCGCGACCGCCAGCTCGATCGACTGCACGAGCGCATCCGCGCCCGAGCGCGTCTGCGACTGCGGGCTCGGGGTCCAATGACCGAAGGACAGAAATCCGATCTTCTTCACATGCGCTCCTCGTTCATCCTGGCCGGTCGGCGGCGGTCACCGACCGCAGCTCATCCAGCGACTCGTCGATCAGCCGTCGCAACGCGCTCGGGTCGTTCTGCTGCACCCAGCGAGCGAAGGCGACGTGAAAGACGGTGACGCCGGCCTGGGCGGCGAGGATCGCCGCGTTCACCGAGACGCCGCGCTCCACCAGCGCGCCCGTGATCGCGCCGGCGAGCCTCTGCAGCTTGATCAGCTCGCGCTCCTGCAAATCCGGGTTGGCCTCGATGATCTGGGCGCGAATCCGGGCGAAGGGATGGCGCTCGCTGAACATCTCGGCGACAGGATCGAGCCCGGCGCGCACGACCGCGAGCGGACTCGCCTGCGGCGGCGCGGCGGCCAGCCCCTCCAGCCAGCAGCGCTCGAGCTCCGCGCTGCCGTTGAACAGCACCTCGCGCTTGTCGGAGAAGTGGCGGAAGAAGGTGCGTTTGGTCAGCCCGGCGCGCTCGGCGATCTCGGCGACGGTCGTCGCCTCGTATCCCTGCTCGTCGAACAGCTCGATCGCGGCGCTCATCAGGCGCCCCTCGGCATCGGGTTTCCAGCGTGACACTCGATGTGAGCGTAGTTGATGACACCTGGTGCTATGCGGGTGCTATCGTGATGACACCAGGTGACATACACCTCCGACTGGAGACTTGCAATGCGCGTATTCGTAACCGGCGCCTCGGGCCACATCGCCTCCGCCGTCATCCCCGAACTGCTCACCCACGGCCATCAGGTCGTCGGCCTCGCCCGCTCCGACGCGTCGGCGCAGGCCGTCGCCGCGGTGGGTGCCGAGGTCCGCCGCGGCGATCTCGACGACCTGCCCGGCTTGGCGGCCGCCGCCGCCGAGGCCGACGGCGTCATCCATCTCGGCTTCAAGCACGAGGCGATGCGGACCGGCGACTTCGTCGGCGCGGTCGACTCCGACCTGGCCGCCCACCAGGCGATCGGCGAGGTCCTGGTCGGCACCGGCAAGCCGTTCGTGACGACCGGCGGCACCCTGATGCTCGCGATGGCCGGGATCACCGGCCGGGGCGGGCGGGTCGGCACCGAGGACGACCAGTCCGACGGAGGTCCCCGGACCGACGCGGCGAACTACACGCTCGCGCTCGGCCGGCAGGGCGTGCGCTCGTCGGTCATCCGGCTCGCGCCGATGGTGCACAGCGATCTCGACCACCACGGCTTCACGCACGCCCTGATCGGCTTCGCCCGGGAGAGCGGCGCCGCGGCCTATACCGGCGACGGCTCCAACGTCTGGCCGGCCGCCAACACCTACGACGTCGGCGTGCTCTACCGCCTGGCACTGGAGAAGGCCCCGGCCGGCTCGACGCTGCACGGCGTGGGCGACACGGGCATCCCGCGCTCGGTGATCGCCGAGACGATCGCCGGCAAGCTCGGGATCGAGACCAAGAGCATCAGCGACGAGGAGGCTCCGCAGTACCTCGGCTTCCTCGCCGCCTTCGCCGGCCTGGACAACCCGACCTCCAACGACAAGACCCGCCGGCTGCTGGGGTGGGAGCCGATCCATCCGGGCTGGGTCGAGGACGTGCAGACGGGCCACTACTTCGCCTGACATCGCGGGCGGCGCTGCTCGCCGCCTCCCGCGGCGAGCGACGCGTCCGGGTCGCGAGTGTAGGGTTGTCGCCGTGCGCCGCGTGATTCTCCTCGCCGCGATCCTGATCAGCCTGCTGGCGTCGGTGGCGGCCAACGGTCAGACGTCGCTGCCGACGCTGCTGGCAGCCCAGATCCGGACCGTTCACCGCGATCGCAACGCGCCGCCGGTGCTGCTTGCAGGCTCGATGCCGCTCGACGTGCACGGTCTGCACCTGTATCCGAGCGCCGGCACGTCCGGCGCTCGTTACGATCTCAGCATCGGGGCGGTCGCTCATTGCGGCGACGCGACCGTGTGCTTCGTTGCCGACTTCAGCGCCACGAAGTCCGGGAAGGTGTTCGGTACTCCCGTCTCCGTCCGCGGCGCCTCGCGGGCCGGCTTCGTCGCGCTCAGCTGCGGCGCGTCGTGCGCCCCGCCGGAGATCGACTTTCTGCTGCACGGCGACCTGTACGTGATCCAGGCGAACCTGACGTCCACCAACGATCGGCTCGCGCTGATCGACGCCGCGCAGGCGGCGATCGCCGCCGGTCCACGCTAGCCGTCGGCCGCCCGCGTACTCGTCGGTCGGCTGCCGGCGGTCTGTCAGTCCGGACCGATCGATGCCGGCAGTCCGAATCGCTCAAAGGTGCCGGTGAGCCGCCGGGTGTTCACCGGCTGCTCGGGGAAGCGGATGTAGGCGTCGGCGTCGGGCGCGTCGGTCGACCGGACGATGAAGGCCGTCACGTCGCTGACGCTCGCGTCCCGCAGGCTCAGCACGTTGAGCGCGAACGGGAGGTAGGCGCCGGCCGGATCATCCCAGGCGTAGAAGGCGAGCGCCGGCTGGGCGTTGGCGCGGGCGAGCGCCGTGCGCCACCGCCATGCGCCCGACAGCGCGTACTCGCTCGCCCAGGCCGCGATCGTCGCACGCGGCGTGTACCAGGTCGCCAGCGGGGGCATCGCGAAGCTGGCGTCGTGCGCGAGCAGTGCGGCGAACGCGTCGACGTCGCAGCGCTCCCACGCGGTGACGTACCGGTCGACCAGCTCCCGCAGGTTGCGATCCCCGAGCGACCGCAGGGTCGCCTGTTGCGTTCGCTCCGGGACCCGGTCCGCCACCGACGCGCGAGCGCGCTGGAGCGCGCTGTTGATCGAGGCGACCGTGGTCTGGAGCATCGCCGCCGCCTCGTGCGCGGAGAAACCCAGCACCTCGCGGAGGATCAGGACCGCACGCTGGTTGGCGCTCAGCAGCTGCAGCGCGGCGACGAACGCGAGCTCGACGGCTTCGCGCTGTTCATAGACCGCATCCGGCGCGCTGCGCCCGGCCGGGATGCCAATCGCCTCGTCGGGGTACGGCTCCAGCCAGACCGACTCGCTGACCGGGACTCCCGGGGGGGTGTGGGGCTCGGCGGCGGGACCGTAGTCGTGGGGCAGCGCTCGCCGGCGCCGGCGCTCGAGTTCGGTCAGGCACACGTTGGTCGCGATCGTGTATAGCCACGAGCGCGCGGAGCGGGCGTCGCGCAACGCCGCCGCGCCGCGCCACGCCCGCAGCAGCGTCTCCTGCAGCGCGTCATCGGCGTCGTGCACCGAGCCGAGCATGCGGTAGCAATGCGCGTGCAGCTCGGCTCGGTATGACTCTGCGAGCGCGTGGAAGTCGCGATCGCCGTGGGGAGGCACTGTGCTCAGCGCTGCTCCACCACCATCAGGGTGTGGCCGGTCGGATCGCGGAACCAGAACATCGGGGGGACAGGGTCGCCCATCCGTGACACCTCGGCGTCGACATCGACCCCGCTGTCGCGCAGTTGCGCATGAGCCGCGTCGATGTCACCGGCGGTCAGCGTGATCCCGGTCTGCACCGGCACGACGTCGTCACCGGGACGGGGTGGCGCGAGCGCGATCCCGGTCGACCCCTCGGGCGGGTAGACCTCGATCCAGCGATAGCCGCCCCCGAACGGGGTGTCGGCGCGCTTCTCGAAGCCGATCGACTCATAGAACGCGATCGCGCGGTCCTGGTCAGGCGTCGGCACGCATACCAGGCTGATCCCGCGGATCGACGTCGCCGTCGTACTCATCTGCGTCCTCCTGTCGTTGAGCTTACGACGCTTAGGACCAGCCCCGCGCCGGAAACTCATCGCCGGGACACACCCGCGGCAGGATTGCAGCCGCGTCGGGCGATGCGGTCAGATCGCGTGCGGCCCGGAGGACGTCGCGCCGCGTTCAGCCGGCGACGACGACGCGCCCGCGGCTCGAGCGCCTGGCTCCGTGCAGGGCGTCATCGGCCACGGCGAGCAGCGCACCGAGGTCCCGGTGAGCGTCGTCGGCGAGCGCGACACCGATCGACAGGCGGGCATTGCACCCGTCGACCCTGCCGCGCGGGAAGGTCCGGCGGACCTCCTTGAGGATCGCGTGCGCAACCGTTCGCGCTTGGCTCGCAGCCACCGGAGCGAACAGCACCAGCTGATCGGCGCCGAGCCGGCCGGCGAACCCGTGATGGGAGAGGATCCGCGCGACTTCGGAGAGCACGAGATCGCCCGTCAGCTCGCCGCATTCATCGCTGGGGTCGGGGAGCCGGTCGACGTTGCACACCATGACCGCGCCGCCCCTCGTCCGGACCAGCGCGCGCGTGTGCTCGCTCCAGCTTCGCCGGTCCGCGACGCCGGTCACCTCATCCGCGGTGACGCGGAGCCGGGTGAGCGCCGCGAGGCGATCCGCGAGCGCCGGTTGGGCTGACGGTGCGTCGGACGGCCCGCGGCCGAACGCCACGGCGTGTGACGCGACATCGTCGAGGTCGCTCGCATCCAGCCCGAGCACGCGCTGCGCGTTGATGAGCAGCAGCGGGTCCGGTTCGATGCCGGTCAGGATCCCGACGAGCGCGTTGGCCACCTGCACGCAGGCGGTCTCCGCGCTCGCGCCGGCCTGCGGATCGTGGTGCGCCAGGATCGCGGCCACCACCGGCCCGTCGACATTCGACGCCCTGGCCAGCATCGCCCCGGCGAGCGCGTGGTCACAGCCGAAATGACTCTGCTCGAGCTCGACGCGCGCCTGTCCGCCGGGGGCGTGAGCGGCGATCGCATCCATCTCCTCCTCCCCGAAGGCCACCGGCATCACGAGCTTGCCGATATCGTGCAGCAGCCCCCCCAGGTGCGCGACGTCCTGGGCCGCGCCGCAGCGCTGCGCCAACTCGAGCGCGCATGAGGCGACCGCCACCGCGTGGACGTGCATCTGCCCCACGGAGGCGCGGCCGTTTCCCGGTGCGCGCTCCAGGAAGCGCCATGTCGCGGCTTCCAGGGCCATCCGGCCGATCGTCACGCGTCCGGCCATCATCACGGCCTGGCGGATCGTGCGCGCTCGCATCCGCCGGGCCGCATACCCCGAGTTCGCGAACCGCAGCAGGTTGGTGGCGAACTCGGCATCGCCCTCCAGGGTCGCGATCAGCTCTGCGACGAGGAAGTCCTCCTCGCGGCAGAGCGCCACCACCTCACGCACCGTTCGGTCGAGCACGGGCAGCTCACCCATCTTCCGCACGGCGGCCGCGAGCGGGCGCTCGTCATCACGGGAGGCCGGCGGGGACGCTTGTGCCGACTCGTGCACACAGTTTCTCTCGGATCGATCTCGGAGGAGCCACACGGTAGTTCCTGCGGATCCGCGAGGCCCACACACGCGGCGACAGGCCGGTACGTCGAACAAACGTCCACTTGCCTTGTGGCCGGCGCTCGACGTGGGTTACTATGGTCGACGTACCAGCTGTAACGCAAACCCGGCGCGAGCCGGGGACGCAGAGCCAGAGGTCTCGCTCGGTGCGAGATAGCTCGGCCGCCAGCACAACACTGCCAGAGGCAAAC
>JBELAG010000033.1:0-26290 GCA_049509055.1 Solirubrobacteraceae bacterium
TGCGAGGTGGCGCGATAGGCGTCATAGGCCACCGCGGGCACGGTCCCGCCGGCCGGCTCGACCACCGGCAGACCAGCCGCCGGGCCCAGCAACGCGTGCAGGCGCGCCAGCGCCGACGCCGTCAGCACGGTCCCGTTGGGCGACAGCGGACCCGAAAGCGTCGCGAACTGCCCGGAGCCCGCCAGCGCCGACTGCGCGGTCCCCAGCACGGCCGGATCGCTCCACACCGGCCGCGCGTAGGACAGCACCAGGTTCGCCGGATTGCTCGTCGTCTGGGGGAAGTGCGCGGCCAGCGCGGCGGCGCCGGCGCCCGCGTCAGAGCCCGCCGGCGCGGTCGTGGCCCCGCCGAACCCGCCCGACCGATAGCCCAACGCCCCGGCCGCCAGCGCCAGGAACACGACGATCCCGATCGCCAGCGTCACCCCGGGATTCTGCACCAGCCGCCCCGCGATCTGTGACCACGCGCCCTCGCGCTGGGCGCCGAACTCGATCTTCGACGGCCAGAACGCGGCGCGGCCGAGGATCGCCAGCAGCGCCGGCAACAGCGTCAACCCGATCGCCAGCATCACCAGCACCCCGACCGCCAACGGGATCCCGAGATCGTGATAGAGCCCGAAGCTCGCCAACAGCAGCGTCAACAGCGCCAGGATCACCGTGCCCGCCGACGCGCTGATCGACTCACCGACCCGGACCAGCGCCCGCCTCACCGCGTAGTCCGGCGCATGCCCGTCGCGCAACTCCTCCCGCACCCGGAAGACCAGGAACAAGCCGTAATCGGTGCCCGCGCCCAGCAACAAGACGATCAGCAGGACCTCGGTGATCGAGGAGATCTGCACGCCGCCCGAGCCCAGCCCGCCGATCAGCCGCATCGAGATCACCAACGCCAGCCCGCTCGGCACCAACGTGACCAGCGCCGCCGGCAGCGACCGGAACACGATCAGCAGCAGCACGATGATGAACAGGAACGAGAACCCCTGCACCTCGCTGCCCGACCGGCTGGCGCTGGCCTGGTTGGCGACCAGCGTCGCGACCTGGCCGGCGAGATGAAACCGCAGCCCGGCAGGCGGATCAGCGCGCGCGAACGTGGCGTGCAACGCGTCGATCAGCGTCTTGGCCCTGGTCACGTCGTTGGCGCTGAGATGCACCTGGGCGATCAACAGCGCCGCCTGCAGATCCTTGGAGACCCCGATCGCACGGACCGCCTTGACATCGGCGACCCGCTCAGCCAGCGCGCTCTCGCGCTGGATCGCGGCGACATCGCCGCGCACCAGCGTCGGCGCCGCGACCGCGACGATCGTGATCTGCGTGATATTGCTCGCCGCGTTACCGCCCAGCAACGGGGCCGCGAGATCCGCCGCCCGGCTGCTGGGCGCGCTCGGACTCAAAAACGCGCTGTTGTCGTCGTTGACCTCGCTGGCCAGCGACGGCAGCGCCGCCGAACTCACGACCGCCACCACCAGCCAGAACACGACCACCGTCCAGCGGAAGCGCACGACGATCCGCCCGAGCTCCGCGAACGCCTGATCCATCGTTCTCGGACGCCTCATCGCCCCGACACGGTACGGGTTTACCGGACGCGACGATCCGCCCCACCACCCACCGCCGAACGCGCCCCGCGGCGCTCAACCCGGCCGGGCGGCGGACATGTTCAACCGGACATAGTCCAGTACCAGCGGCGTCCCGACCCGCTCCAGCACCGCATCGACAAACGCGTCGCGCAACCCCGCCGGCAACGGATCGAGATGACGCACCAGGCACACCGTCGAGACGAAGCTGCGCGGCTCCTCGGGCTCGGTGGGGCGAGCCTCCAGCCAGCAGGAGACCTGCCCGAAGCCGGCGGCGGCCAGGCGCCGCTCGGTGTCCTGGGCGGTGGCGTAGTTCCACGGCTGACGCCAGTCGGCGAAGTACGCAGCGAACGGCTGCTCGCGCGCCACCGCATCGGAGATCGTGCGAAAGGCGTCGATGTTGCCGCGGCCGCCGCACTGAGCCAGCAGCCGCCCGCCGGGCTTCAGCGTCCGGTGGATCGCGGCGAACAGCGCGTCGTGATCCTGCACCCAATGGAAGGTGGCGTTGGAGAAGACGACGTCGACGGGCTCGGGCAGGTCCAGGGCCACGAGGTCCTGGCAGAGAATCGTCGCGCGGGGGCCGAGCGCCTCCTGGGCATGGCGGGCCATCGAGGGCGCGACATCGACGCCGTAGACGCGCCCGCGCGGCACGCGGTCGGCGAGCAGGGCCGTGACCTTGCCCGAGCCGCAGCCGGCATCGAGCACGACCTCGTCGCCGCGGAGCTCGAGCCGCTTGAGCTGCTCGGCGGCCCAGCGCTGCTGCGGGCCGGAGATCCGGTCGTAGGTGGCGGCGTCCCAGTCGCGGTCGCTCACAGCCCGCTCGTGACCGGACCGGAGCGTTCGCGGTCGCGCTCGTAGGCGGCGATCGCCGCGTCCTGGCGGAGGGTGAGGGCGATGTCGTCGAGGCCGTTGAGCAGCCGGCGCTTGATCTCGGGGTCGATCTCGAAGCGCGCGGTGCCCCCCGGCCACCGCACCTCCTGGGCGGCGAGGTCGACCTGGGCCTCGCCGGCCTGCGCGATCGCGTCGCATTCCGCGCTGGTCAGCCGCACCGGCAGCAGCCCGATCTTCGTGCAGTTGGAGAAGAAGATGTCGGCGAAGCTCGACGCGATGATCGTCTGAAATCCGTAGTCCTCCAGGGCCCACGGCGCGTGCTCGCGGCTGGACCCGCAGCCGAAGTTGCGCCCCGCGACGAGGATCGGATTGCGCGGCAGGTCCCAGTCGGGCTCCTTGGCCCAGTCATAGAAGAGGAACTCGCCGAAGCCGGTCCGCTCCACCCGCTTGAGGAACTGCTTGGGGATGATCTGGTCGGTGTCGACGTCGTCGCGGTCGAGCACGCTGACCGGACCGGTGATCGTCTCGATGGCCTTCATCACTTCTCCCACTCTCGGATGTCGACGAAACGCCCCGCGATCGCCGCGGCGGCGGCCATCTGGGGCGAGACCAGGTGCGAGCGCGCGCCCCGCCCCTGGCGGCCCTCGAAGTTGCGGTTGGAGGTCGACGCGACCCGCTCGCCGGGCGCCGCGATGTCGGGGTTCATCCCCAGGCACATCGAGCAGCCCGCGCCCCGCCAGTCAAAGCCGGCCCGGCGGAACACCTCGTCGAGCCCCTCGCGCTCGGCCTGCGCCTTGACCTGCGCCGAGCCCGGGACGACCATCGCGTACACGCCGTCGGCCACCGTGCGGCCGCCGATCACCTCGGCGGCGGCCCGCAGGTCGCCGATCCGGGAGTTCGTGCACGAGCCGATGAACACGCGGTCGAGGCGGATCTCGGAGATCGGCGTGCCGGCCTCCAGGCCCATGTAGTGCAGCGCGCGCTCGTCCTGCTCGGACGCCGGCGCGGGCACCGCCCCGCCGACGCCGACGACCATCTCGGGGTTGGTGCCCCACGTGACCATCGGGCTGATCGCGGCGGCGTCGACGACGATCTCCTGGTCGAAGGCGGCGCCCTCGTCGCTGCGCAGCCCGCGCCAATCGTCGGGGACCTCGGCGGGCGCGGCCGGGCGCCCGATCACGTAATCGAACGTCGTCCGGTCGGGGGCGATCATGCCGGCGCGGCCGCCGGCCTCGATCGTCATGTTGCAGACCGTCATCCGCCCCTCCATCGACAGGGCCTCGATCGCCGGCCCGGCGTACTCCACGGCGTGGCCGACCGCGCCGGCGACACCGATCTGTCCGATCGTCGCGAGGATCAGGTCCTTGGCGGTGACCCCGAAGCCGAGCGCGCCGTCATAGCGGATGCGCATCGACCGGGGCTTGGACTGCACGAGGCACTGGGTGGCGAGCACGTGCTCGACCTCGCTGGTGCCGATCCCGAAGGCGAGCGCGCCGAACGCGCCGTGGGTGGCGGTGTGGCTGTCGCCGCAGACGATCGTCATCCCGGGCTGGGTGACCCCCAGCTCCGGGCCGATCACGTGCACGATCCCCTGATGCTCGGAGCCCAGCGAGTGGATCGGGATCCCGAACTCCGCGCAGTTGCGCTCCAGCGTCTCCACCTGCACGCGGGAGAGCTCGTCGCGGATCTGCGCCGCGATCGGCGTGCCGTCGGTGGGGACGTTGTGGTCGGCGGTGGCCAGCGTCCGGTCGGGCCGGCGGACGGTGCGGCCGGCCAGGCGCAGGCCGTCGAAGGCCTGCGGGCTGGTCACCTCGTGGACGAGGTGCAGGTCGATGTACAGCAGGCCGGGGGCGACCTCGTGGGCCGCCCAGATCTTGTCGAACAGGCTTGTCGGCATGGGTGTCTCTCAGCTCCTCCGGAGGCCGGCGCTCACCACGGCGAGCAGGACGGCCTCACGCGTTCCGGGGTTCTCGAAGTGATGGGGAAGATCGGCGTCGAAGGTGACGCAGTCGCCGGCGTCGAGCGCGTGCGGCGCGCCGTCGCAGTGCAGGACGACCGAGCCCGACTGCACGAGCGCGGTCTCGCGGCTGCCGGGCTCGTGCATCGGCGGATCGCCGGGGCCGCCGGTGACCGCGCCCGGCGCGAGCGTGTGGCGCGAGAGCTCGGCGCGCTGGCCGGGCAGCGGCGGGGTGAGGATCTCATAGCGGTGCCCGGTGGCGCCGGCCGGCCCGATCCGCCGTTCGCCGGCCCGCACGACGGTCACCGAGCCGCTCTCGTCGAGGCGCAGCAGCTGGGACAGGCGCAGGTCGAGCCCTGCGGCGATCCGCGCGGCGATGTGCAGGGTGGGGCTCGTCTCGCCGCGCTCCACCTGGGAGAGCATCGGGGCGCTCACCCCGCAGCGCTGCGCGAGGTCGCGCAGCGACAGGTCCATCGCCTCGCGCAGCGCGCGGATGCGGGCGCCGAGCGCGAGCGGCGACGAGGTTGGTTCGAGGACCATCGACATACGCCCGTATGTTATCGCATACACGGGTGCGCGGGTGCCGGCGAGCGCCTGACGGCGGGGCGCGGCGGCGGCCCGGGTAGTCTCAGGCCATGTCCCAGGCGATGCGCACCCGTCCCGACGTCCTCGTCCTCGGCGGCGGCGGCGTGCTCGGCGAGGCCTGGATGATGGGCGTGCTGGCGGGCATCGAGGACGGCGCCGGTCTGGACCTGCGGGAGTGCGAGTCGTTCGTCGGCACCTCCGCCGGGGCGATCGTCGCCGCCCATCTCGCCGCCGGCAACTCGCCCCGCCGGCCGTCGGCGGTCGGGACCGAGATCGAGCTCGGCGGGCCGGCGCGCGGGCTGGCCGTCGCGGCGGCGACCGCGATCCGCCGGGCCGGCCAGACCGCGCTGGCGGCCGCCTCGACGTTCGCCCCGCTCGCGCTCGGCGCCGCGGCGCCGGGTGGCGCGGTCGTCCGGGCGCTGCTGCTGCGCGGCGTACCGCGCCCGTCGCACACCCTGACGCTGCTGCGCGCCCAGATCGACCGCCTCGAGGCTCGCTTCGACGGCCGCCTGCGGGTCACCGCCGTGGACCGCGGCACCGGGCGCCGGGTCGTGTTCGGCAGCCCGGGGGCGCCGCCGGCGAGCGTCGCCGAGGCCGTCGAGGCGTCGTGCACGGTGCCGTGGTTGTTCGCGCCGGTCCGGATCGGCGGGCGCGAGTACGTCGACGGCGGCGTCTGGAGCCCGACCAACCTCGACGCCGCGCCGGCGGGCCGCGACACCCACGTGCTCTGCCTCAACCCGACGGCCAGCCTCGGCGCCCACCATCCGATGCTCAGCCTGATGCGCAACGTGGCGCGCTCGGCGGTGTCGGTCGAGTCGCTGGCGCTGCGCCGCCGCGGCGCGCGCGTGCGCACGATCGCCCCCAACGGCGAGTGCGCGGCGGCGATGGGCTCTGACTACATGGATCACGAGCCGCGCACGCGGGTGCTGTCGGCCGCCTACCGCCAGGGCCTGCTGGCCGCGGCCGCCAACGGCCGCTTCTAAAACGCCCGCGATCAGCCGGGCGGCCCATTCCAGCCGGGCCAGCTGAACGAGGCGGCGAGCGGCGACGTGGTCGAGGCGGCCGACGGTGGGGCGGTCGCCGGGCCGGCCAGCAGAACCGCGCTGTCGGGCCCGACCGACGACACCCCCGGGCTGAAGCCGGTGCCGTCGGGGATGACCGTCCCGCCCGACTGGACGTCGCCGCTGGTGCCGGCCGGGACGTTGACGCTCATCTCCCACTGGTAGGTCTGCGCCAGCCAGCCGGCCTCGATCGTCTGGACCACCGGGGTGTCGTTGACGACCGCGGCGCACGCGCCGACCGGGACGCCCCGATCGAAGCAGTCGCGGAACTCCCGGACGTAGACACCGGCCGGCGCGGCCGCCGGGTGCAGGTCCAGGTGCCCGCCGAGCGTGCAGACGATCCCGCGACCGGCCAGGCAGCCGGCGCCGCCGGGGAGGCTCATCGACTGCACGGGGTCGGCCGGCACGATCCCCTCCTCGGGCCAGACCGCGAGAGCGCGGCTGCCGGTCTCCAGGTCGGCCCAGTCGACGACCTGGTCCGCGCTCTCGCCGAGCAGCACGGTCGCCTCCTGCAGCCAGCGTGCCCGGATCGCGCCCGCCGGGTCATAGGACAGCAACACGACGAAGTCGCCGGCGGTCCCAGCCCCGTCGTCGACCTCGGCGAGCTCGTCGAGCAGCGTCGCGTAATAGGGCGTCAGCGTGCCGTCGTCGACCGGGAAGTCCTCGGCCACGAGGCCCCGGACGCTGGCGGGCTGGTTGAGCATCGCGAACGGCGTCGGCAGGTTGTCGTTGGGGGTCAGGGCGTTGTCGATCTGGACGAACGGCGTGCCGTCGGCGTGCACGAGCGCCGCGGCCATCTGCTCGTGCGCGCGCTGCAGCGCCGCGTCGCCGGGGATCTCCGCGCTCGTCGTGTACGGCGCGCCGCCGGCGCCGGTCTCGTACAGCAACGACTGGAGGCTGGCGCCGGTGTCGTCCATCATCAGGTCGGGATAGCGGCCCAGGGCGCGTTGCGCGTACGCCGCGAACCACTCCCGCACGGCGGCGGTCGTCTGGTTGAGCACGTAGCCGGTGCCCTCCCGGGTCGAGCGCAGGCGATTGCCCGGCGCCGCGCGGCCGGGGGTGACCCCGGGCTCGTGCAGCCACCAGCTCTCGGGCTCTGACCACGGCACCGGCGCGCTCCCGCTCGCGTAGATCCAGCTCGGGTTCAGGTAGGCGACCGGCGTGCACGCGCTCGGCGCGCCGGTCGGGCAGTCGTACAGCGCCTTGAACGCGGCGGTGTCGGGGCCGCAGGCGCTCTCGGCGTAGGTCACCCACGCCGCGACGAGCGACGGGGGCGCGCCGGCGCCCCCGTTGCAGCCGTCGTCGTAGGCCCAGGTCGGGATGTGGGTGGGCACGGCCGTCGCCAGTGCGCCGGGGGCCGCGATCCCCGGGACCGCGGCGCCCGGCGCCGCGTGGGCGCCGGCGACCCCGGCTCCGAGCACGACCGAGAGCGCGATCGCGACGGCGAGCGCGACCGGCGACCGACCCACCCCGCCCGCGCGAGCCGCTATGGCGCCCGGACGGCCTCCGGCGCGCCCGCGGTGGCGGCCTCGGCCACGGCGAGCACGTCCTGGCGGCGGACGGCATTGGACAGTGCGCGGATGTAGGCGCGCGCCCCGGCCTCGAGGATGTCGGTCGAGACGCCCTGCCCTGCCCCGGTGACGCCGGCGACCTCGAGCACCACCGACGTCTCGCCGAGCGCGTCCTGGCCGCCGGTGACCGCGTCGACGCGGAACTCGCGCAGCCGCGCGTCGACGCCGGTGGCGGCGTTGATGGCGTGGAAGATCGCGTCGACCGGGCCGTCGCCGGTGAACGAGCCGACGAGCTCCTCGCCGTCGGGCCCCTGGATCCCGACGGTGGCGTGCGGCGGCCGGCGCGAGGAGGCCTCGACGTCGAACCACTCCAGGTCATAGCCGCGGATCTCCTGGCGAAGCTCGTCGGCGACGAGCGCCTCGAGGTCCATCGCCGTCACCTGCTTCTTCTTGTCGGCGATCTCCTTGAAGCGCTTGAAGGCGGTGTTGAGCGCCTGTCCGGACAGCTCGAAGCCGAGCTCGGACAGCGCCTGGGCCAGCGCGTGCCGCCCCGAGTGCTTGCCCAGGACGATCGAGTTGGCGTCGAGGCCGACGGTCGTGGCGTCCATGATCTCGTAGGTGGTGCGCTCTTTGAGCACGCCGTCCTGGTGGATGCCGGACTCATGCGCGAACGCGTTGCGCCCGACGATCGCCTTGTTGGGCTGTACGGGATAACCGGTCAGGCGCGACACCATTCGCGAGGTCCGGGCGATCTCCCGCGTCACCGCTCCGGTGCGCAGGCCGATGTCGGCCTGGCGGGTGTGCAGGAGCATGATGATCTCCTCGATCGACGCGTTGCCGGCACGCTCGCCGATCCCGTTGACCGCGCACTCGACCTGGCGTGCCCCCGCCCGCAGGCCGGCGAACGAGTTGGCCACCGCCAGCCCGAGGTCGTCATGGCAGTGAACCGACAGCACGACGTCGTGCAGGTCGGGCACGAGCTCGTAGAGCCGGCGCAGGAACGCGGCGTACTCGTGCGGCATCGCGTAGCCGACGGTGTCGGGGATGTTGATCGTCGTGGCGCCCTCGTCGATCGCGATCTGGCACACCTCGGCGGTGAACTCGACGTCGGCGCGGGTGGCGTCCATCGGCGAGAACTCGACGTCGTCGAGGTAGCCCTTGGCGTGCGCGACGGCCGCCCTGGCCTGACCCTTGACGTCATCACGCGTGGTCTGCAGCTGATGGGTGATGTGGATGTCCGACGTCGAGATGAACGTGTGGATCCGCCCGCGCTCGGCGTCCTTGACCGCGTTGTAGGCGGCGTCGATGTCGGCGACGTGCGTGCGCGCCAGCCCGGCGATCACCGGCCCGTTGACGGCGCGCGCGATCGCCTGAACGGCCTCGAAGTCGCCGGGCGAGGTGATCGGGAAGCCCGCCTCGATCACGTCGACGCCCAGCCGCGCGAGCTGATGGGCGATCTCCAGCTTCTCCTGGGTATTGAGCGAGATCCCGGGCGATTGCTCGCCGTCGCGCAACGTCGTGTCGAAGATCAGTACTCGGTCGGGGTCCTCGGGACGGGTCATGTCAGTTCCTCTTGGTCTCGGTCAAACGGCTTCTCGGGCTATGAGTTCGCGGCTACGTGCGGCCGCCCACGCGCTATTCCCCCTTGCGGGGGAGGAGGAGAAGTCGGAGGTCGAGGCACAGCGACATGCACGGCGAAGCGTAGCAGCGCGACCCGCCGCCGTTTTTCAGAGCGCGACGGTCTGGCCAGCGAAGAAGCCGTCGCTGGAGACGATCTGGTCGACGAGCTCGGACGGCGCGGGCGAGCCGGTGGTGATCGCCATCGCCGCCAGCTGTCCATCGCCCGATCCGTCCTCGGGCAACCGCCCGACCGCGGCCGAGATGATGTTGACGCCGGACGCGCCGAACGTCATGCCGACCCGGCCGAGCATCCCCGGCAGGTCCCGGTAGCGGAACAGCGTGATGTGCTCCTCGAGCTCGACGTCGATCCGCTGGCCCCACACCTCGACGAGGTGGGGCCGGTTGAGACGGCCGATCAGCGTCCCGGCGACGCGGACCGTGCAGGCGCCCGCGGTCACCTCGACGCGGACGAGGTCGGTGTAGTCCCGCGCGTGGCTGTGCTTGGTCTCGACGACGCTGATGCCGCGCTCCTCCGACACCGTCGAGACGTTGACGGCGTTGACGTCCTCCTCGGTGTGGCCGGCGAGCACGCCGAGCAGCACCTGGATCGACAGCAGGCGCGTGTCGCGATCGGCCAGCCGCCCGAAGAAGTCCGACTGCACGCGGTCGATCGAGGGGCCCTCGGCGAGGGCGAGCGCGCTGGCGATCCGCCCGAGCGCGGTGCACAGCGACATGTAGGGGCCGAGCACCTGCATGTCCTCCGGCGGGATCGCCGGGACGTTGACGGCGCTGGTCACGACGCCGCCGGTCAGCGCCGCGACCACCTGCTCGGCGGCCTGATAGCCGGCCCGGTCGGTGGCCTCGGCGGTCGAGGCGCCGAGATGCGGGGTCACGATCACGTTGGGGTAGTGAAACAGCGGGTGCTCGGTGACCGGCTCGGAGCGGAACACATCGAGCGCCGCCCCGGCGACCTTGCCGGAGTCCAGCGCCGCCTGCAGATCCTCGTCGACGACGAGCGGGCCGCGGGCGACGTTGAGGACCCGCACGCCGTCCTTGCAGCGGGCGAGCACGTCGGCGTTGAGCCAGCCCTCGGTGGCCGGCGTCTTGGGCAGATGCAGGGTGAGGAAGTCGGCCTCGGCGTAGACCTCGTCGGGCGAGGCCGCCTTGTCGACGCCGAGCTCGCGGTAGCGCTCGGCCGCCACATAGGGATCGAACGCGATCACCCGCATGTTGAACCCGCGCGCCCGCTGGGCCACCAGCTGGCCGATGCGCCCGAAGCCGAGGATCCCGAGCGTCTTCTCGTACAGCTCGACGCCGGAGAACTTCGAGCGCTCCCAGGCGCCGCCGGTCAGCGAGGCGTGGGCCTGGGGCACGTTGCGGGCCAGCGCCAGCAGGAGCGCCATCGTGTGCTCGGCCGCGGTGATGACGTTGGACTGCGGCGCGTTGGCGACGACGATCCCGCGCTTGGTGGCGGCGGCGACGTCGACGTTGTCGACCCCGACCCCCGCGCGCCCGACCGCCCGCAGCCTCGTCGCCCGGGCGAGCAGGGCGGCATCGAGCGTGGTCGCCGAGCGGATCAGGATGCCGTCGTAGTCGCCGATCCGCTCGCCGAGCTCCTCGGCGCTCCAGCCGGCGCCGAGGTCGACGTCGAAGTGGTCGCGCAGCAGCGCGACGCCGGAGTCTCCGATCTTCTCGGCGACGAGCACGCGGGCCTGTTCATCGGCGCTCATGACCGCTCCAGGACCCAGTCGACGCAGGCCGTCAGCGCCTCGACATCGGACGGGTCGGTGGCCGGGAACATCGCGACGCGCAGCTGATTGGCGCCCAGCTTGCGGTAGGGCTCGACGTCGACGATCCCGTTGGCGCGCAGCGTGGCCGCGAGCGCGGCGGCGTCGACGGCGTCGACGAAGTTGATCGTCCCGACGACGAGCGAGCGCTTGGCCGGGTCGGCGACGAACGGCGTCGTCTCGGGGCGGCGCTGCGCCCAGTCATAGAGATGGCCGCTGGAGGCGGTGGTACGGGCGACCATCGCGTCGAGCCCGCCCTGCTCCAGCATCCACTGCAGCTGGTCGGCGAGCAGCAGCAGGGTGGCGATCGCCGGCGTGTTGTACGTCTGGTCCTTGCGCGAGTTCTCCAGCGCGATCGACAGCGACAGGAAGTCCGGCATCCAGCGGCCGTCACCGCGGTCGGCGATCTCCTCGATCCGCGCCAGCGCGGCCGGGCTCATCGCCGCCAGCCACAGCCCGCCGTCGGAGGCGAAGCCCTTCTGGGGGGCGAAGTAGTAGACGTCGCAATCGGCGACGTCGACCGGCAGCCCCGCCGCGCCCGAGGTGGCGTCGATCAGGACGAGCGCCCCGTCGGACCCCGATGGGCGCGTGACCGGCACCATCACGCCGGTGGAGGTCTCGTTGTGGGCCCAGGCGATCGCGTCGCCCCGCTCGCCGTCGAGCGCGGCGACCGGCCGCGGGGCGTCGCCGGCCGGCGCCGTGACGACGATCGGATCGGCGAGGAACGGCGCGCCGCGGGTGCAGGACGCGAACTTCGACGAGAACTCCCCGTAGCTGAGGTGCAGCGAGCGCTCGCGGATCAGCGAGCACGTCGCCGCGTCCCAGAACGCGGTCGTGCCGCCGTTGCCGAGCACGATCTCATAGCCGTCGGGGAGCGACAGCAGCTCGCCGAGATCGGCCCGGACCCGCCCGACGAGGCTGCGCACCGGCTGCTGGCGGTGCGAGGTCCCCATCACCGCGGCCCCGGGGCCGGCGAGGTGGTCGAGCTGGGCCCGGCGCACCCGCGACGGCCCCGAGCCGAAGCGGCCGTCGACGGGCTTGAGGCCGTCGGGAATCTGCAGAACGGTCTGCGGCATGCTACTCGTGGAACTCGGTGTCGATCCAGTCCATCTGAGACCGCAGCTCGCGGCCGACGACCTCCACCTGATGGCCTGCCTGCTCGTCGCGCATGCGCTTGAAGCTCTCCTGGCCGGCGCGATTCTCGGCGATCCACTCGCGTGCGAAGTCACCGGACTGGATCTCGGCCAGCAGCTGCTTCATCGCGGCGCGCGACTGCTCTCCGATCACCCGCCGGCCGCGGGTCAGGTCGCCGTACTCGGCGGTGTTGGAGATCGAGTAGCGCATGCCGGCGATCCCCTTCTCGTACATCAGGTCGACGATCAGCTTGAGCTCGTGCAGGCACTCGAAGTAGGCCAGGCGCGGGTCGTAGCCGGCGTCGACGAGCGTCTCGTACCCGGCGCGGACGAGCTCGGTGACGCCGCCGCACAGCACCGCCTGCTCGCCGAACAGGTCGGTCTCGGTCTCATCCTTGAACGTCGTCTCGATCACGCCGCCGCGCGTGCAGCCGATTCCCTTGGCGTAGGCCAGGGCGAGCGCCAGCGCGTCGCCGCTCGCGTCCTGGGCGACGGCCACCAGGCCGGGGACGCCGGAGCCCTCCAGGTACTGGCGGCGGACGAGGTGCCCGGGGCCCTTGGGCGCCACCAGCGTCACGTCGACGTCGGGCGGCGCCACGATCTGCTGGTAGTGGATCGAGAAGCCGTGTCCGAACATCAGCATGTTGCCGGGAGCGATCCCGTCCTTGAGCCCGGCCTCCCAGATCTGGCCGTGCAGCTCGTCGGGGGCGAGCAGCATCACGATCTCGCCCTCGCTCGCCGCGTCGGCGGGGTCGAGCACCCGCAGGCCGTGCTCGGTGGCCTTGGCGACGCTGGCGGACTCGGGGCGCAGTCCGACGACGACGCTGACGCCGGAGTCCTTGAGGTTCAGGGCGTGGGCATGGCCCTGAGAGCCGTAGCCGATGATCGCGACGGTCTTGCCGTCGAGCTTGTGGAGGTCCGCGTCGTCGTCGTAGAACATGGGCCCAGGCTACACGGGGCGGGCGGATGCGCGCCCACCCCCGGGCCGGCGGCCTGCCCGGGTGCTCTAGAATCGCGACGCGAGCGCCATCACGTCATTGACGTACTGCTGGGTGTCGTTGTATTCGCCGTTGGCCTGCACCGACGCCAGCCCCTGGTAGTAGCCGGCCGCCGCGAGCGCCTGGTTGCCGCCGGTCTCCGACAGCAGCGAGTGCAGGAGCAGCACCCCGGCGCGCACGTTGTCGGCGGCCGAGGACGGCGACAACGGCGGCGGCGAGGCGAGGTTGGCGCCGATGTAGTCCCACGTGCCCGGCTCGATCTGCATCACGCCGGTCGCGCCGGTGGGCGAGACGAGGTCGTTGTTGAAGCCGCTCTCCTGATAGCCGATCGCCTCGGCCAGCGACGACGGGACGCCGTTGGCGGCGGCGATCGACCCGACCTCGGACGGGCTGACGTACTCGGGCGTGGGCTGCGCGCCGCCGGGCCCGGCGGCGGGCACGACGGGCACCGACGAGGACGTGGTGGAGACGTACTGGGTGGTCGCCGGCGCCGCGGACGACGTGCCCGGAATGCTGAGCGTCGTGCCGTACAGCAGCAGCCCGTCGGGACTGAGCCCGTTGTCGGCTGCGAGCGCGTCGAGGCTGATGCCGTAGCGGGCGGCGATCCCCGACAGGGAGTCACCGGGCTGCACGAGATATCCGCCGGTCGTGGACGGCGTCGATGTCACGGCGGCCTGATCGCCGTCGGCCGACGCCTCGGAGGTCTCGGCGCCCGATGACGATGCGACCCCCGTCGCGCTCGCCTCCTGGGGCGGGATCGCCAGCAGCGTGCCGGCGACGAGCCCGGAGCTCGCCGAGAGGCCGTTGGCGGCGGCGAGCTGCGCCACCGACAGGCCGTCGGCCGCGGCCACCGAGGTCAGCGACTCTCCGGGAGAGACGACGTGTTCAAAGGCCGCCGACGCGGTGGCGGGAAGCGCGAGGCCGAGAATCGCGATGAGTAGAGGCAGAGTTTGTGTGCGCATGGCGCGACAGTCTCCCCCGTCGGCGCCGAGAGAGAAAACCCTGCAATCGGGCTCTCAGCCCGCAAGAAACCTGTCACGCACCGGCGCTTGCAACCAGCGAGCTGCCAGGCAGCACGACGGCGCCCGACGGGTCCTCGAACCGGCGGGCGGCGACGGTCATCCGCTCCAGCACCGCCGCCCGGTCGTCGGCGCCCAGCGCCGCGAACGTCTCGCTGAACAGCGGTGACATGTCGACCGTCTCGTCGATGCACTGCGCGAGCGTCGCATAGCGCCGCGCCACCGCGACCTCTCCCACCTCGACCTCGACGAAGCCGGCGTCGAGCAGCAGCTCCTCCAGGCGGCCCGGCGCGGCGAGCGCGAACATCCCCGGCGCGGCGGGGTCGGGCGGCTCGGAGTGGCCGAGCTCGACGAGCGCCCGGCCCGGGATCGTCGCCCACGGATTGGCCTCGGCGCGGTCCCAGACCGCGAATGCGGCGCGCCCGCCGGCGCGCAGCACGCGGCGGATCTCGCGCGCGGCGGCCTCGGGGTCGACGATCAGCATGATCCCCCAGCGGCACAGCACGGCGTCGACGTCGGCGGTCGGCAGGTCGATCCATTCCAGCTCCAGCTGGGCGAACTCGACGTTGGTGATCCCGAGCGCGGCGGCGCGGCCGCGCGCCAGCTCGATCATCGCTGTGGCGCCGTCGCTGCAGATCAGCGTCCCGCCGGGGACGATCAGCTCGGCCGCCATGAAGCCGGTGTCGCCCGGGCCGGCGGCGAGCTCGAGCACCCGCTGGCCGGGGTGCAGCGCCAGCGCATCGATCATCGCCGCCGACACGGGCATCCCCCAGTCGCGGACGCGGTCGGCGCGCTTGCCCCAGCCGGCGGCGGCCCGCTCCCACATCTCGCGGCTGGCGGCGCGCTGCTCGTCGGGCTCCAGCGAGCTCATGCCGCCAGCCTAGCCGCCGCCGTCGCCGTCGCCGTCGCCGCTGCCGCCGGCGGCCGGGGACGACGCGCCGAACGCCGCCTCGACCTGCGCGCTGAGCCGCTGCTCGAACATCCCGACGAGCGCATCGGTGGCCAGCGGACGCAGCGCGGCGATCGCGGCGTCGATCTCGCTCCAGCGCTCGACCGGCATCCCGGCGCGCTGAAACGGCTCCCACACCTCGGTCATGAACAGCGCGACGAACGCGGCGGAGATCGCGTCGCAGTGCTGCTCGACCTGCTCGAACACCGCCAGCGCCCGGTCGAGCGAGACGCCGCGCTGCACGACCCGCTCGGCGACCTCCAGCAGCGACGGGCTGGGCGCCTCGTAGCGCCCGCCGCCGGTGGAGCGCAGGACGCCGAGGCGCTGCGCGCGCTCCAGCGCGCTCCAGCGCGCGGCGTTGGCCCCGAATCGCCGTTCGAGCTCGGCGACGGTGAGCGTCTGGGGCCGCTCGGCGTCGGGCTCAGCGGTGAGCACCTGGCGAAAGCGCTCCAGGCGCTCGGCGGTGGCGTTTCCCTGGTCGAGCAGGCGCTTGATGCCGGCGAGGTTGAACCCGTCGGCCTGCAGCTCGCGGATCAACCTCAGCTGAGCGACGTGCTCGGCGCCGTAGTAGCCGACGCGCAGGCGCACCTCGGGCGGTGCGAGCAGCCCGCGGGCCTGGTGGGCGCGGATGTTGCGCACCGACATGCCCGACTCGGCGGCAAGCTGCTCGATCGTGAGATCCGCGGCCATCGGGCGATCATACGCGCGATACCAGCGAACGATGTCACGTCGTCCGATGTGACATCACGCCCGTGGCGTCCCGTCTCACCGCACCCCGGCCGCGCGGACCCGCGGCGGCGCTCAGGCCAGCTCGCGCCGCAGCAGCTTGCCGGTGGCGCCCCGCGGCAGCCGCCCGACCAGCTCGATGCGCTTGGGCACCTTGAACGGCGCCAGCCGCCGCGCGCAGTGCGCGCGCAGCTCCTCGGGCGCCGCGCTCGCCCCGGGCCCGAGCACGACGCTCGCGATCACCGCCTCCCCCCACTCCGCGTCGGCGCGGGCGAACACCGCCGCGTCGGCGACCGCCGGGTGCTCGAGCAGCACCGACTCGATCTCGACCGGCGAGACGTTCTCGCCGCCGCTGATGATCATGTCGCCGCGGCGGCCGGCGATCGTCAGGCGCCCGCGGGCGTCGAGCGCCCCGAGGTCGCCGGTGTGCAGCCAGCCGTCGGGCGCCAGCGAGCCGGCGGCGACCGTCGGGCCGCGCACGAGCACCTCGCCGTCGGAAGCGATGCGCAGTTCCGTGCGCAGCAGCGGGTAGCCGTCGGTGGCGATCTGCGAGCACGCCTCGGTCATCCCGTAGGACGGCGCGACCGCGACCCCCGCCTCGGCGGCCCGGGCCAGCAGCGACGGCGCGATCGGGCCGCCGCCGAGCAGCGCCCGGCGCAGCGTCGGCGGCTCGCGCAATCCGGCGTCGAGCAACCGGGCGAGCATCGTCGGGACGAGCGAGACGAGCGTGACGCGCGCCACCGGGTCCATCAGCGCGGCCAGCGCGGCGTCGACGTCGAAGCGCTCGTGCAGCAGCACGGTGGTGGCGTAGATCGCGCTGCGCAGCTGGATCGACAGCCCGCCGACATGGGCCAGCGGCATCGGGCACAGCCACCGCTCGTCGGGATCGAGGCCGAGCGCGACCGCCGAGCCGAGCGCGTTCCACAGCCAGTTGTCGTAGCTGAGCGCCACCGGCTTGGGCCCGGCGGTCGTGCCGGAGGTGAACATCAGCGTGGCGGTCGCGTCGCCGCGCACCGGCGCGGGCCCCTGCGGAGGGGGCGCCCCGGAGACGAGCTCCTCGAGCACGAGCGCGGTGCCCGCCAGCCGCGGCGCCCGCTCGGCCGCGCGCAGGCGCAGGTCGATCGGGACGGCGACCGCGCCGATCAGCAGGCAGCCGTGCAGCGCGACGACGAGCCCCTCGCTGGGGAGCGCGAGCGCCACGCGGTCGCCCGGGCGCACGCCGCGCTCGGTCAGGCCCCCGGCCACCGCGAGCGCGCCGGACATCAGTTCGGCGTAGTTGCGGCTCTCGGTGGCGGTCACGAGCGCCGCGCGGTCGCCGCGCATCCGCGCCGCGCGAGCCAGCCAGGGTTCCACCGCGCCGCCCGGAACGAGCCGGCTAGGGCTCGGCGTGCAGCGCCGGCACGCGCGGCGGCGGGGCGCTGGCCCGGATCGCCGCCGGGGCCCCGCGCCGGCGGGGGCGGTGCACGCGCAGCTCCTCGGCGAGGAAGTAGGAGCCGACGACGAGCACGGCGGCCAGCGCCTGCGCGACGATCGTCTGCACGTTGGGGAAGACCGAGAACCACAGCCCCAGCCATCCGGGGACCGCCACGTGAATCGGCGTGGTGCCGATCCAGCCCGCCTGCTGGAGCTCCTGGACGCTCTCGCCGACCATCACCAGCAGGACGAAGCCGAGCATGATCCCGGTCGCCACCAGCATCCGCTTGTAGGGCAGGCGACGCTGCAGGCCGAAGGTGGCGTAGCCGATGATCGCCACGAACACGAGCCCGAGCGCGACGCCCTCCAGCACGGTCGTTGAGCCGAAGCGCAGCCGCAGGTTCTGCAGGAACAGCACGACCTCGAAGCTCTCGCGGTAGACCGAGGTGAAGCCCAGCAGCGCCAGGCCGAACATCGTGCGCTGAACGCTGACCGAGCCGGCGTCGCCCATCAGCTCCTTGCGCTTGCGATTGTGCGACGCGATCCAGCCGGTCCAGTAGACGCGATGAAAGAACCAGTTCATCACGACGAGCAGGACGACGATCGCCAGCAGCCCGGTGGCCGCCTGCAGATCGAGGCTGCCCTGGCCGACGGCGTCGGTGATCGCGATCGCCGCAAACCAGGTGGCGACACCGGCGGCCAGCGCGGCCGCGCCGCCCATCGCCAGCGGCTTGCGGTAGGAGCTGTTGGCCCCGCGCATGCTGGCGGTGAGGACCGCGAGCACGAGGATCGTCTCCAGCCCCTCGCGCAGCACGAGGATGCCGCTGTCGACGACGACGGCGAGATGGCTGAGGTGCTCGTTGGCCTGCGTCGGGTCCGGGGTCCCGCCCGCGCCGGTCACCATCTGCCACACCAGCAGGGCGACGACCCCCAGGCCCAGCGTCCACCAACCGATCTTCGTACGGCGCGAGCGGGCCATTTAGGGAACCCTAACAGGTGGGCGGCCACCCAGGCGCGGGCCCGGTGCTCAGGATGACACGGCGCCGGCGGCGGCTTGCCGGTCTCCTCCTGGCATAGAGTCCCGGTCCCTTGACGAGAGGAGCATCGTGAGCACGAGCTGGCAGGCGGCCGGCGACTACGGCGACATCCGCTACGAGCTGGCCGACGGCGAGGACGCGGGCATCGCCAAGATCACCATCAACCGCCCCGAGGTCCGCAACGCGTTTCGCCCCGAGACCGTGGTCGAGCTCTGCGACGCGTTCGAGCGCGCTCGCGAGGACGCTCGCGTCGGCGTCGTGATCCTCACCGGCGAGGGCCCGCACGCCTTCTGCTCGGGCGGCGATCAGCGCGTGCGCGGTGGCCGTGGCGGCTACGTCAGCGGCGCCGACCCGGCGCAGGCGGGCGCCCACCAGGCGGTCGGGCGCTTCCACGTCACCGACCTGCACGTCCAGATCCGCCGGATGCCCAAGCCCGTGGTGGCGATGGTGGCCGGCTACGCAATCGGCGGCGGTCACGTCCTGCACGTCATCTGCGACCTGACGATCGCCGCCGACAACGCCCGCTTCGGCCAGACCGGGCCCAAGGTGGGATCGTTCGACGGCGGCTTCGGCGCGAGCGTGCTGTCGCGGCTGGTCGGGCCCAAGAAGGCCAAGGAGATCTGGTTCCTGTGCCGCCAGTACGACGCGCAGCAGGCGCTGGCGATGGGACTCGTCAACGCCGTCGTCCCGCTCGAGCAGCTCGAGCGGGAGACCGTCCAATGGTGCCGGGAGATGCTGGCGATGTCGCCGTTCGCGCTGCGCATCCTCAAGGCCAGCTTCAACGCCGACGAGGACGGCCTGACCGGGATCCAGCAGCTCGCCCACGACGCCAACCTGCTCTTCTACATGAGCGAGGAGGCTCAGGAGGGCCGCAACGCCTACCTCGAGAAGCGCCGCCCCGACTTCTCGCAGTTCCCGCGGCGGGCGTAGGCGGCACGATGCGGACGGCGGCGCGCGCACAGCCGGGCGACACCGGGTCGGGCCGGTCGATCAGCGGCCTGCAGATCTGGCTGATGGCCGCGCGCCCGCGAACGCTGCCCGCGGCGGTGGCGCCCGTCCTGGTCGGCACCGCGCTCGCCGGGTACGAGCACGTCTTTCACCCGCTGCGGTTCCTCGCCGCGCTGCTCGGGGCGATCTTCATCCAGGTCGGCACGAACTTGTCAAACGACTACTCCGACGCCCGCCGCGGCGCCGACGCCGACGACCGCCTCGGGCCGGTGCGCGTCACCGCCGGCGGCCTCGTCCCGCCGCGCCAGGTCCTGATCGCCACGTACGTGTCGTTCGGGCTGGCGGTGCTGGCCGGCGTCTATCTGATCGTCGTCGCCGGCTGGCAGCTGCTGCTCGTCGGCGCCGCCTCGATCCTCGCCGGCGTCGCCTACACCGGCGGCCCGCGCCCGTACGGATACGAAGGGCTGGGCGAGGTGTTCGTGTTCCTGTTCTTCGGGGTGGTGGCGGTCGCCGGCTCGTTCTTCGTCGAGGTGCGGACGCTCAACTGGGAGGCGTTCGCGCTGTCGGTGCCGGTCGGGCTGCTGGCCGCCGGCATTCTCGTCGTCAACAACGTGCGCGACGTCGACTCCGACCGTCGCGCCGGCAAGCGGACGCTGGCTGTCCGGCTCGGGCGCGAGCGGGCGCGGATCCTGTTCGCCGCGATCGTCTATCTCGCGTTCGTGCTCGCGCCGGTGACCTGGTTGTTCGGCCCGGTCACGGCCTGGGTGCTGCTGCCCTGGCTGACGCTGCCGCTCGCCGCACGGGTCGTGCGCGCCGTGCGCACCCGCACCGACGGACCGTCGCTCAACCAGGCGCTGGCCCAGAGCGGGATGCTCCAGCTGGCGTTCTGCGTGCTGTTCTCCGCCGGGCTGCTGCTCAGCCGGTGAAGCTGTCGCTGCAGCCGGTGTCGGCCGCGATGCGCGAGCCGCTGGTCGCCGGGCACGGCGCCGTCGCGGCGCGGGACCTGCTGCTGGTCTCGCTGGAGGCCGCCGACGGCGTCTGCGGATACGGCGAGGCGGCGCCGCTTGCGTCCTACGACGGCGTCTCGATGCCCGCCGTGCGCGCCGCGCTCGAGGCCTGCCGACCGGTCCTGGCGGCCGCCGACCGCCTCGCTCCCGCCGACGTGATCGCGCGCTGCGCCGAGGTGACGCTCGTCAGGCCGGCGCTGGCCGCGATCGACCTCGCGCTGTGGGACGTGGCCGGCCGGCGCGCCGGCCAGCCGGTGTGGCGGCTGCTCGGGGCGGCGCAGCCGACGTCGGGGCCGGTCGCGGTCAACTGGACGATCGCCTCGGCGGATCGCGCCGGCGCGTCCCGTGAGGCCGGCCAGGCCCGGGCCGAGGGCTTCACCACCGTCAAGGCCAAGGTGGCGATCGGCGACGACGGCGGCCGTCTGGCGGCGATCCGCGCCGCCGCGGGGCCGGCGATGGCGATCCGGATCGACGCCAACGGCACCTGGTCGCCCCGCGAGGCCGAGGCCTGGCTGCGCGTCCTGACGCCGATCGGGATCGAGCTGTGCGAGGAGCCGGTGCACGGCGTCGAGGCGATCCGCGCGCTGCGGGCGCTCACCGAGATCCCGCTGGCGCTCGACGAGTCGGCGTCCGAGCCCGACGCGCTCAGCGACGCCGCGGCCGACTTCGTCTGCCTGAAGATCGCCGCGTGCGGCGGGATCTCCGGCGTGATCGCGGCCGCGCGGCGCGCTCGCGCCGCCGGCTACCGCGTCTACCTCGCCTCCACGCTCGACGGCCCCCTGGGGATCGCCGCCGCGCTGCACGCCGCCGCGGCCATCGCCCCCGACGCCGCCTGCGGGCTGGCCACGCTCGCGCTGTTCGCCGACCGTCCCGACCCGCTGCCGCCGCACGGCGGGGCGATCGCGCCGCCGAGCGCCCCCGGCCTGGGCGAGGGGCTCACCCGGTGGTACGGGTGAGGGGGTGAGGGAGACTGGCTCCGAATACGGTGTACAACCTCCCGCACGTCCAGGGACGACGGGCGAAACCGGTCAGCGCGGAGCGCCGCCGGCGATGATCCGCGCGACGGCCCGCGGGTCCTCCAGATGGACGGCGTGGCCGGCGCCGGGGACGACCCGCACGCGGGCGGCGGGGAGGGCATCGGCCATCGCTTCGGCGGTGGCACGGAACTTCGCATCGCGCTCGCCGACGATCAGGTCGACGGGGACCGTGAGCGCGTGCAGCCGGCCCCACAGCGACGGCAGGGCGCCGGTGCCCAGCCCGCGCAGCGCGGCGGCCAGCCCGGCGGGCGTGTTGCGCAGGCGGTCGGCGTGCACGGCCGCGAGCACGGCGGGCGGCTGATCGGCGAGCACGGGCGTCCGCGCCCAGCGCGCGGCGAACTGCCCGATCGTCAGCCCCGCCAGTTCCTCGGCGAGGCGCTCATCGGCGTGGCGGCGCTGATCGCGTGCGACGGGGTCGGCGATCCCGGGGCTGGCGCCGATCAGTACGACGCGCCCGACGCGCTCGCGCCACGCGAACGCGACGTGCAGCGCGACGCGCCCGCCCATCGAGTACCCGCACAGATGGCAGGGCCCCGGCGCGAGCGCGGCGAGATCGCCGATCACCGCGCTCAGCGTGACCGGCCGGGCATCGGCGGCCCGGCCGTGACCGCGGAGGTCGGGAGCGAGCGGTCGGTAGCTTTCGCCGAGGTCGGCGATCACCTCGTCCCAGCCGGCGCCGGTGTTGGTGAAGCCGTGCAGCAGCAGGAGCGTGGTCGGCGTGGCCATGCCGACCATCATCATGACCGCTTCTGACACCTATCTGCTGCTGCGCGCGCTGTGCGACGAGCTGGCGCGCTGCGGGATGCGCGACGCGTGCACGTCACCGGGCTCGCGCAACACGCCGCTCGTGCTGTCGCTGGTGCGCGAGCCCCGGATCCGGACGTGGTCGCACATCGACGAGCGCTGCGCGGGGTTCTTCGCGCTCGGGGCGGCGAAGGCCGGCGGGCGCCCGGTGGCGATGACCTGCACGTCGGGCACGGCGGCCGCCAACTACGCGCCGGCCGTGATCGAGGCCTTCCACGCCCGGGTGCCGCTGATCGTCCTCACCGGCGATCGCCCGCCGGAACTGCGCGATGTCGGCGCCGGCCAGGCGATCGACCAGCTCAAGCTCTACGGCGACGCGGTCAAGTGGTTCTGCGAGGTCGGCGTGGACGCGGCCACGCCCGAGTCGCTGCGCTGGATCCGGCGGCTGGCCTGCCGCGCGTACTGGACCTCGCTCGACGGCCGCCCCGGTCCGGTCCACCTCAACTTCCCGCTGCGCGAGCCGCTCGTGCTCGACGCGCCGCTGGCGCCCGATCCGGTTCCGGGCCGTGCCGGCGGGCGGCCGTGGCTGGCGGCGACCCGCGCGGCCCCGGCGCCCGCGGCCGCTCCGCGTGCCCTGCCCGAGCGTGCCCTGCCCGAGCGTGCCCTGCCCGAGCGCGCCCTGCCCGGGCGCGGGATCATCGTCGCCGGCCGCGATGAGCGGGGCGCGGGCGCCGCGACGCTCGGCGTGGCGGCGGCGCGGCTGGCCGCGCGCGCGGGCTATCCGCTGTTCGCCGACCCGCTGTCGGGCGCGCGCCGCGGCCCGGCCGCGATCCCCACCTACGACCTGCTGCTGCGCGACCCCGGGCTCACCGCCCGGCTGCGCCCCGAGCTCGTGATCCGCGTCGGCGACCTGCCGACCTCCAAGCCGCTGCGCACGTGGCTGGCGGCGCTGGACGGCGTCGAGCAGGTCACGCTCGACGGCGAGGCCGCCTGGCAGGACCCGGCGGGCGTCGTCTCCGAGCTCGTCGCCGGCGATCCGGCGGCGACGCTGGGGGCCTGGACCGCAGCGGCCGCGACCGCCTCGCCGACCGGCGCGCCCGACGCCGGCACGTGGCTGGCGAGCTGGCGGGCGGCCGACGCCGCGGTCACCGAGGCGATCGAGGCCGAGCTCACCGCCGACGACGACGGGCTGTCGGAGCCGTCCGTCGCGAGGCTGCTCGGCGAGGCACTCGGGCCCGACGCGACGTTGTTCGTCGCCTCCTCGATGCCGATCCGCGACATCGAGCTCTACCTGCCCGCCGGCGACGACCTCCCCCGCGTCCTGTCCAATCGCGGCGCCAACGGGATCGACGGCCTCGTCTCGACCGCGTTCGGCGTCGCCGCGGTGTCCGACGGTCCGGTCGTGCTGCTGATCGGCGACGTCGCGCTCGCCCATGACCTCGGCGGGCTGCTCGCCGCGCGGCGGCTCGGGCTCGAGATCACGATCGTCGTGCTCAACAACGACGGCGGCGGGATCTTCCACTTCCTCCCGGTCAGCGGCCAGCACGACGCCTTCGAGGAGCACATCGCCACGCCGCACGGACTGCGCTTCGAGCACGCCGCCGCGCTCTACGGCCTGCGCTACGCGCCGGCGCGCACCGCGAGGCAGCTGCGTGACGCCCTCGGCGCGGCGCAGCTGATCGAGGTCCACACCGACCGCGCCGCCAACCTCGAGCGCCACCGCCGGCTCGCCGACGCCGGGCTGCGCGCCCTCGGCGCGCTCAGCCCGACAGCACCGGCAGCATCACCTGCAGCTTGACCTCGGACTCCGCCAGCTCCGCGGCAGGGTCGGAGTCGCGCACGATCCCGCAGCCGGCATAGCAGCGCGCGACCGATCCGCGCAGCAGCGCGCAGCGCAGCGCGACGCAGAACTCGCCGTCGCCGGCCGCGTCGGTCCACCCCACCGGCCCCGCGTACCAGCCGCGGTCAAAGCCCTCCAGCGCCGGGATCACGTCGAGCGCCGCGGCCGGCTCGGCCCCGACCGCCGGGGTCGGGTGCAGCCGGCCGGCGAGCTCGACGGCTCCGATCGGCGACGCGAGCTGGGCCCGGATCGGCGCGGCGAGGTGCTGGATGTTGGCGACCCGCACGAGCACCGGCTCGGGCGCGGCGGTCACCCACACCGCGTGGGGGCGCAGCGTCCGGGCGATCCGCCGGGCGACGATCGCGTTCTCCTCCCGGTCCTTGTCGCTGCGCAGCAGTTGCTCGCCGAGATGATCGTCGACCGCCGGATCGGCGCTGCGCCGCGCCGATCCCGCCAGCGCGACGGTGCTCGCCCGCTGGCCCTCGCGGCGGATCAGCAGCTCCGGGCTGGCGCCGATGAACGTCGCGTCGCCGCGGCCGACGGCGTACACGAACGAGCTCGGGAAGGCCTCGCGCAGCAGCCCGTAGACCGCCGCCGGATCGTGGCCGGCGGGAGCGTGGACCTCGACCTCGCGGGCCAGCACGACCTTCTCCATCTCCCCCGCCCGGATCCGCTGCACAGCCCGCGCGACCGCCTCCTCGTAGTGGGCGGGCGGCATCGGGCTGGCCACCTCGTAGGCGCCGACCGGCGAGGGATCGAACAGCGCCAGCGGCTCGGCGCGCAACTCCGAGAGCCGGCCGGCGACCCGGCGCAGGGCGTCATCGGCGATGTCGTCGGGGGCGAGATCGACGTTGAGGGTCAGCCAGGTGCGCTGCGCGCGGCGCACCAGCGCGAGCTCGGGAACGAGCAGCGATGCCGGGGCGAAGCCGTTCCACTGGGGCGCGGCACCGCCGGCGGACGCGAACGCGAACCCGCCGAGCGCGACGAGGCCCGAGCCGCCGGGGCCGTCTGACTCCCCGCCGTCGCACACCGCGTGCGCCGCGAGCGCCCGCCAGCGCCGCTGGACCTCGGCGAAGCGATCGGGGCCGCTCGCCTCCAGCGCCCGCACCGAGCCGAGCGCGGCCAGCGCCGCGCCGTCGCGGTCGGGCTGCTCGAAGCAGAACCAGGGCTCCCCGGCGCGGCGAGAGCCGGCCACCACGGCGCTCGGATCGGCCCCGCGGGCGAGCATCGTCGTGATGCTGACCAGCGTCGGCGCTCCCGAGGAGCGGGCGCGGCGCAGGCCCTCCGCGACGCGGCGCTCCAGCCGCGCCGCCGCGCGGGCGTCGAGCCAGCGGCCGTCGGCGGTGCGGTCGGCGGTCCGGGGCATGAAGGTGAGGCTACCGCGGGCCGCCGCCGCCCTCAGGACGTGGCCGGCTCGGCGCCCAGCGGCGCGATCCGCGCCCGGCCGGCGAGGTTGAGCGCGGTCAGCACCCCGGTGCCGGCGGCGGGCGGATCGCTGCGCGCGCGCGGATCGCCGGGGGCCGCGGGCGCGAGCGCGACGACGCGCTCGTGGCCGGGCTCGACGCCGAACGCGTCGTCGGCCGGGACATGGCCGGAGACGCTGACGCGGACGCCGTCGGCGAACCGCGCGCTCGCCACCCTCACCGCCAGCTCGCCGCCCGCGCCGGTCTGCAGCCGGGCGCTCAGACCCAGCTCGTCTGCGGTGCGGACCGCGGTCGGGCGCCCGGCGGGGCAGCGGAAGGCCTGCGAGAGCAGTTCGGTTGCGCCGTCGCGGTCGCGCTCGACGCTGACCGCGACCAGATCCTGCGCCGCGGGGCCGAAGCGATACGCCCAGGCGATGTCGACGAAACGTCCGAGCACCGCCTCCAGGTTGTACTCGGCACAGGTGTGGGCCGGCAGCGAGAGCTCCCGCGTGGCCTCCTGCATGCGCACCGCGAAGTCGCGGTACAGCGCCACCCGCAACCGCGCCATCAGCGGCTCGGGACCGTCGTTGGCGACGTGGGCGAGGACGCCGCCCAGGCCCTCGTCGGTCGTCCACACCGCGACCGGGGCCTGCACGCGGCGCAGATGGTGCAAGGCGACCTTGGGCTCGCCGCGGTGATCGAGCACGCCCCAGCCGGCGCCGGGGAGGAGATCCTTGCTCCACAGCACCAGCGCGCCCGCGCACGGCGACGCGGCGCGGCGCCATTCCCCGAGCACCTCGGCCATCAGCTCGCCGCTCACCGCGCGCGACAGCTCCAGGTAGCGCTCCTGATCGATGCTGCGCAGGGCGATGGGGTCGACCCCGAACAGGAGCGCGAGATAGTGGTCGCGGACGTCGTCGAAGTCCCATCCGGCGCCGACGTCGCGGGGAACGCCGGCCTTCCACGCCGAATGGGTCACCGACAGCCCGCCCGGCGCGCGCAGCGCCGCGAGCGCGTCGTCGTCGGGGACGTTGGCCAGCGCCAGGCACTCGCTGGCGAACCGCACCCCGGCGCGCCGCGCGTCGTCGGTCGGCCGCAGGTAGGCGCCGACGCCGTAGT
>JBELAG010000330.1:0-6411 GCA_049509055.1 Solirubrobacteraceae bacterium
CCAACCGCGTCAAACACGGAATAGCCGCTGGAGAGCCCGGTGATCAGAAATGGTCACGCCGGGTTCGGGAGGGGGGTCTCGGAAAAGGACCGAAAGGCACCTCGCCGAGGCCCTACCTCAGCTGACCCGTCTGATGCTAACAAAGGACTCAGCCGGGAACGGGAGGCAACGGCAGGAGGTTGCGAGCCCCGGAGTCACCTGCCCACCCGGGCGCCACGAGGAAAGATCCTCCTCCGGCGGACCTTTCTTTGTGCCCGACTCGGCGGTCCAGCACGTCCTGTGGGTCAGGGGTTCTGATGCTCGACCGGGTCATGGAGCGGCGCCGTGCGGCGCAACTCGCGCGCCACTACCGCGACCAGGAGGGTCTGTCGATCGCGGAGATCGCTCGTCGGCTGGGACGCGCAGAAGCGACGATCAAGGCGTATCTCTACGATCCAAACGGCGAGAAGGCACGCGCGGTCAAGGCGCGCTACCGGGGAGTGTGCCGCGGCTGCGGCGCTGACACGCAGCCACGGAACGGCAAGGGCGACGCCTACGCGTATTGCAAGCGCTGCCATCCCGGCGCGATCGCGCCGCAATGGAGCCGGGAACGGGTTCGCGAAGCGATGCGCGCGTGGCGAGCGCGCTACGGCGCGGCGCCGTCCTCGTACGACTGGTCGCGCACGCACGCGCGTCGGCGCGGCGGCGAAGCGCTCACGCGACTACAGGCCGGAGACTGGCCCGCGCCATCCACTGTCATCGATCTGTACGGGGCCTGGGCGGCGGCCGTCGCCGACGCCTTCGGCGTTGCCTGAACCCTTTGTCGACGCTTTGGCGTCAATGTCGTTTGACATGCGGATGCGCCCTTGCGCCTGGCCGTCTGTGAACGCGAGCGCTGAAGGTCGCCGACCCGTTGCGCGCTTGCTGGCGGCAGTACCGCGCGGGTCGGGCGAGCAGACGGCGGACTCGGCCACGACGGCTACTGCATTGCCGGCGAGAGCGGAAGCGGCTCGTGTCGTGGTCGGTATCGCCGACAGCGCCGCTGGAGCCTCTGCAGCGGCGACCCGCTTTGGCGACCGCCAATGGGATGCAGACGTCAGACCGGGCACACCCGGGTCAGCGCCGCTCGGGCCACGGTGCGGCGGCGGCGATGTCGGGCAGCAACGCGCGTGCTCCCTGGTTGTCGGCCGGGTTGAGCCACAACAGCGCCCAGCACAGCTCGTGCGCTTCGGTGAAGTGCCCGGGGCGCCAGGTGCTGAGCGTCAGGCCGTGCAGGCAGCGGAGGAAGGGGCGGTTGTCGATCCATCACCAGCCGAGCACGCCACTGAAGTCCTCCGGCAGCGAGCATTCCGCGATTCGCACGCCGGTCGCGTAATGCGCCTGCGCCGCCGTCGGGTCGTCGTGCTCGAGCGCGAGGCCTCCCAGGTGCGCGTGCGCGTCGATGCAGCGCGCGTCCCATTCGATCAATCCCTCCAGTAGCGCGCGGGCGCGATCGGGGTGGCCGTGGTCACGCAGCTCGATCGCGTCGAGGATCGGGTCTGACGCGTCGGGATCTTCCCCACCGGGCAGCAGCTGCTCGAACTCGAACTCAAGGCGCGGACCGGCCGCGATCACCTTCACCAGACACATCTCCAGCATGTCGTCGGGCTCGGCCCCAGTACTGCTCGGCGGGATCCCACACCCGTTTCTCATATAGCCGCGGCGGGCTGGCCGGCAGCTCGACCTCGACGGGAGGGTCGATCAACCCGCGTGGATAGACCTAACGTGCTGAGCGCGACCATCGGCTGGACGATATAGGCACGACGGGCGGCCCCGGCGTCCCAGATAGGGGGGTGAGAGCGAGAACGTGCGAGGCCCAACAGCTACGGCAGTTCGGTGGTGGGTCCGCGGCAGCGCGTACCGTGAAGCGATGCCTGATCTCCCTGTTCCTCGCCGCGGCGTCGATGTGGAAGCCGTCGCGTCATCGTCGACCTATCGCGAGCTCGTGGATCGTCTCAAGCAGCGGATCCGTGAGTCGCAGGCGCGGGCCGCGCGAGCGCTGAACACCGAGCTCGTGATGCTCTACTGGTCGATCGGCCGAGACATCCTCGCCCAGCAGCAGGCCGCGGGATGGGGCGACGATATCGTCGGGCGGATCGCCGCGGACCTGCGCGCCGAGACCGGCTCGGCGCGCGGCTTCTCGCGCCGCAACCTGTTCTACATGCGCCGCTTTGCGGCGGTGTGGCCCGAGGCCGAGAAAGTGCAGACGCTGTCTGCACAAATCGGCTGGTCCCATCACCAGGTGCTCCTCGACGCGTGGGCTGAGGAGCCCAAGCTGTACCTCTGGTACGCAGCCAAAGCCGCCGAGAACCGGTGGTCCGTGCGACAGCTGCAGGGGCAGATCGCCCTGGGGCTGCACGAGCGCCAGGGCGCAGCGGTGACCAACTTCGCCGCCGCGCTTGAGCCCGCCGACGCCGACCAAGCTCTACAAGCGACGAAGGATCCCTACGTCTTCGACTTCCTCGAGCTCGGCGAAGACGCGCAGGAGCGCGACCTCGAGCAGGCGCTGATCGCCGACATCCAGAAGTTCCTGCTCGAGCTGGGCACGGGCTTCGCGTTCTACGGCCGCCAGAGAGCGCTGCTCGTCGGCGACCAAGAGTTCTTCCTCGACCTCCTCTTCTACCACCACGCCCTGCGGCGGTTTGTCGTCATCGAACTGAAGATCGGCAAGTTCCAGCCCGAGTTCGTCTCGAAGATGAACTTCTACCTCAACGCCGTCGACGAGCAGCTGCGCCTCGGCGACGATCGTGAGAGCGTCGGGATCATCCTCTGCGCTGACCGTAACGAGACCGTTGCCAAGCTCGCGCTGCACCGCGTGTATGCGCCGATCGCCGTCTCGACCTGGAAGGCGGGTACACCGCCGCCGGAACTCCCAGCCGTCGAGATCACCGACGAGGTGCCCGCGGACCTCGGCGACCTATCCGAACTCGACACCGTCCGAACCCGATTGATCGAGCGAGTCGTCCGCCGCACCCCGGAGATCGCCGCTGGCGACGACTGACCGCACATCCCCCACAAGGAATTGGGGTCTGGATTCGGGGGTCGCCGCCAACCCTCCTGCGCGGGCCCGGGCGCCCGGCACGGACGGGTAGCCTTCGCGCGTGCGGGATCTTCGGAGCATCAACCGCGAGCTCGACGCCGCTCGGCAGCGTGCTGACGATCATCAGCGCGTTCGCTTGATCACTGCCGCGCTCGCGCTGCCCGACGCGCAGCCAGACCGTGCGGGGTATCTCGACGAGCTCGCCGACGCCTGCGAGAAGCTCGGCCGGTTCGAGGACGCGATCCACGCGATGCGACAGGCGGTCGCTGCCGGCTGGGACGGCGAGCTCGATGATCATCCCAGCGCGCAGGCGCTGATCGCCGATCTGCTGCTGCGCCTCGGACGCGACCGGGACGCCGACGACGCCTGGGCGCAGGCCGAACGCGACGATCCTCACAACCCGTGGGTCCACTCCGCTGCGAGCGACGCCTACACCAGGGTCGGGCTGCACAACAAGGCGCTGCCGTGGCAGACCAAGGGGCTCGAGCTCGCGCTTGCGGCCGGTGATGAGGAGGCCGAGATCGCGTGGTACCTGACCGGGGAGCGGGGGCAGACGATGGACGTCCTCGGCTTTCCGCCGGACGAGCTCCAGCTCCGCGCCGACGAGCTAATCGAGCGCGAGGAGCAGCAGGATCGCGAGGCCGGGCGAGAGTTCCTGCCGCGGCCGCTCTCGCCGCAGCAGACGCACATCGGCGCCGCGTGGTTCCCGGCCGACCAGTACCCGCGCGCGCTACAGACATGGCCGAGCTTCGCCGAGGACTACGCGCACGGACCGTACGAGACGTACTGCGCACGACTCGAGCTGATGCTGCGCGATCTCAAAGCCCAAGGCGTCAAAAGCCTCTCGCTCACCCCGATCCAGGTCGACGAGTACCTCGCCTGGTGCACCGAGCACGATCGGGACCCCGAGCAATCCGACACCCGCGCGAGCTACTCAACCACGCTCCTCGACCGCGACATCGGCAAGCCCTGGCCACCGCAACGAAACGCGCCATGCTGGTGCGGCAGCGACGCCAAGTACAAGAAGTGCTGCGGCCTGGTCCACGCGCGATGAGCCACCGTCCACACCCCGGCTCACGACATCGACGTCAGATCAAGCGAACCTCACGAAACTCGAGGTACCGCCAATGGTGAAGCAACTGGCACTGCCGGGCGCCTTCCAAATGGCCGTTGCCACGGCACACGAACCCGCATCCGAAGTGAAACATCACAGCCGCGCCCCGAATGCACTCACCTTTCGTCTTGAGTACTTTCCAGATCAGATCGGCGCATTACCCGACGGCCCCTCCCCACCGACTCCACTCAAGAACTGGGACCGCGTATTCGTCATATCCGACAGACTCACTCTCGAGCAGTTCGCATCGGTCATTATTGATCTCCTCGGTTGGGATGAATATCACCTCTACGAATTCCACATTGCGGACACCGTCTACGTCCACATGGGAGATCCGGATTGCACGGACTTCCTTGTTGTGGACGCAGTCAACCCATGCGTCTCGTGCGCGATTCGGCTGCACTACCTGAACCTGTCGCCGAGTATGACCCTTTACTTCGTGTTCGATTTCGGCCGTTGCCATCTCTTTAGGCTTACACTGTTGGAGGCCTCGCCTCACAGAGGCGACAAGCCGCTTCCATTTCTTGTCTCGCATCGAAGCAGGAACCTTCATCAAGACTCCGGCGAGCTTTCTCGGCGTGATCGACGCCGCATCGAGGAGACCACCCCGACAATCAACCGAGTTCGGTCATGTGGCAATACGTCGTCCGTCGTCCGATTCGTGCGCGCAGAGGACCACGCAACGCTCCTCAAGTGGCGCGAGTCCAATGACAAGAGACCATGGGAGAAGGCTGTCACGGTCCTGGAGAACCGCAATCTCTCGCTGGAGGAGATCGCCGAGAAGATTGAACGTCCCGTCAACGTCCTTCGACGATGGATCCTGGCATTCAATCACCGTGGGATGCTCGGACTGGATCCGCCCAGAAAGAATCGGAGCCCGGGGAAACGCGAAGCAGCAGCCGAGATTCGAAGGAAGCGCCTTCTGGACATCCTTCATGAGCGCCCTCGGTCTTTTGGCATCAACCGGGCGAGTTGGAATCGCCGCTCATTGGCGAAGGCTTACGCAGGCAAGTACGGCGAGCAAGTGTCTGAAGCCAGCGTAAGCCGCGCCCTCCGACAGGCCGGCTACTCGATCAAGAAGGCACGCCGCGTCCTGACGAGCACAGACCCCGAATACCGAGAGAAGGTCGAGCAGGTTCTTAACACCCTTCAGACTCTCAAGCCCGACGAGCTCTTCTTCTTCATCGACGAACTCGGGCCGCTGCGCGTCAAGAAGTACGGCGGCCGCACGTTCGCTGCCAAGGGCGATGTTCCAACCGTCCCACAGATGCAGGCGCACAAAGGCTCCGTCACTATGGCTGGCGCCTTGAGTGCCACTGCGAATCAGGTCACCTGGTTCTTCAGTCCAGCCAAGGACACGCAGTCGATGATCGACCTGATCGAAATACTGTTCAATCAGCACGCGAATGTTGCCAGGATCTTCCTTACCTGGGATGCAGCCTCATGGCACAGTTCGACATCGCTCATCGAATGGCTGGATGCATTTAATGCACAGACCTCGGCGAGCGGCTTTGGTGCGATGATACATCTGGTGCCGCTCCCGACCTCGTCGCAGTTTCTCGACGTGCTTGAGGCGGTTTTCAGCGGCATGAAGCGCGCTGTGATTCATCATTCCGACTACCAGTCTGTCGTCGACCTCAAGACGGCTGTCTCGTCCCACTTTACCGACAGGAATGCCTACTTCAAGGAGAATCCGAGGCGAGCAGGAAAGAAGATCTGGGACGTCGATTTCTTCGAAGACTCGACCAACCTCCGCTCGGGAGTCTATCGCGAATGGTAAGAGCCGACGAGCTCTTTCTCATCGATAGCACCTTCTTGTTCAAGGCGAGCGAGGCCGCCTTTCTGGGCGCGCCACTTCTCGTCGACGAGCAGGGACGGGACCACACTCGAACGTTCGGTGTGACGAGGGACCTCCTACGACTCCGCAGAATGCTCGGAATTCGCCGCGCCATCGTCTTGGTGGGCGAAGAGAGCGTGGCCGCCATCCATAAGGATGTGCTGGATGACCTCATCCCTCTCCTACGGCAGATAGGCGCCCGCGTACTCCGCGACGATGATTGGGTGAATTCAACCGGTTGTCGCAACGCTCAACGTTGAGGAGTTGCGATGCCCCAGAGGGGATTGTCCGAGGAACTGTGTAGGCACCAGCGAAAGAGATCGCCATGCCTACGACTACGAGAAGCAGAACCGCGAAGAGCAGGGTCAGGACCGAGCTGGAGCAGCACGCCGCAGAGCTTGA
>JBELAG010000331.1:0-6390 GCA_049509055.1 Solirubrobacteraceae bacterium
CCGTCACGACCTGCTCACCGTCAGCGTGGCGGGCCAGGGCCGCTTGAAGCTGCACGTCACCACGGCCGCCCGGCTGGCCGGCCTCGCGGTCCGCGACAAGGTCGACGTCGACTACTACCAGGCTGCCCGCGGCCCGCTGATGCTCGTCAACATCGACGACCAGGGCCCGGCGCAGAAGGGCGGCAACGGCGGCGGCCGCGTCAACGGGGGCTCAGGCGGATCCGGGGGCTCGGGCGGCGCGGATGGTTCCGGCGGCTCGGCGGGCAGTTCGTCGGGCTCGTCCGGCGCCGCGGGCTGACTCAGAAGCCGCGACGCGCCGGGTCGCCGATCGTGTGCCGACACGCTCACCGGTGGCGCTCGGCGGTGGCGGTCGCGCTGGCGTCGGCGGGGCTGGCGGGGCCGGCGGTGATCGCTGCACCCGCCCCGGCCGCGAGCGCGATCGCCGCGCGCGGCCGGTCGTCGTCGGTGGTGGTGGGGATCGCGTCGCGTCCCGGACCCGTCGTGCCGCCGTCGTTCCTCGGGCTGGCCACCGAGTACCTCTCGATCCCCGTCTACGAGCGCCGGGCGCGGCTGTTTGACCGGGTGCTGTCGCTGCTGGCGCCGACCGACGGCAGCCCGCTGATCCTGCGCATCGGCGGCCTGTCGGCCGACGACTCGTTGTGGGCGCCGGCGATCGGGTCAGCGCTCCCGGCCAAGGCGACGGCGCTCACGCCCGGCAGCCTCGATCAGATCGCGGCCCTCGTCCGCACCGAGCACCTGCGGGTGATCCTCGATCTCAACCTCGCCGCCGACGTGCCCGGCGGCGAGGCGGAGATGGCCGCCGCCGCGATCCACGACCTGCCGCGCGACAGCATCGCCGCGCTGGAGATCGGCAACGAGCCCGACTATTACCGGTACGCGCTGCGCGGCAACCCCGCCTATTACCCGCAGACGTTCAGCCCGGCGCTGTACGCGCAGCGCTTCGCCGACTACGCCGACGCGCTGCGGGCGCGCGGCGACGCGGTGCCGCTCGCCGGCCCGGCTCTCGCCAACCCGGTGGCCGACTATTCCTACCTCAGCCGTCTCGTCTCCGCCGACCGCCCCGAGCTCGGCATGCTCACCGTCCACCGCTATGCCCTGTCGGCGTGCGCGCGGACCGACTCGCCGCTGTACCCGACGATCACCCGCCTGCTGCGCCCGGCGGCCTCCGTCGGGCTGGCCGACTCGCTGGCGCGGTCGGTCGCGCTCGCCCGCGCCGAGCATCTGCCGATCCGCTGGGATGAGCTCAACTCGGTGACCTGCGGCGGGACGCTCGGCGTCTCGGATTCGTTCGCCAGCGCGCTGTGGGGAACCGACACCCTGTTCGCCGCGCTCGCCACCGGCGTGACCGGCGTCAACGTGCAGATGCGCCCGACCGCGCTCAACGCCCCCTTCTATCTGACCGCGGCAGGCGTGCAACCGCGCCCGCTGCTTTACGGGATGCTGCTGTTTGCGCGGGCGCTCGGCGCCGACGCGCGCCCGGTTGCGACCACCGTCTCAGAGCCGTCCGGCGCCGGCGTCAGCGGATGGGCGGTGCGCGTCGGCCGCCGCCGGCTCAACATCGTGCTGCTCAACACCGGGTCCGGCCGCGAGACGGTGACGCTGGCGCTGGCCGACCGCGGCCCGGCGTCCGTGCAGCGCCTGCTCGCGGCGTCGATCCTCACCGAGTCGCGCGTCACGCTGGCGGGGCAACAGATCGACGGCGCCGGGCGCTGGCGGGGCAGGTTCCGGGTGTCCCGGGTGTCGTGGTCACACCGCGGCTACCGCGTGACGATGCCGGCGTTCAGCGGCGCCCTGGTCGGTCTCGGGCGCTGACGCCGGTTCGGGCTGCCCTGGCCTGGACACAATAAATCCGCCGCGGCGGGCGTCCAGCCGGAAATCGCTGCTGAGCGGGGCCGTTCTGTGGGTGAGATCGGGCCCGATTCGGCGTTGGCGGCCGAGCAGCGGCCGCAACTGAGAAGGGGTGACTGCGATGAACAGGGCGATGGCACGGCAACGACGTCAGGCAGGGCTTGGGTCGGTGCGGGCGATGCGAGCGATGCGGGCGACGATCATCGCCGGGGGGATCGCCCTGGCGTCGGCCCCCGGCGCGACGGCGGCGACTCCGGCCCTCGGGCTGTCGCTCCAGGCTCCTCAGAGCGTCGCCGCGGGGAGCGGCGGAGCGTTCTACATCAGCGACTTCGAGAACGACGTGATCGAGCGGGTGAGCGCCGCCGGTCAGGCCACGATCGTGGCCGGCACCGGCAACTTCGGCACGCCGACCCCGGGGGCGGCGACCTCGTCCGATCTCGACTACCCGGTCGGAGTGGCCGTGTCGACCGGCGGCGACCTGTACATCGCCGACTTCGGCAACAGCGTCGTGGAGCGCGTGACGCCGAGCGGCACCCTGTCGGTCGTGGCCGGGATTCCCGGGCGGTCGGGCTCGCCGACTCCCGGGGTGGCGACGCGATCGATGCTGACCGGGCCGGTCGGGGTGGCGGTCGACCAGCACGGCAACGTCTACATCGCCGACCAGGGCGTGCAGTTCGGCACCGGCGATGTGGTCGAGAAGGTCACCGCGCAGGGGCGGCTGTCGATCGTCGCCGGCGAGGTGTCGGCCAGCGGGGTTCCGACGCCCGGACCGGCGACCCGGTCGATGCTCGACTATCCCCAGGATGTCGCCGTGGACCGCAGCGGCAACCTGTACATCGCCGACGGCAACAACGTCATCGAGAAGGTCAACAGCGCCGGCACGCTCTCGATCTATGCCGGGGTGCTGGGCGGGGGCACCGGCCTGCCGACGCCCGGCCCGGCGACGCAGTCGCGGTTCAACTCGCCGGACGGCGTGGCCACCGACGCCGCGGGCGACGTGTTCGTCGCCGACCGCGGCAACGACGAGATCGAGGAGATCACCACCGCCGGCCGGCTCTCGATCGTCGCCGGCACCGGCGCGCCCGGGGTTCCGACCGCCGGACCGGCGCTCCGATCGATGCTCGACCAGCCGACCGGCGTGTCGGTGGACGCGTCGGGCGACGTCTACGTCGCCGATACCGCCAACAACCTGGTCGACGAGGTCAGCGCCGGCGGGGTGCTGTCGATCGTCGCCGGCCAGCGCCCGACCGCGCTGCTGGGGTGAGCTGGCGGCGCCGGCCGGCTTCGGGGGGGAGCCCCCGCCGTCGCGCGCACTGGCGCGCGACGGCCCAGAGCCAGAGGTTTACCGATGCGATCCGCAGTGGTAGACCACGGCCCATGGCGCAACGGGAGGTGATCGCGATGTTGATGCTGCACCCGGGAACCCCGCGTGATCGCGAGGCGCGCGAGCAGCTCGCCGCTGCGCTGCCCGGCGCCGAGGTGGGCGCGCCCGACGACACGGGCGCGTTCGAGGTCGCGCTCGACGCCGAGGACCGCGAGCAGGCCCTGCAGCGCGTCTGGGATGCCATCGCAGCCTCGGGGACCGATGATCACGTCGTCTTCCTCGAGCATCCTGCCCTCCCCGAGCACTGGCGCGCACGCAGCCGACCGGCCGGCCCCTGACGAGTCCGCCATCCGGCGGGTGCCGTCAGTTACGACGGCGGGACCGGGGACGGCCCGATGACCTCTCCCCGCAGGCCCCGGGAGGACCGCCCGCGGCGCTCGCTGACGTTGAGCTGGCCGCGAGCGAGCGCCTGGCGCTGCTCGGCGGCGATCAGGCCGTGCAGCCGCTCGGAACCGGGACCGTGGAACACGACTGCGACCTCGCCCCCCGGCGGCACGCGCTGGACCTCCACCGCGAGCTCCAGCGTCTCGCCGCCGACCTCCATCGCGAGCCGCAGGGGCGGCCGGGGCAGACGGCCGGTCACGGTCAGCATCGCCCCGGCGGCGGAGAGGTTGGTCACCGCGCAGCGAAGCGACCCGTCGGCGCCGGTCAGCGTGGCGCCGGCGAACAGGTTGACCCTCACCGCGTCGCGCCTCGTCATGTCCATGGTGATCGTCCGGGGCCGCCCTGGATTGAGCCCCCGGGCCGGCGTCGACCGGCCCGGGGGCGTCGGTATCGCGAGCGCGATGGCGGTCAGGCCCCGCCGAACCCGGCGTAGTACCTCGCGAACTCATCCAGCGCCAGCGCGAACACGCCGTCGCCGGGGAGCGTGAGGCCCTGCCATGAACCGGAGAGCGTGCTGACGGTGGCCTCGTGGAAGCCCCACGGATTGCGCAGGACCACGTAGTCGGTCCCACCCGAGGTCTCGGTGCCGAGGATCGAGTAGGCGTGGTTGCCGACGACGCCGCTGCCGTCGTAGCTCAGGCCGGCGGGCGCCGTGCCGTACGTCCACGCGGTCATCGGATCGACCGCGCGACCGTTGCTGCAGCGGGAGTTGATCAGCGCCCAGGCGTTGGGATCGTTGGCGTTGTAGTAGTACGGCGCGCGACCCACCAGCGACGCGACCGCCCACGCCGCGTCGCCGTAGTTGAGCTCGTCGTAGTTGGTACTCGACGGCTCCAGGAACCCGGTCGCGCCGCGCATGCCGATGAACGCCTTCTCGACGTTCGCCGGCCAGGTCTCGCCGGCGACGCTCGATGAGGCGTAGATCAACAGCCCCGACGAGGACACCGGGATGTCATCCTTGACCGACAGGTTCTTCCCCGCGCTCCATGTCGGCGAGGCGTGGAACGTGAACTCGTAGTCGGCGCCGTCGGACAGCACCACGCCGTTGCCGTTGACCAGCGTGCGCTCGGAGATGGCGTCGGAATGGCACCACGCGACCGATGCCATCGCCGAGATCAGCCAGCAGTCGGCGAGCGCGCCCTGGACCGGAGCGGTCGCGGACGGCACGTCGACGATGAACTGGCCCTTGACGGCGTACTTCAGATCGGTGAACAGCCCCGGCCACCAGGGCGGGATGACAACCGGCCGAAACGTCGTCAGCGCCGGCGCGGTCGCCTCGGCGACCGCGGTCGCGCGCGCGGCGGTCGGAGCATGGACGACCGGCCGGCCGATGACCGGCGGCAGGTGGATGGATCGCAGGCCGGCGAACACCGGCGAGCCGAACTTCGGATCAAACAGCTGCTCGTAGGGCTTTCCGAGTGCGCTGGACAGGATCTGCGGAAGGTCCGCAGCGCGCGGGTCGAGCTTGCGGCCGAGCTTCAGCTCGGCGATCGTCAGCGGATTGGCCGCGCCGATGCCGCTCGCGGACGCCTGCGCCGCGGTGCCGTTCTGGTCTGCCATGTGTTGCCTCGCCTTGAGTGGACGTTGTGACGGCCCCACGCCGGTCGCGCCGGGCTCGGCAGGACAGAGCGCCGGTGAGCGCGCCTGATACATGGTCGTGGTGGGGTTAGCCCTACCGGGCGAGACTCCGGGTACCCGGCTGGTCAGCGCCGCGCGCGAGGAGCAAGCTTGCCTCACGCGATGATGACCGCAAACGAACAACACACTCACGCCCGCGGAGTCGATCGAGACCGTCCCGACGCGACGCCCGCGGCCCGCGCGGTCGATCTGGTCAAGACCTACGGCGCCGGCGAGGCCGTCGTCCGGGCGCTCGGCGGCGTGACCGTCGCGTTCGAGCGCGGCCGCTTCACCGCGGTGATGGGCCCCTCGGGCTCGGGCAAGTCGACGCTGATGCACTGTATGGCGGGGCTCGACACGGCGACCTCCGGCGCGACGTACATCGGCGAGCAGGAGCTCGGGCGCCTTGACGACACGGGTCTGACGCATCTGCGGCGTGACCACATCGGCTTCGTCTTCCAGTCGTTCAACCTCATCCCGACGCTGACCGCGGGCGAGAACATCAGCCTCCCCGCCGACCTCGCCGGGACCACGATCGACCACGACTGGTATGCGTACCTGGTGGCGCGCCTCGGCATCGCCGACCGGCTGTCGCACCGTCCGAGCGAGTTGTCCGGCGGCCAGCAGCAGCGGGTTGCGTGCGCGCGTGCGCTCATCTCGCGGCCGGATCTCATCTTCGCCGACGAGCCGACCGGCAACCTCGACTCCAGCGCCTCCGCCGAGGTGCTGGCGTTCCTGCGTGACGCCGCCAGCGAGCACGGCCAGTCGATCGTGATGGTCACCCACGACCCGCGGGCGGCGGCGTACGCCGACCGGGTCGTGTTCCTCGCCGACGGCAGGTCGGTGGGCGAGCTGGCCGCCCCGACGGCCGACTCGGTGCTGGAGCGGATGATCGCGCTCGGAAGCTGACATGGGTCCTGGCCGATCGGAGCAGCGATGCGGAAGGTGACCGTCAAAGGGGTGCTCGCTCGCAAGCTGCGCCTGGCGCTGACCGCGGTGGCGATCGTGCTCGGGGTGACGTTCGTGAGCGGGACGCTGATCCTCACCGACACGCTCAACCGGACGTTCGACACACTGATCGGCACCGCCTACCAGCACATCAGCTTCCAGATCCGCAGCCGGGCGGCGTTCGGCGA
>JBELAG010000332.1:0-6385 GCA_049509055.1 Solirubrobacteraceae bacterium
CCCGCCGGCGCGTCGTGCTCTTCAATGCCGACCCCGCACGGGCTGACCGGTTCTGGCGGACGAGCGAGTACCTACCGCAACGCGTCCGGCGGCCGCCCGGCTACGCCGATCTCCGACGCTTGCTCCGGGGAGCGGGCAGCAGCCCACTCGCGACGTCTTCGCGCTCCACGGCTGAGGCGAGCTGCGCGGCGACGTCGGACAGCTCGGCGTACGCGCGTCCGACGGCCCGCATGCTGCGGCTCTCGGTCACCCGATCGAGCTCGGCGACCGCCACGTCGAACCGTTCCCACAGCTCCTGCGGACCCCGCCGACCGGAACCTCGGTCGGATCAGCGACCGTGATCCGGTGGGCGTCGTCGGCGTTAAGCGAGACCGTGATCGCCTGCCCGGAATCAGTGATGATCTGCAGATCGCGTGCCCAGGCGCCGAGGACGCCCATGAAGGTCGTGGAGCGCATCGGGCCTGAATCGAAAGCCGAGACGGGCGAGGTTGAAGTCGGCGGCGACGTTGGGGTGCCGCGCACGCGGGCCTGTCGGTGGGTCGGGCGCGAGCGCCCGAGGGTCCATGATCGCCATCTTCGACGCGCCGCAGCAGCGCTCCTGCCGCTGGTATCGCCGAGAACCGCGGCGCTGCTCGACGACTTCTGCGCCGCGCAACCGGCCCCGCGGGCCCGCGTCAGCTACGCGACCGACCATTGCCAGCAGCGCGTCAGTGCCCGCCACGTCGAGCGCCGCGTCTCCGGCAGCCCCCCAGCAGGTCGACGTCGGGGCTCACGGCGAGTCGGGCTCCGGAGCGGGGTGCAGTGAACAAGAGTGCCGGATAGCAGCACGGATGCTCCACGGCCCGGCGGGCGGTCGTGCCGGCGGATCGAGAGTCGGGGTCTAAAGATCGCCATCTTGCGCCTAAAGATCGCCCACCGCGAGTAAATTACGGCCGTGAAGATCGTCCGCGTGCACGATGTGCCCCGGCGTGTTTACGGCCATCCTCCGCGATCACGCCGGACACAGAGTCCGGCTCACGACTCCGGCCAGCAGGAGGCCCGTTCGCCATGAAACTCATCGTCGCCCTCGTCTCAGCCCTCGCGCTGGCCGTGACCTCTGCCTCGTCGGCGAGCGCCGCGACCGATGCCGGCACTCCGGTCGATCTCAGCGCCACACAGGTCGCCCAGGTCCTGTTCGCGGCCGGCGACGTCGGCCGGCTCAGCCAGGTCCCGAGCGGGACCGAGAGCCTCGTCGAGGAGAAGGTTCTGCAGCAGCTCTACATCACCGACCCGACGCTCTCGAGGAGCCAGGCGGTGTCCGACATCCAGTCGCTCGAGGCGACGCTCGCGGGCAGTTCGCCGGCGATCTCGCCTGCCACGCTCACCGTCATGTCGGGCAACGAGCGGATCCTGGCGATCCTGAACGCGCTGACCGCCTCCGGTCCTCCCACCGACGTGGCCGACGCGATCGGCCAGGTCGACAACCAGGCCCTGACCGAGGCCTCGGACTCAGGGTATGCCGAGGCCCAGTGGTTCGCCGCCTCGGCCGATTCGCTGGACACAATCTCCTTCGAGGGTTTCTCCCCGGCGTCGGTCCTGGCGGCGAGCGCCTCGCTGGCACAGGCCAACCAGCTGTTCGGCCAGGCGCGCGACGCCCTCTGGCAGCAGGACAGCCACGAGAGCGTGTTCGACGACGCGCGGACCCTGCTCAACGGGAACCCTTCGTTGCAAAACTCCGCCGTGCAGCAGCTGGTCGGGATGCTCGGCGCCGACGGGTCCCTGCAGACGACCGTCGGTCAGCTCGAGGGCCTCGTCGAGGGCGGCGTGACCACGATCGACGACCAGGATTGCGCACTGCCCCTCGGATCGACGGGCGGCGCGCCGAGCGCGTGCACCTCGGGCGCTCTGCATGACGCGCAGATGGTCGCCAACGCCTGCCAGCCCGGACCGTCGAGCGCGTGTACGGCCGCCAAGAACCAGGCGGAGAACGACGCGACCGGCGAGCTGGGCACGATCACCGCGCAGCAGGCGGCGACGGCCGCCGAGGCCAATGCCCTCGACCAGGCCAACGAGGCGCTCGGCCAGTCGGAGCTCGCCGAGTCCCAGGCCGCCGCGCAGGTGGCCGAGCAGGAGCAGGAGTATCTGGCCTATCAGAGCTTCCAGCAGGTGTTCAAAGCCGGCTCCGACGTGGCTGTGCTCGCGGTCACCCTGTCGGTCTCGGAGATCGACCCCGTCGCTGCCGTGACCGGGCTGCTCAACGTCATCGGCGACGCGCTCGGGTTCGGCTTCAGCGGCCCGGATCCGAACACGATCATCCTGCAGGGGATCCAGAACCTGTCCCAGCAGCTCTATGACTTCGAGACCTACACCCAGACCGCGTTTAGCGCCGTCAGCATGCAGTTGGCGGGGATCTCCAGCCAGATCGCGGCCGATGCCTCCAAGCTCACGACGCAGCTCAACGAGGTCCAGGGCACGCTCAACGTCCTCTCCGGCGACCTGGCGACGCTGCAGACCTCGGTCGATCACCTCCAGGACGAGATCCAGAGCCTGTTCGCGTCTGCCAACTGGGACTCACTGCGTTCGGAGATCGATCAGTACGTCGGCTATCAGCAGCAGAACGGCGTGCCATTGGGTCAGAGCCAGTTCGCCACGGCGGCCGGTCAGCTGCTCTCCGACGCCGAGAACACGGCGGTGAGCGAGACGGAGGTGAGCCCGCCGGGTCCGTTTGACTCGCTGGACGCCAACAGCCTCGTCACCTCCAACGACCCCGACAGCCTCGACACCAACATCAACTACTTCAACCTGTTCGGCGCCGGGGTCGGCGACTCGCCGTCCAGCGTCACGTGGCCTGGAGCGCTGACGACGACGTGTGCGCCGGGCGCCGATGTCGCGGCCGGCATCTGCCTTCCCGACCCCGACTACTGGGCCACGGCCGCACGCGCCTTCGGGCAGCTTCTGATGGAGAACCCGTCGTATGTCACCCGGGATCGACTGGCGGAGCTGCAGACGATCGACCAGGAGGGACAGGTCATCGCCAGCGCGCTGGCGCAGCTGTCCAGCGACGATGCCGGCGCCGACCCCAGCGGTGTCAACAACGCCGGCACCGTGATCGCCGGGACGGGCAACAAAGTCCTCGACGCCGCGCTCGGCTACTACGCCTATTGGGGCGGCGCACGCAAGCACCAGACGACGATCGCTCCGCCGCTTCCGATCGCCGTCGAAAACGAGGAGGCGACGATCGAGTCGACCACCGACACCCCAGGCGTGTTCACGGGGTCCAACTACGGATCCGCTCCGATTCCCTACACCGGCGTCTACCCCTGGCTGGGAGCCGATCAACCACCGGATTTCGGCGACATCGCCAAGATCAACTCGCTGCAGACGGTTCCGGTGTGCACCACCGAGGGTCTGCTCGGCAACAACTTCAACTACGGGAGCGAGGATCTCCTCCCGGCCGGGGCGGCCATCACCGGTCAGGAGCTCGCCTTCATGGTTCCGGACGTGCTCAACGCGGTGCGCGTCGGGCAGGGGACGTTGACGGCGTGCTACACGGCGGCGTTCGGGCCCGGCACCACCGCGACGGGCGGTCCGTTCAACATGTCGCTGTTCTTCTTCTACACCGGGGGATCCTTCAGCGATCAGCCCGTGGGCGAGATCGACGCCAGCGGCACCGCCAACTACTGCCAGCCCGATCTGGGCAACCAGAACATCGACGGCGTCACCGCGGTGGGCGGGGGCTGCAACAACGCCGACATCGTCTCGCTGCTCGAGGGCGCCGTCGACAGCGGCAGCACCCAGCAGCCCACGCCGCCCGGACTTGTCACCTATGCCGACGGCCAGTTCGACCAGGCGCTCGCGGGCCTGCAGCAGACGATCTACCGCGGCATGATCAACGGGACCCACCTGACGCAGGGGACGAACCCCGACTACGACGACGTCGAGGCGGCGGCCGATCGGGCGGCCGGGGGCAACGCGCTGCTCAACGGCTACATCTCGCTCGGGCTCCCCCAGGCGCTGGCCAGCGACGACGCGCTCAACGCGCTCGTCAACGGCGAGGGGTCCGACCCCTTCGCGTCCCCGGACGCCAACGGCTGCAACGTGCCCGGAGTCGTCGCCGGGGGCACGGTGGAGGCCGAGCTCGTCAACTACCTCCAGGCCGCGGCGGCCGAGGTCGGCGCCAGCGGGCCGGCGGTCCGCGATCCGGAGCAGTGCATCTCGCTACTCGTCCAGGACCGCGTGGCGGCGCTGGCGGCGGTGATCACTCCGCACATCGTCCCGTCGACGACGGGCAACGTCCGGGCGGCTCGGACGGCGGCGGCACTCGCTGCTCAGGCCGACCCGCCCGGCACCGCCACGACGCAGTTCGCCGAGGACAACCCGCTGATCGGCCCGACCCTGGACCGCCTCGACGATACCCAGGCGGCGCTCGCCGAGGAGATGGCCGATGGCACCCGATTGACCGTGGAGGTCGACGGCACCGGCCAGGGAACCGTCAGCGGGGCGGGGATCAGCTGTCCCGGCACGTGCTCGGCCGGCGAGACACCGCAGTCGTCGGCGACGCTGACAGCGACGCCCGCCGCCGGATCCACGTTCACCGGCTGGAGCGGCGCGTGCACCGGCACGGGCACGTGCACGGTGACGTTGCCCTACGACCAGAACGTGATCGCGACATTCACCATCAGCGGCGCGCCCGTCGCGCCGACCATGCCCGCCGCGACCACCACGACGACGACCACGACCACGCCTGCCGCCACTACCACGACGTCGACTGTCATGAAGACACCAGCCGCGGCGTGCTCGTTGGTGTCGTCGGGCGGCGGCTCTGTCCTGCTGCAGGCACCGCCGGCCAAGAAGGGCAAGAAGGGCAAGGCTCCCAAGCCCGCGCTCGACACGCTGTCGTTCACCGTCCGCTGCAATCAGGTCGTCGAGGCCACGCTCGCGGGCAAGCTGAAGCGAGTGATCGCCGCCAAGACCAAGCACGCCAAGCAGAGGTCCAAGACGGCGACCCTGGGCCCGGTCCAGGTCGCCGTCAAGGCCAATCAGGCGCAGAGCGTCGCCATCAAGCTGCCGGCCGCAGTGGTGACTGGCCTCACCCAGGGTGAAAAGGAGTCGGCCACGTTCACGTTGATAGCGCGCAACGCCAACGGCACCACCACCACGACCGCCATAATCGGGCGGGTCACCGAGAGGAAGTGACCCGTTACCCCCACTCTGCGCTGATCGTCGCAGTTCGATGAGCTGCCGCACTCGCTGATTGGCGAGGAACTGCGGCGGCGGATCGTCGACAAACGCGTACTTGGGCTCGTGCGCTCGTTCCTGAAGGCCGGAGTGATGACGGAAACGGGCGGCCTGCAGCCAACGATGACGGGCACCCCGCAAGGCGGGATCGCTTCGCCGTTGTTCGCGAACATCGCTCTCTCTGCCCGGAACCGCCAGTACATGGCGGACTGGGCGCAGATGAGCAGCTGGCACGGCAAACGCCGCGTCCTGCACAAGCACGGTCATCCGACCTACAGTCCTGCTCGTCAAGGGGACCGAGCCGCAGGCACGGTCACTGCTCGGCCAGCTGAGGCAGCGAGTGCAGGCACTCGGACTGAAGCTGAGTCTGAGAAGACCGCGGTCACCCACATCGACGAGGGGTTCGTGTTCCTGGGCCATCGGATCATCCGCCGCGCCTAGCAACCAGCCGAAGCGACCGACCCGCGAGCACCACTCGCGAGCCACGAGGAACAGCTCGCACTCGAACTCGTCCAACAGGCCTTCGGATGACTGGCAGCCACGCGATACGCCCATGGAGCGCCGGATGCGGTGGAAGTCGCACGTCCGGTGCGGAGGTCGGCGGCGAGGAAACCACTGGCCGCAAGGCCAGCCCGGCGCCTCGCCGTCGACCCTACCTCGCTACTCGCGCGTGCCGAATCCCGATGTGGCTGATCCCGGATCGCTATCGCGCGCCCGGAGCCTGGCAGCGGGAGCTGCAGGACGCTGGGCCCGGTGCAGCTAGTCCCGGCGGCGATCCCGCGTGACTGCGCCGACGGGTTCCACGGCGCGTTCTGGCGTCGTCCTACCGCGTGTCTGGACCCGCGCGTCCGAGCGGGGATCTCCGTGTTCGCCGCATTCGCCGCCGACGACGTCGACCGCGCCGTGGACACTCTGAAAGCCGATCTGCCCTCCGGCGCCTGGCAGGCACGCCATGCCGATCTCCTCGGCCTCTCCAACGACCGCGCTCGTCCGTCCGCACGCCAACCTCATCTGCAACGGGTCGCGGCCAGCGCCAGCGGCGACGAACCGCCGGGGCGATCTCTTCGCGGCAATCGCCCCCGCCGGCGAGTCGACGCGGCGTGCTCGAGCGCGAGCAATCGTCCCGAGCAACCGCAGCCGTGACGGATCTGGCCATCGCGATGTCGCC
>JBELAG010000333.1:0-6265 GCA_049509055.1 Solirubrobacteraceae bacterium
GCACGAGCGCGCGCAGTCGGAACGCCCGACAGAGCCCGTACTCGTCGCCGTGTCTCGCCAGCACGGGGATCACGCGCTCGACGGTCCTAGCCGCATCGTGGGTCGCGCCGTCCGCGGCTCGCTCGAGGGCGAGGAACTGTTGTTGGAGGAGCAGCTTTGCGTTGGCGCACTCATCGCTCGCGGCGAGCGCCAGGCGGCTCGCTTGTTGAAGAACGCCGTCCGCGGCAGACAGCTTGCCCGCCTCAAACAGGGCGGTCCCGAGGTCTGTCAGTAGACCCACGATTCGGGTGTCGTCGGCGCCAAGCAGCGACTTGCCGCGCTCGAGCAGCACGATCGCCGCCGGTCGGTCGCCGCGGGCCAGGGCCCGCTGGCCCGCGGATTCGATCCGCCGCAAAGCGCGCGCGCCGAGCGCGTGCGTGTGCGCGTCGTCCACTCCGAGCTCGTGCAGCAGTTCAAAGGCCTGCGCGAGGTGGTAGCCGACGGTCGCCTCGACCTCGCGCAACCGCTCTGCGGCGGTTTGCTCGAGCCATGAGCCGAACCGTTCGTGGAGCTCTGCGCGGGCTTGCTTGGGCAGCGACCGGTACGCGGCGTCGCGGATCAGCGCGTGGCGGAAGCGATAGGCGTCGTCTCCGGTAAAGTCGGGGCGGTCGGATCGGATGAGGTCCTTTCGGACCAGGCTCGCCAGGCCGACGTCGATGGTCGCGGGCGGTGAGTCCGGCGACAGTTCGCAGACCGCTGAGCGGTGGAAGTGCGCACCCTCGACTGCCGCTCGCTGCAGCAGCGAGCGCTCGCCCGGCGCCAAGCGCTCGAGCCGAGCCGTGAGCAGCGCGTTGATCGTCGGCGGGACCGGCAGCCGCGAGAGGTCGGGCGGCGCAACCCATTGCCCGTCGCGCACGCGCAGCACGCCCCGGTCTACCAGCATCGCAAGGAACTCCTCCGCGAACAGCGGATTGCCCTCGCTGGCCTGGGCAACAAGCGTCACGACAGCAGCCGGGAGCGGCGGGTCACGTAGCAGGCTTGCGATCAGCTGCCGCGACTCCTGCATGTCGAGCGGCTCGAGCAGGACCGTGGTCGCATTGAGCTTGCCACCGCCCCACGCTGGACGAGTATCGAGCAGTTCGGGCCGCGCCATGCACAGCAGCAGGATCGGCGCGTCGCGGACGAGCTCAGAGACATGCTCGACGAAGTCCAAGAACGTTGGTTCGGCCCAATGCAGATCGTCAAAGACAACCACCAGCGCCCGCCGCCGCGCGACCGCCTCGAGCAGCTTGCGCGCGGCCCAGAAGACCTCCTCGGTGCTGGCGCCGGGGGCGTCGCGTGCTCCGAGCGCGACCGCCACACCCTCGCCGATCAGCACCGCCTTGGGGTCATCGACCGCGAGGGCGGCAATCGCCGCGGCCGACGGCTCGGCGTTGCCCACGAGCCCTCGCACCGCCTCCGCCAACGGCCAGAACGTGATCCCCTCCCCGTATGCCAGGCAGCATCCGGACAGCACCGTCGCGGACTCGCGCAACTCGCCGGCCAGCGCCTCGACAAGGCGCGACTTGCCGACACCCGCCGCGCCGAGCACCGTCACCAGATGGCACGACCGGTCACAGACAACGTTCGTGAACACGGTCCGCAGGGCCGCGAGCTGGCGCTCGCGGCCGATGGTCGGCGAGTCAAAGCGCCGGACGCGCACGGACGCGTCGGCGAGAACGTCGTCGAGCCGAAACGCCGCGATCGCCTGTCCATTCGCCGACGTGTGCCCACTCAGCGCTTGCCCCGTGACCGCGGCCGACACGAGCTCGTGGGTTCCCGCGCCGATCAGCAGCTCGGATGGGGCGGCGAGCTCGCACAGACGCCGGGCCATCTTGACGGGTTCTCCGGTCACGGTCAAGCCACCCTGCTCGGCGATCACCTCGCCCGTCGCGACCCCAACCCGGACGGCGAGCACAAGCTCATCATCGCGCCCGAGGTCCTCGCCGACCGTCGACAGCGACCGGCGCAGCTCGACCGCGGCTCGCACCGCCCGCAGGGCGTCGTCCTCGTGCACCGCAGGGGTACCGAAGACGGCGATCAGGACATCGCCGGCATGGGTCTCGACGCTGGCGCCGTGGCGCTCGAGCACAGTCCGCAGCTCGCCGAGGCAGCGCGAGAGCACGCGCCCGCGCACCTCGGGGTCAAGTTCGCAGCCTGGGCTCGTGGCGTCGACAAGCTCGGCGATGAGAACGGTGACCGTCTTCCGCACCGCAGGAGGAGGGGTGAGCTCGGCCAGCTCACGAGCGCCACCGAGAAACGGCGTGGCCGGCACCGGGAGGTGGCCCGCCGGCGCCGGTGTCGCGCGCGGCGCGGGTTCGAGTGCGGCGTGCTGCTGCAGGATCGAGCGCTCGAGCTCCTGCAGGGCCCGGCTCGGCTCAAGCCCCAGCTCGTCGCGCAAGAGCTCGCTCGTCTCACGGTAGAGCGCAAGCGCGTCGGCCTGCCGCCCCGCGCGGTACAGCGCGAGCATCAGCTGGCCGCGCAGCCGCTCCTGCAACCGCTCAGCGGCGATGAGCGTCTCGAGCTCGGCGATCAGCTCGCTGCCGGCGCCGAGCGCGAGGTCTGCGTCGATGCGTTCCATGACCGCCACCTGCCGCAGCTCTAGCCATCGGCGGATCTCGACCTGTAGACAGTCGACCAACGCAAGATCGGCCAGCGGCGGGCCGCGCCACAGCGCGAGCGCGTCGCGTAGGCGTGCCGCCCCGCCGGCGGGGTCGCCGGCGATCACCAGCGCCCGTCCCTCGTCTAGCCGGCGCTCAAACACGGCGCCGTCAAGCTGGTCGCGTCCGGCGTTCAGCAGGTAGCCGCCAGGCCGCGTCTGCACGACCGCGCCGAGATCTGCGCCCCCGAGCGCGCGGCGCAGGCGCGAGATCGCGACCTGCAGCGCTTTGACCGCGCCCGTCGAGGGCTGATCACCGAACAGCAGGTCGATCAGCTGCTCGGTCGCCACGAGCTCGTTGGCATGAATCAGCAGCAGCGCGAGCAGAGCGCGCTGGCGCTCACCCCCAAGCGCGAGCGGCTGACCGTCGCGGCAGACCTCGAGCGGGCCCAGCACCCGAAATTGGAGTAAGCCCGCCGGCCCGGTCGCCACCGACGTGATTATCCCCGTCGGTCGACGCGGCCGGACGCCCGCCGATCTCGGCTTGTTACCGGTTGGTTGCCATCCGGTAACCAGGCCGAGGGATCCTGCAAGCGAGCGGATCCCAACCCGCGATCCAGCACCTGAACCAGGGGGCTCTGATGAACCACCACGTCGAACGCCTGCTCGCCGGCGAGCGCATCGCCGACCTCAGGCGCGCCGCCCGCCCGCCGCGCTTGGCCAGAAGGACTCGACGAGTCCATGGCTTGCGCGCCGGCGCTCTCCTGAGACCTCCCGCGCGATAACGCAGGACTCCGCCGGCAGGTGCGCCGCGCGCCCAGCCGAGCAAGACTCGCTGCCACGAAGACCGCGACTCCGAAACGGCCTTTCATGGCCTATCGCTTTCTCAATGAAAGGTGTGAAGTGATGCTCCTACGTGTACTGGCCCGGCGAACGTTGCTGCCGGTGACCGCAACCGCAGTTCTGTTCTCCGGGGGTGCCGTCGCGCAGGCGGCGCCGGTCACCGCCTACGTCGTCAACGCCGACGCGGGCACCGTAACTCCGATCCAGACCGCCACCAACACCCCGGGCCCGGCGATCAAGGTCGGAAGCTTCCCCGATTCCATCGCGATCACGCCGGACGGCACGACCGCCTACGTCGCCAACAACCTCTCAGGGACGGTGACCCCGATCCAGACCGCCACCAACACCGCAGGCCCGGCGATCAAGGTCGGGAGCTCCCCCGATTCCATCGCGATCACGCCGGACGGGACGACCGCCTACGTCGTCAACGGCGGCTCGGACACGGTAACCCCGATCCAGACCGCCACCAACACCGCGGGCCCGGCGATCAAGGTCGGGAACGAGCCCGGTCCCATCGCGATCACGCCGGACGGGACGACCGCCTACGTCGTCAACAGCGGCCCGACGGTGCCCGGGGGGCCGAACACCGTGACCCCGATCGCGACCGCCACCAACACCGCCGGCCCGCCGATCACGTTCGGGAACGGGTTTGGCATTCCGGTCGCGATCGCCATCACACCAGACGGGGCGACCGCCTACGTCGCCAACAACGACGCGGGCACGGTGACCCCGATCCAGACCGCCACCAACACCGCCGGCCCGCCGATCACGGTGGGCAGCGGCCCCAACGCGGTCGCGATCACGCCGGACGGGACGAGAGCCTACGTCCTCAACGCCGAGGGCGCGGCGTCTGTGACCCCGATCGACACCGACACCAACACCACGCACAGCCAGCCGGTCCCGGTCGGATCCGAGCCACAGACCATCGCGATCACCCCGGACGGGAACACCGCCTACGTCGCCAACCTCGGCTCAAACAGCGTGACTCCGATCATCCTCGGGTTCACCACCAACACCGCCGATCCGCCGATCACGGTCGGGAATGAGCCCGGTCCCATCGCGATCACGCCGGACGGGACGACCGCCTACGTCGCCAACCTCGGCTCAGACAGCGTGACCCCGATCGCAACCGCCACCAACACCGCCGGCCCGCCGATCTCGGTGGGCCGCGGCCCGACTGCCATCGCGATCACGCCCGCCCCCGGGACCTGGACGGCCACCGGGAGCATGACGACCGCCCGTGAGGACCAGACCGCGACGCTGCTGCCCAACGGCAAAGTGCTCGTCGCCGGCGGGCAAGGTAGCGCGGGCGTCCTGAACTCTGCGGAGCTGTACAACCCCCAGACGGGAACCTGGACGCCCACCGGGACCATGACGACCGCCCGTGAGGACGACACGGCGACGCTGCTGTCCAATGGCAAGGTGCTCGTCGCCGGTGGCCGAGGCGGCGCGGGCGTCCTGAACTCTGCGGAGCTGTACAACCCCCAGACGGGAACCTGGACGCCCACCGGGACCATGACGACTGGCCGTTACGAGGACACCGCGACGCTGCTGCCCAGCGGCAAAGTGCTCGTCGCCGGGGGCCAAGGCAGCTCGGGCGTCCTCAACTCTGCGGAGCTGTACAACCCTCAGACGGGGACCTGGACGGCTACCGGGAACATGACGACTGCCCGTGAGGACGACACCGCGACGCTGCTGCCCAACGGGCAAGTGCTCGTCGCCGGCGGCGCAATAAATAACAACGGTTACACTAACTCTGCGGAGCTGTACAATCCTCAGACGGGGACCTGGACGGCCACCGGGAACGCGGCCACCGCCCGTTTCGACCACACCGCGACGCTGCTGTCCAACGGGCAAGTGCTCGTCGCCGGGGGCCGAGTTAACTCTGCCGACCTGTACAACCCCCAGACAGGGACCTGGACGCCCACCGGCAACATGACGACCGCCCGTTCCGACCCCTCTGAGGTTGGCCAAATCACCACGCTGCTGCCCAACGGCGAAGTGCTCGTCGCCGGGGGCGAAGGCAGCTCCGCCACCAGCCTGAGCTCTGCGGAGCTATATGACCCCCAGACGGGAACCTGGGCGCCCACCGGGAGCATGACGACCCCTCGTGAGAACCAGACCACGACCCTGCTGCCCAACGGCAAAGTGCTCGTCGCTGGGGGCTACAACTCCCCCAACGGCAGCCTCAAATCTGCGGAGCTGTATACGCCATGATCGGAGCACCGCACACGACAGCCGGTCGGCCTGCGAGAGCGCGGTCGTCGCGCAGGAACAATCACGAGGCCCAGGGGCCGCCATCGTAGGAGCGGTGGACCTCAGACGGTCGAACCCGCCTCAAGATGCCGGCCGACGTGGCGGACATCATCACCGATGAAGCTAGGCAATAGCATCCACGCGTAGGGCCGACGGACGCGCAGCGAGGGAAACCTCGCTGCGCGCCAGCCGACGGCAGTCGATCACGCCCGCCTCGGACCTCGGCACCCCACGCGGGCAACGAAAGGCGACGGCCGCCCCGGGGACGGCAGACACGAAGACAGCGCCACAATCGCCTGCGCTCGCCCTGATCCCGATGCGAATCGTCTGCTCATCGAGCGTGAGGATCACGGCGACCTCAGCGACGGTCAGGAACTCGTCGGCTGCGTCGGGGCGCCCGCGCTCAGGGCTCATGCTGGTGTCCTAGCCGGAAGTTTTCGCGGTTGAGACGTTGAATCCCGCGTGGTGGCGCGGGATTCGGGTGTTGCGGGCTGGTGTGGCTTTGGCTACTCGTGGAGCTTGACGTCGAGTAGTTCGAGGGCGCGGGCT
>JBELAG010000334.1:0-6262 GCA_049509055.1 Solirubrobacteraceae bacterium
GGATTGGGAAATCACGACCCTCGCGTGAGCACGTCGGCGGTGATGCTGGCCGCCGTGAGCGCGTCCGGCTGTGGCCAGCCGAAGGCGCTCTCGTCGTTGCATCGGGTCCCGACCGCTCTCGAGCGCGACGTCGATTCTTGAACTTTTAGGCTTAGCTGCCGGCGGCCACGGGTTGGGTCTCTTGTGCCGGCGACGAGGACGCGAACAGCTGATATGACCCGATTTCGCTGGCGGGCTGGACGGCGGGCGGGACTTCGCAGCGGTCTCGGATCCCGGCCTCGAAGCGCTGGAAGCTTTCGAGTCCAAAGATTCCGCCGGCAGCCGCTTCGGTCTCTTCGGCGATGTGGATGAACGTGACGCCGTCGGCGAGCCGCAGGACGGCGTGGCCCATGCCCTCCGGTTGCGTCCGTTCGAGCTCGTCGTAGACCGCGCGGAGCAGTTTGACGTTGTGGTCGGCGTGTTCGGGCTTGACCTTGTATTGGATGACTACGCGCTTCATGGACTTCTCCTTCGGTGGTTGATGTGTTGGGCAGCCCAGGGGGTGGGCGGATGGACCGGCCGTGTCAAGCTGCCGACGGCCGGCATGGTTCTCGTCGTGTGACTCAGGTTCGGTAGTTCGGGGTGTAGGTGAGGATCACCGAGCCGTTGACAAGCCTGTGGACATTGGTGAGCGTGAGATGCAGGGACGAGGTGTCGATGCCTTCGAACAGGCGCTGGCCGGTGCCGACCACGACGGGCATGACCCACACACGGATCTCGTCGACGAGACCTGCGCGCAGGAGCGTGTCGTCGACGCGGCTGGTGCCGTACTTGATCAGGTCCTTGCCCGGCTCGGCCTTCAGCCGCTCGATCGCGTCGACGATGTCCGGTCCGAGCAGGGTCGCGTTCCACGTGACCTCAGTGAGCGTCTGGGAGGCGACGTGTTTGGGCATCGCGTTGATCCGGTCGACGTAGGGGTCGCCGGTGCGGGGACCCCAGAACTCTCGGACCATCTCGTAGGTGACCCGGCCCAGGACGAACGCGTCGTACTTTTCCAGTTCGTCCATCGCCAGTTGCCTGGACTCCTCGTCGAACGGGGACCAGCGTTCCGGGGACCCCATCACTCCGTCGAGGGAGACGAGGGTCGATTCGATCAGCTTGCGCATGGGTTGTTCCTTCTCGGGGTGTCTGTGGTTTGGTGTGGTCAGTGCGCACCGGCGAGCGTGGGCTGCGGGTCGCGGATGGTGGTCTTGGCGACCGCGTCGGACAGCTCGTCGCGGCGGACAAGCGCGAAGATCGCCGGGACGGCGAGCAGTCCGATCGCGCCGAGCACCCAGAACGCGTGCTGGAAGCCGCCGGTGAGCGCCGCGGGTGCGGTGCTGCCGGCGTGCAGCAGCGCCTTGGTGTGGGAGACGGCGACGCTTGAGGCGATCGCGATCCCGATCGCTCCGCCGAGCTGCTGGCTGGTGTTCAACAGCCCCGAAGCGAGCCCGGCCTGCTCCTCCTCCACGCCGGCGAGAGCTGCGATCGAGATCGGGATGAACGCGAACGCGGTTCCCGCGCCGGTCACCGCGAACGGCCCGGCGAGGTTCGCCAGGAAGTGTCCGTGGACGGGCACCTGCGTCGCCCAGAGCACACCCGCGCCGATCAGCGTCATCCCGATCGCCATCACGACCTTCGCGCCGCCACGGGTGACCAACGTCTGCGAGATGCCTGCGAGCGCGATCGAGGTCAGCGACGCAGCCAGCCACGCGAGACCGGTCTGCAGCGCGCTGTAATGCAGCACCTCTTGCATGTAGAGAGTGCCGACGAAGATGAACGAGTAGAAACTGCCGCCCAGCAGCAGTCCCGCCGCGTTCGCGCCGGCGAGCGTCTGCAGGCGGAAGATCCGCAACGGCAGCAGCGGCGCCTCAACTCGACTCTCGATCACCAGGAACGCGCCAAGCAGGACAATGGCCGCGGCCAGCAGCGCGATCGTCCGCGTGGCACCCCAGCCGTACTGCGGTGCTTGCGAGATCGCATCCACGAGCACCACCAGGCCGCCGGTTCCGGTGATCGCACCGAACGCGTCAAACCGCCGGCGCGTGGTCGCGAGCCGGCTGTCGGGCACGATCCTGGGTGTGAGCGCCAGCGCGGCGACCCCGATCGGGACGTTCAGATAGAAGATGTACTGCCACCCGGCGTAGCGAGTGAGAAGCCCGCCGGCGATCATGCCAACGGTCGCGCCGCCGGCACCGAGCCCGCCCCAAATCCCGAGCGCCTTATTGCGCTCAGCGCCCTCGTGGAACATGTTCATCACGATCGACAAAGCGGCGGGCAGCATGATCGCCGCGCCAAGCCCCTGAACCGCCCTCGCTGCGATCAGAAATCCGCTCCCGGTCGAGAGCCCGGCTGCCAGCGACGCCCCGGTAAACACCGAGAGCCCGACCATCAGCATCCGCCGGCGACCGAGCAGATCCGCGGCGCGACCACCGAGCAGCAAGAAGCCGCCGAAGGTGAGTGCGTACCCGGTCACAACCCATTGCAGGTTGGTGTCAGAGAAATGCAGATCACGGCCGATCGTCGGCAGCGAGACGTTGACGATCGTCAGATCGATCACCGTCATGAAGAACGCCACCGCCAGCAGCGCGAACGCGCGCCAGCGATTGATAATCGGTGAAGCAGACACGGCTAGACCTCCGGTTGGTTTCGCCGCCCTTTTGGCGGCGTCACAGAGGACGTCGCGGCACCTTGCCCGATTTGGACAGCCGCGGCGAGAAACCGTGAACGGGCTGTCAGTCGGCGTCGAGCGTCGCCAGGCGGCGTTGCAGCTCGGCCCGCTCGACAGCGTTGGCGCTGAGCGCGATCGCTCGCTCGTACGCGCGCGCTGCGGCCACTGGGTCGCCGGCTCGCCGGAGCAGGTCGGCGTGTGCTGCGTGCAGCGGCTGGTAGCGCTCAAGGGCGGGATCGGCCAGCAGCGGCTCGAGCAGGTCGAGCCCGGCCTGCGGTCCCACGGCGAACCCGACCGCCGCCGCGCGGTTCAGCTCGACGACCGGCGACGGCGCGATCTCCCCAAGCGCACGGTACAGCTCCACGATCTGCACCCAGTCCGTGGTGCCCGTGTCCGCCCCGCGGACGTGCACGGCGGTGATCGCGGCTTGAACCTGATACTGGCCCGGGTGCCGGAACCGCATCGCCCGGTCGAGCACCTCGAGCCCCTCACCCAGCCGCTCGCGATCCCACCGCGAGCGGTCCTGCTCCTCAAGGGCGAGGTAGCGCCCGTCAGGCGCGACGCGCGCGTCGCGACGAGCGTCGTGCAGGAGCATCAGCGCCAGCAGCCCCCAAACCTCCGCCTCGTCGGGCATCAGCTCACACAACAGCCGCGCGAGGCGGATCGCCTCGCCGCACAGCTCGGCCCGCACGAGCCGCTCGCCCTCGGTCGCCGAGTAGCCCTCGTTGAAGATCAGATACAGCACCCGGAGAACACCGCGGATCCGGTCAGGGAGCTCCTCGTCGTCGGGCACCCGGTACGGGATTCGTGCGTCGGCGATCTTGCGCTTGGCGCGGACGATCCGCTTGCCCATCGTCGGCTCCGCCACCAGGAACGCCCGCGCGATCTCACCCGTCGTGAGCCCGCCGAGAGCGCGCAGCGTCAACCCCACCCGTGCCGGCACGTCAAGCGCGGGATGGCAGCACGTGAAGATCAGCCGCAGACGGTCATCGACGATCGCGCTGTCCTCGTCCCCGTCGGGGTGCTCCTGGCGGTCGAGTCGCATCAGCTCCGCCAACCGACCCGCCCGATCAGCCACCGACCGGTTGCGACGCATCCGATCGATCGCCCGCCGCCGCGCAGCGACCGTGACCCACGCGCCCGGCCGGTCCGGGACGCCATCACGCCGCCACACGCTGACCGCGTCAGCGAACGCGTCCTGCACGGCGTCCTCCGCCAGTTGAAAATCGCCCACATGTCGAATCAACGTCGCCAGCACCGCCGCGCGCTCCGCACGAAACGCCGCCGCGATCGCCGCGGCGACAGGATCCGGGCCTCCGCGGCGTGGTGGCTCAGCAGAGCTCAAGACGCGTTGGCGCTCCGGTCGGGCCGAGGGATCTCGTCATCCGCTACGACGGGCCGTACCTCGACTGACCCGTACCGCGCCCACGGCAGCCTCGCAGCGTGCCGGATCGCCACATCCAAATCCGCGCAATCCAACACGTAATAGCCAGCCAGCACCTCCTTCGTCACCGCGAACGGACCATCGGTCAACTCCGTCTCATCACCCCGAACGCGCACCGTCGTCGCGCTCTCAACCGAATGAAGCGGCGCGTGCGCGACAAGCACACCCGCGTCGCGCAGACTCGCGTTCACCTGATCCCACAACGGCATCTCCGCCCACCGCTGTGCCCGCTCAGCCTCATCAGCAGACTCCGACCCATACAGCAACAACATGTACTCCGGCACGATCGCCTCCTATCGGTACGGCCGCACGATACGCGGCCACTACCCCTACGTCGCCACACACCGGCCGATTTGGACAGCCGACTCATTGCTGCTCGAAGTTGCGCCCATGCCGTCGTGCGCGAAACCAAGGGCAGCACCGGCTCCGCAGAGATGGTCGCGCAGATCGCCAGAACCATGGAAGCGAACCGTCGCCCTGTAACTACTGGGACTTCGCGTGCCGGTCGAGAAGTAAAGAACAGGGGTGCTCCGCCTTGCGGCGTTGGCCCGCGGCTGAGCGGGTTGGCGTCCGGGGCGGTTCGTAAGGTGTCGCGGGGAATGGCCTATTCCCCGCGACACCGGTCCCCCTTCCTTCAGCGTCTATCGGCGCTGGCGCCGCCGCCGGGACCGGTGAAGATGACGCATTCCCTGCGATGAGTGCGCCGCGGGGGTCTGGTCGCCGGTTGCGCCCGGCGAACGAGCAGCCTCCGACGCTCGTTGAGGCCGTCGACTCGTTCCTCGCTCAGCCCGACCTCGCGGACTCGAGCCGGCGCTCCTACACCCAGACGCTCGGGCGGGTTCAGCGCGAGCTCGGGCTCGACCGTCCGCTGCCATTGGTCTCCGGCCGTGAGCTCGAGCGGGCCGTTGTCGTGGCGTGGGGTGGGTGTGCGCCCGCGACGTGGAATCGTCACCTCGCGACCCTGCGGTCGTTCTCGGCGTTCTGCGCTCGCCAGGGCTGGGTGAGCGCGCCGCTCGCCGACGTGTTGGCGCGTCGCCGTGAGCCAGCGGACCGCACGCGGGCGATCCCGTTCGCCCAGCTCGAGCGGCTCTGGCGACGTGATGACGTCGCGGTGCGCGAGAAGGCGCTGTGGCGGCTGTTGTATGAGACCGCGGCGCGGGCCGGGGAGGTGCTGTCGTTGAACGTCGAGGACCTCGAGCTGGAGAACAAGCGCGCTCGCGTGCGCTCCAAGGGCGGCGATATCGAGTGGCTGCACCTCCAGGCCGGCTCCGCCCGGCTCCTTCCGCGCCTGATCGCGGGCCGGTCGCGTGGTCCGCTGTTCTTGGCCGATCGAAGGCCGGTGCCGGCGCGGCTGCCGGCGGCCGCGGATCTGTGCCCGGTGACCGGGCGCGCGCGGTTGTCCTACCGCCGCGCCGAGGAGCTGTTCAGCGCGGCGTCGGGTGGGTGGACGCTGCATCAGTTGCGTCACTCGGCGATCACGCACCTCGCCGAGGCCGACGTCGGGCTCGCGTTGCTGATGGCCAAGAGCCGCCACACGTCGCTGCGGTCGTTGCAGCGCTACGCCCGCCCGGGCCCCGAGGCGGTCGCGCGCTTGACCGCTGAGCACGATCCGGATCGTCGCCGGCGGTGAGCGCGTGACGCCTGAGGCGCGTGTGCTGCAGTTCCCGCCGAGCGGTGCGGCGCGCCCGCAGGACTACGGACAGTTCACGCGCGAGCTATCGGCAGACGAGCTCGCGGGATGCTTTTGCTTCAGCGACGATGACCAGCGCGCGATCGCGCGCCGGCGCGGCGACGCGAACCGCCTGGGGTTCGCCGTCCAGCTCGGCACCGTGCGCTACCTCGGCCGGTTTCTCGAGAACCCGGCGGCTGTCCCCGCGCAGGTCGTTGGGTGGACCGCGCGGGAGATCGGCGTCTCCGCGAACGTCGACCTTGTCGGCTACGGCGAGGGTGAATGGCGCTGGTCGCATCAGGCCGAGATCCGTCGCATCTACGGCTACCGGCCGTTCAGCAGCGAGGGCGTCGAGCCCGAACTCGTCGAGTGGCTGAAAGCGCGGGCCTGGGTGACCGCGGAGAGCAGCCGGGCGCTGTTCGCGCGCGCCAGCGAGCTACTGATGGCCCGGCGGATTCTG
>JBELAG010000335.1:0-6235 GCA_049509055.1 Solirubrobacteraceae bacterium
AGCCCGGCGCCGCCGACGGCCGAGCAGACGAAGGCTTGCCAGGGACGGTCGACGAATGCGAAGCCCGCGTAGCCGAGTCCGCTTGCGAGGCTGCCGGCGATCAGGATCGGCTTCGCACGGAAACGATCGACCAGCGCACCTGAAGGGGGCGTTGCAACCGCCGCTGCGCCCATGGCCGCCGCCAGCACAAGCCCCGCAGTCGCCGTCGCGAAGCCGCGAGCCTGGTGCAGGTAGATGATCTCGAACGGAACGATCAGTCCATAGCCGAAGTAGTTGACCGCGGTCCCCGCTTGAAGAACGATGACGGGCCCGGAGAGGCCCGTCCGCCAACCACCGAACGCACGCACAAGAAGCCTGCTCACTTGCAATCTCCGGCCGGATCTTCGCGGCGTTCCAGCCGGCGGAGCCAGCGCAGGAACGAGACTGACGCGGCGGCGGAGTGGCGCGGCCCGCGGACGGCGTGGCTGCTGGTGGCGGTGGTGACGGTGTGCACGAGGCGGTTGTGGTCGGCGGCTCGGTGCAGGTCGGCGATGTGCTGTTGGGCGACGATGTGGGTGAGTTGGGGATGCATGGCTGACCTCGTGCTGGGATGCGGTGCAGGCACTGTGATCCGCACGGCTTACAGCCGGCTTGCCGTCCGGTAAACGCCCCCGGTCCGGGCATCGCAACCGCGGTTGGGGGGGTGCCGTCGGCGGTGTTCGGCCGGCGGCCGGCGGCCGGCGACCGGGATCGGTACGGTCGCGAGGGCGTATGCGTTTCGGGATCCTGGGTCCTTTGCAGGCAGTCGGAGATGACGGGCGCGAGCTCGCCCTGGGCGGGCGGATGCCGCGAGCCGTGCTTGCTGTGCTGCTGTTGCGAGCGAACGAGGTCGTGTCGAGCGATCAGCTCGTTGAGGGGCTGTGGGCGGGTGCGCCGCCGGCGAGCGGCGCGAAGGGGCTGCACGTGCACGTATCGCGGCTGCGCCGGGCCCTTGCCGCCGGCCACTCAGACCCAGAGGAGCGGCTGGTCACGACTGCCGGTGGCTACGTGTTGAGAGTCGGGCCCGAGGAGCTCGATGTGCAGCGATGCGAGCGGCTGATCGTCGAGGGCCGATCGCTGCTGGCGGCGGGACGACCAGATCAGGCACTCGCCGCGCTGAGCGGTGCAGTCGAGCTGTGGCGCGGCGACGTCTTGGCCGACTTTCAATACGAGGCGTTCGCGCAGGGGGAGATCGCCCGGCTCGGCGAGCTGCGCGCCACCGTGCTGGAGGAGCGGATCGCGGTCGAGATTCTGCTGGGCCGGGAGGCGCAGGTGCTGGGCGAGCTCGAGCGTCTCGTGCGCGACCACCCGTACCGCGAGCGTCTGCGCGGCCAGCTGATGCTGGCTCTGTACCGGACCGGACGGCAGGCGGAAGCGCTGGGCGCCTACCGTGCCGCACGGTCGGCGCTGGTCGACGAACTGGGGATCGAGCCTTCGGTCGAGCTTCGGCAGCTGCACGAGGCGATCCTCGCTCAGGACCGGGCGCTGCTCCACACCGACCCAGGGCAGCCGGCCGCGCCGACCGGCGCCACGATGGACGGGCGAGCGCCGGGCGATGTCCATCTGCCCGTGCAGGCGACACCCCTCATCGGCCGCGAGCGCGAACTGGCCGAGCTGATGACGCTCGCTGATTCGCGCCGGCTGATCACCCTGACCGGAACCGGTGGGACCGGAAAGACCCGGCTCGGGCTGGCGTTCGCGGCGGGTCTCGCCGACCGCTATCCCGACGGCGTGTGGTGGGTTCCGCTGGCCATGGTCAGCGAGGCGCGACTGGTACCAGCGGCGATCGCGGGGGTGCTCGGCGAGATCGCGGATCTGCCGATGTATCTGCGCGGGCGATCGCTGTTGCTCGTGCTTGACAACTTCGAGCAGGTGATCGAGGCAGCTCGCGCGGTCGCCGAACTGCTGTCCGGCGCCCCGGGCTGCGGGGTGATCGTGACCAGCCGGGAGCGGCTCGGGGTGGCCGCCGAGCAGGAGTACCCGGTGGCGCCGCTGTCGCCCCACGCAGCCGTCGAGCTGTTCACCGCGCGGGCGCGGCAGGTGGAGCCGGGGTACGTGCCGGGCGCTGAGATCGACGCGATCTGCGAGCGACTCGATCGACTTCCGCTCGCGCTCGAGCTCGCGGCGACGCGGGTCAAGCTCCTCTCCGAGCAGCAGCTCCTCACCCGGCTGGAGCAGCGGCTCCCGCTCCTGGCCGGTGGGCGCCGCGACCTCCCCGCGCGCCAGAGCACGATGCGGGCGACGATCGCCTGGAGCTATGACCTGCTGAGCGAGCCCGAGCAGCGGCTGCTGATACGGCTCGCGGTGTTCGTCGGCAGCTTCGAGCTCGAGGCAGCCGAACAGATCTGCGACGCCGATCTCGACGCCATGCGGTCACTGATCGACAAGAGCCTCGTGCGCCACGCCGACAACGGCCGGCTCTTCCTGCTGCAGACCACGCGCGAATACGCGCTCGAGCAGTTCGACTCAAACGACGAGCGCGACGAGATCCACGCGCGCCACGCGCGCTGGTACTTCGCCCTCGGCGTCGCTGGCGACGGCCACCGCCGGGAGGGCACCGATGACCTGATTCGGCTGCGTCAGGACGCCGCCAATGTCGGGCTCGCGCTCGCCTGGGCGCTTGAGCACGACATCGCCGCCGCCCTCCCACTCGCCGATGCCCTGTTCACGCCCTGGTTAGGGGCCGGACGCATCCGCGAATTAGAGCGGTGGTACGAGCGGGCGCTGGCCGATCCGACCGCACTGTCGCCGGGAGACCGCGCCAAGGCCCTCGCCGGGCTCGGCTACGCGCTGGTGTTCCTCGAGCGCCTCGAGCACGCGCGGGCGGCGCTGATCGAGGCGCTCACGCTCTACCGGGACGCCGGCGATGAACGCGGCGAGACCCTCGTGCTGCTTCGCCTCGGCGCCGCCGAGTTCATCGCCGGCGCGCCGGAGAGCGCCCTCACATGGGCGCAGCAGGCGCTTCCGATCTACGAGCGCCTCAACGACACGCTGGGGATCGCCCGCACCTTGCACTACATCGCCGAGGCTCTCCGGGACCTCGGCGATTTCGAGCAGTCCGCCGAGCTGTTCGCCCGTTCCATCGAGATTCGGCGCGCAAACGGACTCGGCAGTAGCGCGGCCACGCTGCACAGCCTCGGCGACCTCTATCTCGACGCGGGCGATATGCCCACCGCCGAGCATTACTACCGTGAGGCGCTCGCCCTCGGCCTGCAAGAGGGAGACGTGCGGTTGGGGGCGTACTGCCTCGCAGGTCTCGCCTGCGTGGCCGTGCGCAACGAGGACGCAACTGCGGCCGGCCGCCTGTGGACTCTCGCCGAGCGGCTCGAGCACGAGATCGGCTTCCGGATGGTCGCCGCCGAGCGAGTCCGCTACGAGCGGAACCTGACCCCACCACTCACCACCACCGACGAGTACCACGCCGGCATCGCGGACGCAGCAAACATCGACCCGCTCACCGCAGCCGCCGAGATCGTCAACCCGTAGTGCGACACATGCAGTCGAGACAACACGTCGATCGCGCCGACGGGCTGTTACATTTGCTGTGCCCCTTGGAGAATGGCTTGGCGGATGCGAGGATAAGTGCCGCAGCGGCAGACGTTGCGAAACTGGTCAAGGTCGGCATCGGTGACCTGCCCGCCCTGGGCCTGGATCTGGTTGACGTACCCGACCGCGTCCATGATCTGTCCTGGCTGGCAGTAGCCGCACTGGGCGACGTCGTAGTCGAGCCATGCCTGCTGCATCGGGTGAAGCGTTTGGCCGACGGTCGCGGGCAGCCCCTCGATCGTGACCACCTCGTCGGTTGGCTGCAGTTGCCCGACCGGGATGCCGCAGATCTGTCGGGCAGCGCCGTTGATCAGGCAGGTGCAGGCCTTACAGACCATCAGCCCGCAGCCGTACTTGGGGCCGTGGACGTTGAGCAGGTCGCGCAGCACCCACAAGAGCCGGACGTCGCTTGGACAATCGACTTCGACCTGCGCGCCGTTGAGGGTGAACGTTTGGATTGTCATGGGCTCTCCTGGCTTGGGTTACCCGCCGCCGGGCACCGCCGGCCCGCTGTCGGTGAGGCCGTCTGTTGGTGACTGGGGGATGGGCGGCACGGTCGGCAGCGGGGTGAAATCGAGGTTGGGGTGGTTGATCGGGAAGGACGTTGGCAGTGTCCCCGTCGCGCGGGCGTACGCGCATGCGACAGCGGCCATGGTGGCCGGTACTCCGAACTCGCCGGCGCCGCCGGGGGAGTCGCTGCTCGGCGGCATCACGATCACGTTGACCTCAGGCGGCGTGTTCCACTGGCGGGTGTAGTGAGCCTGGTCCCAGCTTCCTTCCAGGAAGTAGCCGTCCTGGAGATGCAGGCTGTAGCCGAGGGCCTGCGCGATGCCGTCCATGGCTCCGCCCATCATCTGTGCCTGCAGCCCGAGCGGGTTGAGCGGCAGCCCGACGTCGACGACGAACGTCAGCCGGGTGACCCGTGGCCCGGTGTACGCGTCGGGAACCCGTCGGTTCACCGTCTGGGCGCGGCAGTCGATCTCCGCGACGCAGGCGGTGAAGCCGCCGTATTCCCGATGGATAGCGATGCCCTGTGCCGTGCCTGGCGCCATCGGCTGTCCCCAGTTGGCGGCCTGAGCGGCCGTGTCCAGTACAGGCAGCATTCCGCTGTCGCGGGCGAAGGAGCGCCGCAGCGCGTAGCGGTCCTGGCCGAGCTTGTTCGCCAGTTGGTCGACCATCAGCTCGGTGGCGGTCGTCACCTCGGGGTTGTAGACGTTGCGTACGCTCGAGGTGTTGAACAGGCTGCCCGGCGGCTCATAGATCTCGTTCAGCAGCTGGGTGACCGGCCCGAAGTTGTACGGCACGCTCGCGGTCAGGTTGAACACCGTCTGCGAGAAGCCGATGGCTCCGGGCGGCAGTTTGGCGACCGTCGCCGAGAGGATCTCGCCGAGGCCCATCGAGAAGTCGCTCGCGACGCTGGTGTGTCGCTGGTCGAACGCGAGCACCTCGTCACCCAGGTAGGTGATGCGGACGTTGGACGTGCACATCGGATGGCAGCGGCCCTGGCGGAAGCTGTCGGTTCGGTGCCACATCAGCTTCACCGGCTTGCCGATCGCCTGCGAGATCACCGCCGCCTCGAACGCAGCGTCGGCGAACAGGTGGCGTCCGAACGAGCCGCCGCCCTGCGTCACATGCACCGTGATGGCCTGCTGGGGCAGCCCGAGAATCGCGGCCAGGGTCTGCTGTGTCCAGATCGGCGACTTCAGCGACGACCACACCTCGGCCTGGTCGGAGCCGACGTCGGCAATCGCGCAGTTGGTCTCAAGCGGATCCCCAGGGCGAAAGTAGAAGGTGAAGCGCTGCGCGAGTGTCGGCCCGAGCGCCGGCGTCAGCGGCAGCTCGGCCTTGACGAGATCGCCGAGCACATCGGCGTCGGACTTGCCCGCGGCCGGTCCCGGCGCCCACTGTACGCTCAGTGTCTGGATCGCGTCGATGCACTGCCCGAATGTCTGCGCTCGCACCGCGACCCCGCCGGCCAGAAAAGCGGTGTGCGGGACGAGGACGACGTCGGTGACGCCGGGCATCGCCAGGACGGCTGCCTGGTTGAGGATCGCGAGGGGGCTCCCGTTGATCGTGGGCGCGCGGCAGAGCATCGTGGGCAGCGCGTTGGGGACGTCGAGGTCCATCGTGAACACCTTGGCACCGGTGACGGCGTCGAGAGCGTCGATCCGGGGCTGTGGGGTCCCGACGATGCTCAGCTGTGACTGCGGCTTGAGCTCGGCCATGACTCGGTGGGTGCGCTTCGCCGCCGCCGCGCGAGTCAGGGAGCCATAGGTGGCGCTGCGCCCGTTCGGCGCGTAGATCACGCCGCCCCTCACCCGCAGGCGCGGGAGCGGCGCGTCGAGCGCTTTCGCCGCCGTTTTGGTGAGCTGGCCACGCGCAACCGCGGCGGCGGCCCGAAGCTGTGGATAGAGCGCACGCATCGAGTTCGAGGAGCCGGTGAACTGATTGAAGAGCAGGGCCGCGGACGCGTCCGCCAGGGTGATGTCGACGTCGGCGAGCGGCAGATCCATTTCGTCGGCGATCACCATCGCCGCCGCTGTGGTGACTCCCTGGCCCACCTCAGCGCGCGGCAGCGCGAACGAGACCGTCCCGTCCGGATTGACTGTCACGGTGATCAGGCTTGCCGTCACCAGGGCGGCGTCGGTCAGCAGGTCGTTGAGATCGAACA
>JBELAG010000336.1:0-6192 GCA_049509055.1 Solirubrobacteraceae bacterium
GCTCTTCTTCGACCAGTTCGAGGAGTTCTTCATCTACCTCGTCCGGCGCGACATCGATTCTGCCCTGGAGTTCGTCGCGGACGTCGCCGAAGTGTACGACGATCCGGAGTCGGGCGTCCACCTCGTCTTCTCGCTGCGCGAGGAATGGTTCGTCGACATGGGCTTCTTTCGCGACAGCATTCCGGCGATCTATCACAACGACGCCAACCTCCGTCTGCGGTGGTTCGACCGCGACCAGGCCCGCGCGGCGATCATCGGCCCGATCGGCGAAGGAGTGTTCGAAGCGGAACTCGTCGACCGGCTGTTGGAGGATCTGGCGCACAGCGGACGTCCGGTCGCTGAGGCGCCCGCAGCCTGCGATATCGAACCGGCTCAGCTGCAGATCGTCTGCGACACCCTCTGGCGAACCCGACGCAACGGACCGCTGACCCTGGCCTCCTATGAGGCGCTTGGGGATCCGCGGGGATCAGGCTCCATCGCGCAGCAGATTCTCGATCGCCGGCTGGGCGAGGAGTTTGAGCGCTTTGCGACGCGTGAGGAGCTCAGTCTCCTGACGCAGCTCCTACCCAGTTTGGTGACACCGGAGCACACGAAGTGGGTCCGCGAGTACCGAGACCTGCTCGACGCGTTGCAATCCTCAACCGTTGCGTCCGTCGACGATGAACTCGTCCGTAGCGTGATCGACCGTCTCCAGGATGCACGGCTTGTCACCCGGATCCCGCACGGCGGCGGTGAGCTCGTGGAATTGACACACGATTACCTTGCGCAGCGACTCGATGAGCTCGTCAAGTGGATCCGGCTCATCTGGCCGAGGCGGTGCATCGACACAGGGATGGGCGCATGGCGCAGTGACCGAGCGTTGCTCGATGCTGCAGTGCTTCGCGACGTGCTCGGGGCGGCACAGAACCTTGCGTTGAACAGTGACGCCGTCGACCTCGTCCTCCGATCGTCACTCAACTACGCCGTCGACTTGACCCCGTTCATGCCGGCGCTTGAAGGCGGTGGCGCTGATGTCTGGGGGATGCTCGAGAACTGCGTCGTCGGAGGGTCGGAGTTGGAGCGCGTCGGGGCAATCGAGACCCTGACTCGGGTGGCGTCAAAAGACGCTCTCCGAGTGCTACGGCGGTCGCTCGACGTCGATGCCGCCGCTCCGCAGGTCGTGCGCCGCCTTGGCAGCGTGAGGTCAATGGAAGCGATCGAGCTACTCGCGGACACGGCCAGGCGTCCCGCCCTGCTCTCGGAGACGCGCGCCGCGCTCGCAAGCCTCGCCGACGATCCCGCCGACTCCGTGCTTGCCGAACGCGCCCGCGAATTGCTGCGAGACACGTTCATCGGAACCGACAGGAAAGCGGCGATCGACGCGCTCACGACTCTCGGCGCCGAAGTTGCGGTTGACCTCATCGACGAGTACGCCGGCCCCGGCCCGCCCGAGAAGGACGGTCGCGACGCCCTCATCCTGCTCGCTGTCGCGTCTCCTGAGCTTCTGATCCGTCGCCGCGCCCGCCGTTCGATCTACCGGCGCGTGGCGGCAGCTCTTCAAGACGATACGGCGAAGACCTGGTGTATCGAGCTGGTGGAGCGGGTCGAGGACTCCCGGTCGGCCGACGTCCTCGGCACGCTCGCCCGACAGCCGCCTCTCGCCGGATGGCGGTGCGGGGCCTCGAGCGCCTCGTCAGCTCCGAGCTTCCCGACGTCAGCGCGGCGGCGGGTCAGCAGCTCGCTGCGCTGTCGGGCAAGCAGCCCGAGTCGCCTCCGGTCGCTGCGGCCCTGCCACGTATCTCGAGACGCCCGCCCGACCAGGCCGCCGGCTGGCATACGCACTTCGCGTTTGTTGCCGACGCCATGATCCGGGGCGACGTGGTCCCCATCCTCGGCCGCTCGGCCTCGCTCGACGCGGGCGGTCCAGCGACGTATTCGGAGCTCGCTGCCTACCTGGCAGAGCAGTTCGATTACCCGGTGTCTGCTGACACTGATCTGCCGAGGATGGCGCAGCTCATCGAAACGGTGGTCGGCAAGCCCGCGCTGTCCAATCGACTGCGCAAAATATTCGACGATCAACACCTGCGCCCAACCCGTTTTCACGCGATGCTGGCTGACGCCGTGGCTTCGTGTCCGAGACAGCCGTCGGTGTCGGTGATCGTCACGACCAGCTTCGACGATCGGCTCGAGCAGGCATGTCGCCAGCGCGACGAGCCGTACGACCTCCTCGTCTACCAAGCGCAAGGCTCTGACCGGGGAAGTCTGCTCCACGTCCCGGCCTTTGGTGAGCCGCAGGTTGTCACCAGCCCAGCCAGGCACCGGTTTGTCGCGACCGGGTCAACGGTGATCTGGAAGGCCTGCGGCAGCGTTGTCCAGGGGGATTGGGCCAGGAGTTCGCTCGTCATCACCGAGGACGACTATCTGGACTACGCGACCCGCGCGGCGAGGCCGGAGCAGGCCATCCCAGCGACCGTCCTGGAACGACTCGTGAGCTCGCACTTCCTGTTTCTGGGCTTCGATATCGAGGACTGGACCCAGCGACTCATCCTCAACCCACTGTGGAGCATGAGGGAACTGAGCTACAGGTCCTGGGCCGTATCGTCGCACCCATCGCGGGAAGCTGCCGGCATGTGGGAGCGCCGGGCAGTCGAGTTGATCGACCTGCCCCTGGATGAATACGTCCATCGCCTGTCGTGCCGTCTGGCTGATCGCGATCCAACCAGCCTTGCGGATGGACCGAATCAGGCGCAATGAGCCCGATCGGTCGACGATGAGGACGCCTGCGATCCGGACAACGTCGGAGCAGCGCCGGAGCCCGCCAAGCCGGGAGCGCCGAATCACCAGACGAGCGGGATGAGCCGCTTGCGGTCGGAGGCATAGACGCGGTACGAGTCGCCCGCGGTGAGGAGTAGCGCGGTCTCCTCGATGTGGATGCGCCACAGCACGATCGCCAGGCATGACAGGGTGAAACCGGCAAGGCCGGCCCAGTTGCTGTAGATGACACCGATGCCGATCATGGCCAGCAGCCCGCCGGCATAGCCCGGATGGCGCAGCATGCCGTACGGGCCGGCGGTCACGACCTGTTGATCGGCGCTGACGTCGACGGTGAAGGTGAAGTACGGCCCGAGTGCCCAGAACGACCACCAGCGCAGCCCGGCACCCGTGACCAGGAGCACCATGCCCGCCGCGAACACGAACGCACCGTTTCCCATCGTCGCCCCCGGGAGGTAATGGCCGGCGCGATGGAGGACCACGGTCGCGACGATCACCCAGACGACCACCCCGGCCCAGAAGCCGGGCGTAGCGATGCGGGTCGCGTCCTGGCGCCACCCTCGCTGCCGGAAGAACTGGATGACCTCCATGCCGAAAAAGCAGATCAAGACGATCAGAAACAGCCACCCCGCGGAGTGGTTCTGAAAATACGGCTTCACGTTCCCCTCCTCGCGCTCGCGGACCTCACGGCCGATCCGTACCGGAGCTCAGTTCCAGGAACCAGCGCCGCCGACGCGCACGACGTGCTCTGCCGGCGGCCGGCCGGCCCGGGTGAGGATCGACGTCGCGCCGGCCCGGTCGCCGGTGGTAATGCCGGTCGGACCGGGGGTTGAAGCTCAGCAGCAGCGTGAGCAGGCCGACCATCCACAGTGCACAACCGGCGATCAGGTCAGCCGGCGCGTATGTGGCGACGTGCTGACCGACCGCGGCGAGCAGGCTGAGCGAGGTGAGACCGAACAGCCCGACAACGAGACCCCGCGCCCAGCCATGGCCGCGACCGTTTGCCCACGCCAGCCCCAGCCACACGATCGCGGCGATCGGCGCGCCGATCTCGACAGGCAGGAGATGGCTGTGCACCGCGACCTGCCATTGCGCCGCGCTGAAATGCGGGAAGCGCGCGACGATCGCCGCCCTCAGGCGGGCCTGGGTCCCGACCACGGTGGCCAACGCGACCAACTCAAGGCCGGCGGCGAGCACCATCAGCCTCAGCGCCCACACCACCGTCGGCGTCGGCCGCTGCGTCCACGGGCGTACCCACATCCAGATCGCGGTGCGGATCAGGTCGACGGAATCAGCGAGTCCGGGGCGCCGCCGGCCGCGTGCGGCGCCCGCCATCAGAACGGCGAGCATCTCGTCCTCGTGCTCGCGGCGAAACGCCTCCGGGTACCAGGCCAGCAGCCGCCGGTAGCGGCGCTCCAGGTGCGACACGTCGGTCATCATGTCGTCACGATCCGCCGACTCAGATCCAGTCGCGTCATCGCGACATCGGCGTTTGACCGCAGCCGGGCTGCCTCCTCGGTCAGCCGCTCTGAACCCACCGGTGTCAGCCGGTAATACCGGCGCAACCGGCTGTCGACGATCTCCTCGCGCTCGACCTCGATCAACCCGTCCGCGCGCAGGCGGTCCAGGGCCGCGTACAGGGTCCCCGCCCGCAGCCGGACCCTGCCACCCGAGATGCCCGAGACGTCGGTGATGATCGCGTACCCGTGCCGGCTACCCGCCGCCAGCGCTGTCAGGATCAGGAATGTCGCTTCCTGCATCGCGCGCTTGCTCACGCAGGCAGTATATACCGCTCAACTATCTATTGTCAACCGCTACGAATTGTGAGTAACCGGCGAGTTGCGGCACTGTTCGCACTCGCAGCTGGGTGCTGCCAGGCTGCCAGACGCCGATCGCGGTCCGCGTGTTGCCCTGCGCGACCACGACGAGACGGTGGTCGCTGGTCCATGCGATGTCGGAGAACTTGAGGTGCTCGAGGATCGGGAACCCGGGTACGTGCGTGAATGCGCCAGTGCGAAGGTTCAACAGCCACACGTCGCCGGCTTGGCTGCCGCCGTAGGAGGGGTCGGCGAACTCGACCGCGACCAACGACCCGTCGGGCTCGGGGAACACCCAGTGGCGAGCCCGTCAGCCACCTCGGCGGCGAGGGCGGCTGCGGTCGCGGTGCGTGTCGGCTGCCGCCGTCGATCCCGAAAGACGTCAGGCCTGCCACCGCGCCGACCGCGACGACGCAGGCGACCAGGCCCCACTGACGCCGCTGTCGACGGCGCGCTTCTTCGATCACGCCGCCGTTGAGGGCCTCGGGTTCCAGCGCCCGCGGTGCCACGGTCTGAGGACTGTCACCGATCACCTATTGCGCTATTGTGACTGGCACAATGCACCCCGTCAAGGTGGACCGCGACGATCCCGCGCTCCTTCACGAGCAGGTCGCCGCCCAGATCCGCCAGGCGATCGCCGCCGGCGAAGCCAAGCCCGGCAGCCGGCTCCCGCCGGCGCGCCACTTTGCGGCGGTCATCGGCGTCAACACCAACACCGTTCTGCGCGCCCTGCGGCTTCTTCGCGATGAGGGACTACTCGAACTACGCCAAGGCCACGGCGTCCGCGTCGTCGGCACCCCCGAGCACAGTCAGGTGCTCGCCAAAGCCGCCGAGCTCGTACAGCTCGGACAGCGCAACGGCTACACCCGCACCCAACTCGCGCGAATGATCGACCGCGCCCCATAGCCGGCGACTGCCCGCCCGCCGCGGCCTCCGGGTCGGCCGGCGGTAGGCCCGGAGAGGAAACGGGGGCCGGTGCGCGTCAACCGCCGGGCGAGGAGGCGGGTCCGCCTCCAGTGAACGCGGACGGCGCCGCGCACTTCTTCGCCGCCCGTTGGAACGCCGGTGATGCGGGCAGGTTGCCGAGTGGGAGTCTGATGATCGGATCTCGGGCGGGGCCGACGAGCACGGGATCGGGGATGTTCGGGACGCCGTGTGCGCGCATGCAGACCACGGCCTCGAGCGTCTTGGAGAACTCCCGGTCCTCTTGTGCCGGCGTCACGCTCGAGGGGATCGGCCCGCACGCCTTCTCGGCGGCTTGGAATGCCGGTGCGCTCGGGTCCAGATCACTGCCGGGACTGCCCTGGATCACGAGGTCGCCCTGTTTGTCGGGGTCGGGAAAATCGGGCACTCCGTGCGAGCGCATGCATTGCGAGTCGGCGATCGCCAGGTTCAGGTAGGACTTCACAGGTGTGCCGCCGCCGCGGGAGCTACTGCCTCCGCAGCCCGCAAGGAGTACGGCGGCCAGGATCGCGGCGGCAAGCGCTCCGCCGGTGAGCGCGCGAGCGCGCTGGTTGCGGGGTTGGCGCCTGGGCGCCGGCCCATGGGGCACCGTCGCCGTGATGCGGTGGTCGATCTTCATGCGGTGCCGAGGGTCGTCGGTCCAGCCTTTCTCCCGGGCGCC
>JBELAG010000337.1:0-6187 GCA_049509055.1 Solirubrobacteraceae bacterium
GGCGTCGTGGTGGGCGACACCGGCGCCACCACGCACTCCCGGCGCGAACGAACGCCGCGCAGGCCGCGACGGCGAAGCGCGCTGCGGTCGCCGCGGCCGACGACCGACTGCTGGCGATCGCCCGCACGCTCGCGGTCGCCCGTACCCGGGCGCTCACCCGGGTGCTCAACGCGACCTCCCAGACCGCCCAGGCGACGAATGCCGCCGCCGTGCAGCGCGCCTACCACGGCGCCGCGGCGCGCGTCGCCGGGCAGCGCGCCGCCGGCCCGGTCGCGGCGACGCTGTCGACCGCGCTGAGCGATACCGCGGCCGCCTACGGCCGCCTGGCGGCCGCCGCCTGTCGCAGATGCAGGGCGAGGTCCTGGGAGTCGTCGGTGGCGACTGGCAGGGTTCGGCGTCGGGTCAGTTTCACCAGCTGTGGGGCGGGCGTGAACTGCGCGGCGAGCTCGGCATTGGTGGTGGTCGTCGTGGCCCGCGCGACCGGTGCCGCCGGCTCGCTGCCGGCGACGGTCGGGGTGTCCACGCGGGCCGACCCTTGATGACCGACCGCGCGCGTCACCAGGAACGCGGCGCCGAACGCCGCGAGCACGCAGACCGTCGCCGATGCCGCCAATTGCACGCCACCATCCTACGCACGCCGGGGAGCAGGCCGCGATGAGACGCGGCTACCCGGAGCGGCTCTCGACGACCTCGGTGAGCTTGGCGATCGCGAAGCCCCAGGCCTGCGCCGGCTTCACCTTCGGAGGCAGTGACACCTCGTCGGGGTTGGTGACGACGTCGAGCAGCACCGGGCCGGGATGGGCCAGCGCGACCCGGACCGCCTCGTCGAGTTCGGCGCTCTGCTCGACGCGCAGCGCGAGCATGCCGGTGCCACGGGCGATCGCGGCGATGTCGACGTCGGCGAGATGGGTGCCGAACTCGGGCATGCCGGCCTGCTCCTGCTCGAGCTTGACCATGCCGAGGCGGCCGTTGTTGAACACCACCAGCCGGACGGGCAACTCGTACGTGACGGCCGTGATCAGATCGCCCATCAGCATCGTCAGACCGCCGTCGCCGCAGAACGCGATCACCTCCCGCGCGCGGTCCAGCGCCTGGGCGCCGAGCGCCTGCGGCATGGCGTTGGCCATCGACCCGAGGTTGTAGGAGCCCAGCAGTCGCCGTTCGCCGCTCATCGTCACGAACCGCGACAGCCAGACGGTCGACATGCCGGTGTCGCTGGTGAAGATCGTCTGCTCGGAGGCCAGCCGGTCGATCGCCACCGCGACCGCCTCGGGCCGGATGCGGTCGTCGGGGTTGTCGAACACGCTGCGGACCTTCTCGATCACGCCCCGGCTGTCGTAGCCGGGATCGGCGAGCTGCGACTGGCGTTCGCGCCAGTCGGCGTAGTGACCGATGGCCGACTCCAGATGGCCGCGGTCGGTTTTGGGTTCGACCCGGGTCAGCAGCTCCGCGACCGCGAGCCGAGTGTCGCCCACGATGCCGAGATCGACGGCGGTGCGCCGTCCGATGTGCGTCGGGCGGTCGTCGATCTGGATGACCTGCTTGCCGGTCGGGTACCAGTCGCTGTAGGGGAAGTCGGTGCCGAGCATGAGCAGCAGGTCGCAGCCGTCGAACGCGCGCTGGGCGGCCGGGTTGCCGATCAGCCCGCTCTGCCCGACCGCGTACGGGTTGTCGCGCTCCAGGACCTCCTTGGCCTTCAACGTCAGGACCATCGGAGCGCCGAGACGATCCGCGAGCGCCAGGACTTCCGTTCGGGCGTGCCGGGAGCCCTGGCCGACCAGCAGCGTCACCGTGGCGGCGGAATCGATGCGGCGGGCCGCCTCGGCGACCTGCGACGGCTCGGGCACGACCGCGCCGCGGGTACGTGCACCCCAGGGCCGCCGCGGCGGGGCGTCCATCGCGCCGATATCCCCGGGCACGGTGAGCACGGCGACGCCCGGAGCGTCCGTGGCCGCGTGGATCGCCTGCTCGAGGAGTCCCGGGAGCTGCTCGGGACTGGTGATCGTCCGGCAGAAGACGGCGACGTCGCGGAACACCGCGTCGTTGTCGATCTCCTGGAAGAAGTCGCTGCCGAGCTCGGCCAGGGGGACCTGGCCGCAGATCGCCAGCATCGGGGCATGAGACTTCTTGGCGTCGTAGAGGCCGTTGAGCAGGTGCAGGCAACCCGGCCCGACGGTTCCCATGCAGACCCCGGGAGTGCCGCTCAGCTGCGCCTGCGCACCGGCCGCGAACGCACCGGCCTCCTCGTGGCGAACGCCGATCCACTCCAGCCGGGGCTCGCGCCGGACGGCATCGGTGATCGGGTTCAGGGCGTCGCCGACGACCCCCCAGACACACGACACGCCGAGGTCGGCGATCGCGCCGACGATCGTCTCTCCGACGGTCGCCATCATGCCCTCCCGAGCGTCACGGGCTCGGCACGAAACGATGCCGGGTCGGCGCGCGCCCAGTCGGTGGCCCAGCTCTCGGGCGGCTCGTCCAGCAGCTGGCCCGGGGCCAGCCACTGAAACAGCTCGGCGTAGCTTCGCGAGCCGGCGTGGTCGACGCGGCGCACGAGGTGATGCGGGCCGACCTGGTCTGCGGAGGTCAGTCCCATCGACGCGATCAGCCGCTGGGCCTCGGCCACGACGGACCGTTGGTAGCGGTAGACGCGCTCGGTCTTGTCGACCACGTCGAGAGCCCGCGAGCGCTTGGGATCCTGGGTGGCGACGCCCACCGGGCAGCGATTGGTGTGACAGCGCTGAGACTGGATGCAGCCGACGGCCATCATCATCGCGCGGGCCGCGTTGGTGTAGTCAGCCCCCTGGGCGAGACGCTTGACGATGTCGCTGCCGGTGGCCACCTTCCCGCTCGCGCCGAGCTTCACCCGGTCACGGAGTCCGCAGCCGACGAGCGCGTTGTGAACCATCATCAGTCCTTCGGTGAGCGGCGTCCCCATGTGGTCCTCGTACTCGCCGGGGGCCGCGCCGGTGCCGCCCTCTGCGCCGTCGACGATGATGAAGTCGGGCGCCGTGCCCTCCTCCAGCATCGCCTTGCAGATCGCCAGCAGCTCGTGGCGCGTCCCCACGCACAGCTTGAACCCGGCCGGCTTGCCGCCGGCCAGCTCGCGCATCTGCGCGATGAACCGGATCAGCTCGCACGGGGTCGAGAACACCTTGTGCCCCGGCGGGCTGACACACGTCTGTCCCTGGGGCACGCTGCGCGCGCCGGCGATCTCAGCGGTCACCTTGGCCCCGGGCAGGACCCCGCCGATTCCGGGTTTGGCACCCTGGCTCAACTTCAGTGACACACACTTGATCGCGTCATGGGACGCCCTGTCGCGGAACTGTGATGCGTCAAAGCCACCGTCACGGGTGCGCGCGCCGAAGTAGCCGGTGCCGAGCTCCCACACGATGTCGCCGCCCTGCAGGTGGTAACGCGACAGCCCGCCCTCGCCGGTGTCATGGGCGAAGCCCCCCTTCGCCGCGCCCTGATTGAGCGCGGTCAGCGCCGCCCCGGACAGCGCGCCGAACGACATCGCCGAGACGTTGAGCAGCGCCATCTCGTATGGCTGGGAGCAGTCCGGCCCGCCGATCCGCACGCGCGGGGGCTCGCTCGGCGGGTCACAGGAATGGATCGACTGCAGCAGCCACTCGTAGCCGGGCTCGCCGACGTCGCGCTCGGTCCCGTACGCCTGCTCGTCCTTGACCCCCTTGGCCCGCTCATAGATCGAGGTCCGGGTGTCGCGATCGTAGGGTCGCCCGTCGTAGTTGCGCTCGATGAAGTACTGCTGTAACTCCGGCCGGACCGCCTCCAGTGCAAACCGGGCGTGGCCGAGAATCGGATAGTTGCGCAGAATCGAGTGGCGGCGCTGGGCGATGTCGTACACCCCCACTGCGGCCGGCACCGTCAGCACCACGGCGGCGATGATCCAGCCGATGCCACCGAGGCCGACGGCGGCCAGGACACAGCAGGCGAGCAGGAGCACGGCGCCTGCGAAGGCGGAAAATCTCACGGCAACGGTGTTACCCCGTCAACGTCCGGCGCAACCAGCGACCGCCGGCCGCCCGGCTGCGTGGTCGTTCGCCGCGGTCCGGTATGCGCCACGACCGCCTGGGCTGGTGGCCCACGGCCGGTGAAGCCCTCTCATGCACCTGCCTGCCACACTGCGCCGATGAGCCGAGGACGCGTCGAAGTGCGTTCGACGCGGTGACCACGTGATGAGGCGAAGCCCCTGGCCGACGCCGCGGGAGACATTGCTGTTGCGAGCCGCCTTGAGCGAGGGAGACCCCGAGATGGCCTGGCGGCAGTGGCGGCGGTCAGGGGGCGAGATCGGCGCGCTTGACGCGGACGCGCGGCGCGTCCTCCCGCAGCTCTATTGCAATCTCGTGGCCGCCGGCTGTGACGACCCCGACCGCGAGCGGCTGAAGGACATCTACCGCCACGCGTGGTCGTCCAATCAGATCCTCTTCAACGCCGCCGGCCCCATTCTGGGCGCGCTTCACGAGGCTGGGATCGACACGATGATCCTCAAAGGGGCCGCGGTCGCCGGGCTCTACCCCAATGGGATCGGTACGCGGCCGATGCGCGACATCGACATCCTGCTGCGGCGTGAGGCGGTCGACGAGGGTCTCCGGGTGCTCTCCCAGCATGGCATCGCGGCCGCCGATCCGCGCGGTCTCGCCCGCGCCCGGCGCTCCAAGCACGCCGTCTCGCTCAAGGGCCCCGACAAGCGCGACCTCGACTTTGATCTGCATTGGGAGGCGCTCTTCAAGGTGGGCAGCGATGAGGCGCTGTGGCGGTCGGCACGCCCCGGAGTGCTCGGCGGCGCGCCGGTTCTCGTCCCGGGACCCGCGGACCTGCTCCTCCACGCGTGCATCCACGGCACGGGGTTCGAGCCGGCGCCGATGCGTTGGATCACCGACGCCATGTTGATCATGCGAGCGTCGGCCGGCGGGCTCGATTGGGAGCACCTGCTGACCGCTGCGCGCGAGCACCGGGCGTCTCGCAACCTGGCTCGGGCCTTATCTGTGCTCGTCGCCGACTTCGACGCCGGCGTGCCGCGGGAGGTGTTGGCGCGGCTCGCGCGGACCCCGGCATCTCCGATCGAGTGGATGGAGAGTCGCGTCTGCTCGTGGTCGCGACGTCCACCTGGAGCCGCTCACGTCCAGGAGCTCGATCGGTACATCGGGCTCCGGAGACGGGCGGGCGCCGCCCCGACCCTCGGCGGCTACCTGGACCATCTCGCTGACGCGATGAACCTGGACGGGCGAAATGCGGTGCTGGCCTACGGCGCGCGCAGAGTCAGTCGCCTGATGACTGGTCGCGCGCGAGGTGCACGACGGCCTTGACTGCCGTGGAGTTTCGCCGCCGCGGCGACTCGTGCCGAGCTCGCTGGGACGACATCATTCGGCGACCGTCGCCCACCGCATCGGTCCGCTCCAGCGGATGTCGACACACGGCCGACGTCGGCCCCTGCTCATCGACGGCGATCGATTGCGTTGATCTCAGCGAGGACGTCAACCGCTCGTACCTTGGGCTCACGGAGCTTGTTGGGGAGTCCCGCCGGCCATTCGCCGCGCCACCGTCCCGGTTGGCCACCTTCGGCAAGAATCACCCCCTGTATCCAACCCTGCATCCGGCTCCGATGCTGCCGGATCTTCGTCAGGGTCGCATCGCGGATGGCCTGCGGGTCCAGGTCGAGCATGACAAGCTCGTCGACGGCATCGGCCACGGCTCTGGGATCGTCGTCGACCCAGCGCACGAAAGGGGCGCTGAAGAACTCGTCACGACCTCCGAGGTTGCGAGTCGTGACCACGGGAAGGCCAGCCAGAAGGTACTGAACGCTGGCAAACATCACCCCCTCCACTCGCGACAGGCATAACCCAACCCGAGCCTGGCCATACGCCAGGTTGACTTCCTCCTGACGCAGCCATCGCTTCTTGGTCAAGCCTAACGGGCTCGACAACCAGGTCGCGTGTCTGACCGCGATCCGGGCGCGCAGTGAGTAACGAACGCTGTGGAGCTCCGGCACCGGCGCTCGGGCGGCGATCAAGGCCAGCGACCGGACTGACCCGGCCAGGTGGTGTCGCTTGTAGTCGGCCCACTGGGCGTCATAGATCGCGTCGAACCTGCGCCGGCGCACGGGGTTCAGGGTGAAGAAGTCATCGCGGATGAACGCGCTCACGCCACACTGGAACGCGGCGAC
>JBELAG010000338.1:0-6186 GCA_049509055.1 Solirubrobacteraceae bacterium
CGACCGACGCGCAGTCGACGATGCCCCGGCGCCGGCTCGCGTCGCCGAGGAGCGTGTCGGCCATCAGGTCGTACAGATCGCTCCGCAGCCAGGTGGGGATCGGAGCGGTGAATCCGATCTTCGGCCGCCGGAAGAGCTCGGGCGGCACGTGGCGGGCCAGGGCGTCGGAGATCAGGCGCTTGCGGGTGCGACCGCGCTGCTTGAAGCTCGTGGGCAGCCGAGCCGCCCATTCGACGAGGCGGTAGTCCAGCAGCGGCGCGCGGGCCTCCAGCGAGTTGGCCATCGTCGCGATGTCCATCTTGAACAGCAGCTGGTCGGGCAGCGACCGCGCGAGATCGGTGGCGAGGGCACGGTCCAGCGCGGTGCTGGCGCGGCCCGGCGGACGATAGCGCGGGACACGCGGCAGGCCGGGAGAGAGCGCCGCTCGCTCGTCGCGACTGAGCACCGCCGTCCACTCCGCGTACCGCTCCACCGGATCGAGCTCGATCCGCCGCAGAAATCGGTACAGCTTGCTCCGATTTGACATCGGGTGCGCCACGTCACCGCCGGTCAGACCCGCCCCGGTGCGGGCAAGCCGCCGGGCGGACGCCGGCATCAGGTCGGCATACGAGGCGACCCGCGCAGCCTGATGGCGGTAGTAGCCGCCGAACAACTCGTCGCCGCCCTCGCCGGTGAGCGCCACCGTGATGCTCTGGCGAGCCCAGCGGGCGAGGTAGAACGTCGGCACCATCGACGGATCCGCGAACGGCTCGCCGTAGTGGTGCACGAGCTCGGGAAGCATCTGCACGAGATCGGTCGGCTCGACGATCGCCTCGTGATGGTCGCTGCCCAGCACCGCGGCGACCTTGGCCGCGTGGGCCCGCTCGTCATAGCGCGACTCCGAAAAGCCGACCGCGAACGACTGTACCTTCGGCGCGCCGGCAGCCACCATCTGAGCGAGGATGTAGCTGGAGTCGACGCCACCGCTCAGGAACACGCCGAGTGGAACGTCGGAGACCAGTCGCTCCCGAACGGCGGTCAGCGAGCGCTGTTCGAACTCGTCCAGCGCGTCGGGATAGGAAATGCCGAGCTTGGGCTCGAAGTCGAGCGTCCAGTACCGGGTGTGCTGCACCCGACCAGTCGGATTCCAGCTGAGAATCGTCCCGGGCTCGAGTTTGCTCACCGCGCGCAGCATCGTGGCCGGCGACGGGACGTAGCCGTACTGGAGGTACTCGGCCAGCGCGTGCGGATCAACCTCGCGGGCGATCCTCTCGTCGAGCAGAAGCGAGCCCAGCTCGGAGGCGAAGCTCAGCGTCCCATCGTCGTGACGGGCGTAGAACAGAGGCTTCTTGCCCAGGCGGTCCCTGGCGATGATCAGCCGCTGCGCGGTCTGATCCCACAGCGCGAACGCGAACATGCCGTCGAGCTCGGAGACGAAGCCGTCGCCCCACTCCTCGTAGGCGTGCGCGATCACCTCGCCGTCGGTGTCGGAGGCGAACCGGTGGCCCGCGCGCCCCAAGCGCTCGCGCAGCTTCATGTGGCCGTAGATCTCGCCGTTGAAGACGACGTGCACCGTGCCGCTCTCGTTGTGGTAGGGCTGATGGCCGCCGGCGACGTCGATGATCGACAGCCGCCGGATCGCCAGCGTCACCCATTCGTCGTCGTATACCCCTGACTCGTCCGGGCCGCGGTGCTCCAAATCACAGGAGATCCGTTCCAGCACACCAAGTCGCCCCGGGGATTTGCCGGCTAAACCGGCGATCCCGCACATGCGCTCATCGTACCGGGTCGGTCGTCCAGGCGACCGCTCGGGCTCGCGGGTCCGTCTGCGCCGGCACCCGACCCGGTAGCGTTCGGCGGCGCCATGGCGGCTGAGATCGATTGCTCGGTGCTGGTCCCGGTACTCAACGAGGAGCGCTACATCGAGGCCAGCGTCGAGGCGATGCGCCGCCAGCGCTTCCCCGGGGAGCTCGAGTTCCTGTTCGCCGACGGCGGCTCGAGCGACCGCACCCGGGAGATTCTCGAGCGGATGGCCGCCGAGGACCCGAGGATCCGTGTGCTGACCAACCCGGTGGGAACCGTCTCCAGCGGCCTCAACGTCTGCCTGGCCCACGCCCGCGGCCGCTGGGCGGTGCGGATGGATGCGCACACCGTCTACCCCGACGACTACGCGCTGCTCGGCATGCGGCGACTGTCGCTGGGCGGCACCCGCTGGGTGAGCGGGCCCCAGGTCCCCACCGGTCACGGCCCGGTGTCTCGGGCCGTGGCGCTCGCGCTGTCGGCCCCGATCGGCCGCGGCGCGTCGCGCAAATGGGGCGACGGCACCGGGCGCGACGGCCCCGAGTTCGATCTCGACACCGGCGTGTTCGCCGGCGTGTGGGAGCGCGCCACGCTGCTGGAGTACGGCGGCTGGGACGAGCGCTGGCCGCGCAACTCCGACTCCGAGATGGCCGCGCGATTCCTGTCCTGCGGCGAGCGGCTCGTCTGCCTGCCGGCGATGGCCGCCGAGTACGTGCCGCGCGACACGCTCGCCGGCCTCTGGCGCCAGTACCTCGACTACGGCGAGTTCCGGGCACGGACCTCCACGCACCATCCGCATTCGATGCGCGCCTCGCACCTGCTCGCCCCCGCGATCGTCATCACGACCGCCGCCGCGCTCGGCGCCCCCCGGCCGCTGCGGCGGCTGGCGCGGCTCGGGGACCTCATCTACGCGGCATCGCTGGCTGCCTCCGGCGTGCGGTCCCGAGCGGCCGCGCAGTCGCGCCAGGAGGCCGCGCTCGTTCCCGTCGTCCTGCTTGCGATGCATTTCGGGCACGGCGCCGGCCAGATCCGCGGCTGGGTGCGCTACGGGCCGCCGATGGCGGCGCTGGCCTCCGTCCTGCACCTCGGCGGGCGCGCCGTGCACGGGTCGTCGGCGGAGTCCGCGTACGCGCCGTCGCTGCACCGCGAGGGGGCCGCCGACGACGGCCCGCCCCCGGGCTGAGGACCGCTCGGACGGGCCAAACGGCCGCGAAACGCCCTCGGACCCTCAAGCCCGCGGCGCAAACCGCCGAAGGAGGGGGTGAGGCCGGCGACCGCGCGCCGCCCGACGCCATTCGGAGAACTCGACATGTCCGTATCGCCGCAGTCGCCACCACCGCTTCCGCTGACGCCGTTTGGCCGCAGCGGCGCGAGGCGGGGCGCCGCCGGTCGGCGGCGACCGTCCGCCGGCCGTCGCTTCCGCGTCACCCTCGTACTGCTGCTGATGGTCCTGCTGGCGATCGTCGCGCTCGCCGCGACCGGCGCCAACGCGGCCCATGCCACCACCCCCCACGCCCGGCCGGCCGGCGCGACGGCGCCCGCGCGGGACATGCACATCGAGACGTGGGCGTTCGACGACGACTGCAACGGCGGCCTCGGCGCGAGCCCGGCGCTCGTGCGCGAGTGGGTCACCTACGCCGAGAGCGACTGCGGCCCGACGATGACCAAAGCCCGGACCGATTGTCACGCCGGCGCCACGCGCTTCTGTCTGGTCATGCAGTACCTCGACACCGATTGGAACTTCCCCGTCGAGCATGTCGGCATCCGCGCGTCGGCCGCAGGCTGGTGGCTGCACGATCCCGCTCCGCGTCAGCGCGACCGAATCGCGAGCCCCAACTATGGCGTCGGCCACCTGCTCAACCAGGACGATCCGGCCGTGCGATCGTTCTTTCGCTCCTACGCGCGCCGCAACTACGACGCCGATGACGGGCTGATGCTCGACTGGCAGAGCCCGAGCCTGATCCAGGAGCTGTACTACGCCAGCTGCCACTGCCAGACGACGAGCGAGGTTCGCTCGGACGCGGCGCTGCAGGCGGGCCACGAGGCGATGAGCGCGGCGCTCACCCACCGCAGCGGCGCGCCGTTCATCCAGGCCGACAACACCCTGCCCCCCAACCCGTACACCCCGCAGGGCCTCAACATGCTCGACCGCGCCGCCGGCGTCGACGGCTGGATCGTCGAGGGCGAGCCGGTGGACTACGACACGTTCGATCCCTACTACTCGACGCTGCTTGACCAGATCGCCTTCGTCGCCAACCGCACGCAGGGGTTCGTCGCGCCGATGGCGCGAGCCGCTGCCGGCGCGTCCTACCAGCAGCAGAGCCGCCGGGTCGCGGAGGCGACGATGCTGCTGGGCTACAGCCCGGGCCATCTCGTGGACTGGTCCAACCTGGAGACCGGCAGCGACGATCTGGCGATCTGGCCGGAGGAGGGGATCTACCCGACCGACCCGGTGGAGTCGATGGTCGCGCCGGGCGGCGCGGGCTGCCTCGCCGGCACCGGAGCGGTGTGCACGACCGGCGGCCACAACGACCTCGAGGTGGCGCCGGGCATCTATCGCCGAGAGTTCGCCACCTGTTATGACCTCACGCATCCGATCGGTCCGTGCGCGGCGATCGTCGACGCGACCGGCCGGCCGGTGACGGTCCGCCCGCAGTGGCTGAGCAGCAACTACCGCCACCTGATCACGTTCACCGGTGGCGACGTCCAGTCGGGCGGCACGATCGACCTCACCGGCGCGCCGTTCGCCGCGGGGTCCAGCGTCGTCGCCGGCGACGACGCGCTCCTGCTCACCCGCTGAGGATCGCGCCGGTCGGCCCCAGCGCCTAGGGAAGGGTGACGCTGACGATCTTGCCGCCGCTGCCGGCGACCGGCCCGGGCGTGTAGATCCCCTCGGTGGCGACGTACACGGCGCCGGCGCGGGTCACCGCCATCCCGGTGGGGAACTCCAGGCCGCGGGAGACCAGCAGCGACTGCCGGCCGCTCGGGCTGACGCCGACGATCGCTCCGGGGGTGGGCACCGACGTCGAGTCGGGCGCGAGCGCCGGGTCGAGCAGGCCCTTCTGGTCGATCTCGAGCACGAGCAGGGTGCGCCCGTCGAAGGCGATGTCGCCGATCGAGGTCAGCCCGCGCGCATACACGGTCGGAGCGTGGCCGGGGACGACCCGGAACACGCTGGACTTGCCGACCCCGTAGGGCGAGCCGCCGAGCTCGCCGACGTACAGCGCGCCGTCGGGGCCGACCGCCAGGGCGTCGGGAACCGCCTGCGCCTGGGCGTGGATCGACCGCGTCTGCGCGGTGCCGAACGCCCCGGGGGGCGCCGTCTCGGAGATCGTCGGAAACACCGCGAGCACGCTGATCCGGCCGGTGCGCGAGACGAACAGCAGATCGTTGCCGCCCGCATCAGCCACCGCGAACCCACCACGGTAGGGGACGAACGCGTAGGGGTCGATGTCGATCGGCGACTCCTGGTTGAGCGCGACGACCGTGCCGCGGCCGTGGTCGGGGTTGTGTGCCGCCTCGAACGGACCGAAGCGAGCCTCGATGCGCGGTGAGTGCCCGGTGAAGCGCACGAGGTCGCCGAGCAGCGCCCCGCCGGCCCCGTACGTCTCCTCGCCGGTGCGGCCGCTGATGTTGATGCCCTGGAACAGCACCTGCAGGGCGCCGCCGATGATCCGCGCCTGCGCCGGGCCCGACGCCTCGGCCGCGTGGCTGCCCGACGACACCGACGGCAGCCCGGACAGCAGCGTGCGCAGCGCCCCGCTCGGGCTGATCTCGACGACCGCCCCTGACGCGTCCAGGCACGACAGCTGGTTGCCGGTCGTGCAACTCGCCGGCGCCAGCCCGTCGCCCGACAGCGCCACGACCAGTGAGCCGTTGGGGGCGATCGTGATCTTCTTGGGTTGATCGAGCCCGGACGCGACGAGCCGGATGCTCGCCGGCGGCGTCGCCGCGCCCGCGGACGCGGCCGGCCCCGACGCTGCGCTCAGGACCCCGGTCGCGGCCGCGGCGGCCGCCGCCCCGGCCAGCAGCCGTGTCGCGATCGCGCGCCGGGCTCGGCGGCGGGCGGGTGGAATGACGGCTGGGATGGGCACGCGTGGACGGCGGGGCGCCGGGTGTCGGTGGTGGTCGCCGGACGCGGTCGAGCCTCGCTGCGGTGGACCGTACCAACGACCGCGGCCGTCAGCGCGCCGGCGGCGAGCGCGAGCCGTGCGCGCGCCTCGTGGGCGTCAGCGTGCGCATCCGGGTGGTGACAGCCGTCATGCGCTTTCGCTAGCATCCTCGACGATTGACAACCCAGCCGAATCGCCAAGGCGCCAGATGCCGCGGCAACGGGGGACCCGATTGAGGCCCGTACGGCCTCCGGGGCGAATCGCCGGATCTCCGGCGTAGCGCTGCTCTTTCAGC
>JBELAG010000339.1:0-6135 GCA_049509055.1 Solirubrobacteraceae bacterium
ACCGAGCTTCAGATCGACGTCCGGGGCACGGCGCGCGCCGCCGTGGTCCGGGCAAAGCCCCTCTACCGCAAGGAGCGCTGACCGCCATGGCCGACTCGAGCTACCCCGAGGACCTGCTCTATCACGCCGAGCACGACTGGGCCCGTGTGGAGTCCGACCACGCCACGTTCGGGATCACCTGGTATGCCCAGGACTCGATGGGCGAGGTGGTGTTCTTCGACCCGCCCAAGGTCGGCAGCACGGTCACCAAGGACTCGGCCTACACCGAGGTGGAGTCCGTCAAGGCCGTCTCGGACGTGATCGCGCCGCTGTCGGGCGAGGTCGTCGAGGTCAACGAAGCGCTCGCCGACAAGCCCGAGGCGATCAACGAGGATCCCTACGGCGACGGCTGGCTGGTCAAGGTCAAGTTGTCGGATCCCTCCGAGCAGGAGTCGCTGCTGGACGCCGCGGCCTACGAGGCGACGCTGTCGTGAGTCGTTACACGGCCGCCACGGACGCCGACCGGCGCGAGATGCTCGACGCGATCGGGGTCGCGTCGGTCGACGAGCTGTTCGCCGATGTGCCGGAGTCGCTGCGGCTGCGCCGTCCGCTCGCGCTCGACGACGGCCGGGCAGAGCAGGAGGTCTACGACGAGCTGCGTGGCTTGGCGGCGCGCAACACGAGTACCGAGGACGAGCTGTGCTTCCTCGGCGCCGGGATGTATGACCACTACGTCCCGTCGCTGGTGGACTCGATCACCAGCCGCTCGGAGTTCCTCACCCCGTACACCCCATACCAGCCCGAGGTCTCCCAGGGCGGCCTGCAGGCGATGTTCGAGTACCAGACGGCGATCTGCGAGCTCACCGGGCTCCCCGTCGCCAACGCGTCGGTGTATGAGGGACCGAGCGCGGTCGCCGCCGCCGGCTACGTCGCCAAGCTCGCCAACGGGCGCCGGCGGTTCGTCGTCTCACGCGGGGTCCACCCGCACGCGCGGGAGGCGCTGTCAACGCTCGCCCACGCCTGGGAGATCGAGGTCGTGGAGGCGCCGCTGCGCGACGGGGTCACGGCGCTGCCCGAGCTCGACGGCGACGTCAGCGCGGTGATCGTTGCCCAGCCCAACTTCCTCGGCGCCGTCGAGGATCTGGAGGCGCTGGCCGGCGCCGCCCACGCCGCCGGCGCGCTGTGCATCTGCGCGTGTGACCCGCTGCCGCTGGCGCTGCTGCGCACGCCCGGGGAGTGCGGCGTCGACATCGCCGTGGGCGAGGGCCAGACGCTCGGCAACCGGCTGGACTTCGGGGGGCCGTCGTTCGGCTTCTTCGCGGTCACCGAGCCGTTGCTGCGACGGATGCCCGGCCGGATCGCCGGCGAGACGCGCGACCTCGACGGCAAGCGCGGGTTCGTGCTGACGCTGCAGACGCGCGAGCAGCACATCCGCCGCGAGAAGGCGACGTCGAACATCTGCACCGCCCAGGCGCTCAACGCCCTGGCCGGGGTGATCTACCTCAGCTGGCTGGGCCGCGAGGGGATCGTCGAACTGTGCGAGCTGATGCTGCAGCGCACCGCGTACGCGCGTGACCGGCTGACCGCGCTGCCCGGCGTCCACGGGCTGCACGACCAGCCGGTCGTACGCGAGTTCGCGGTCACGCTCGACGCGCCGGTCGCGGCGGTGATCGACCGCTGCCGCGAGCGGGGGGTCAACCCCGGCTATGCGCTGGGGCGCGACTACCCCGAGCACGGCAACGGCCTGCTGGTGGCGATCACCGAGCGCCGCACCCGGGCCGAGATCGACCGTCTCGCGGACGTCCTGGGCGAGGCGGTCGCCGCCGAGCGCGCCCCCGGTTACGCGAAGGCGGGCGCATGAACAGCAACATCGCGGCCGCCGACGACGAGCTGACGATCTTCCAGCGCTCGCGGGCCGGGCGGCGGGCGTTCACCGCACCGGCGCTCGACGTCCCGCAGCGCCCGCTCGACGAGCTGCTGGCGCCGGCCCTGCGCCGCTCCGAGCCCGCGCGGCTGCCCGAGGTCTCAGAGCCCGAGATCGTGCGCCACTACAACCGCCTGTCGAAGCGCAACTTCGATCTCGACACCGGCTTCTACCCGTTGGGCTCGTGCACGATGAAGCACAACCCCAAGCTCCACGAGCGGCTGGCCGCGCTGCCGGGCAACGCCAAGCTGCACCCGCTCCAGGACCCGCGCAGCGCCCAGGGCGCGCTCGAGCTGATGTGGCGCCTGCAGGACGCGCTCGGCGAGATCGCGGGCCTGCCGTACGTGTCGCTGCAGCCGTCGGCGGGCTCCCACGGCGAGCTCGCCGGCGTCCTGCTGACGCGCGCCTATCACGAGGACCGCGGCGAGCGCCGCACCCAGGTGCTCACCCCCGAGACCGCCCACGGCACCAATCCGGCGACCGTCACGATGGCCGGCTACGAGGTGGTCAAGGTCGGCACGGACTCCGAGGGCAACGTCGACCTCGACGACCTGCGTTCCAAGGCGACCGACGACGTCGCCTGCCTGATGCTCACCAACCCCTCGACGCTGGGGCTGTTCGAGCACGGGATCGAGGAGATCGCGCGGATCGTCCACGACGTCGGCGCGACGCTGTACTACGACGGCGCCAACCTCAACGCGATCATGGGCATCTGCCGCCCCGGCGACATGGGCTTCGACATCGTGCACTTCAACCTGCACAAATCGTTCACCCAGCCCCACGGCGGCGGCGGGCCGGGGGCGGGGCCGATCGCGGTGGCCGCGCACATCGAGCCGTTCCTGCCGCGGCCGCAGGTCGTGCGCCGCGAGAGCGGCAACGGCGCCGGGCCGTCCTACGACCTCGACCACGACCGTCCCAAGTCGATCGGGCGCCTGCGCGGGTTCCAGGGCAACTACGGCGTATTCGTGCGCTCCTATGCCTACATCCGCTCGCTCGGCGCGGCCGGACTGCGCGACGCCTCCGAGGTGGCGGTGCTCAACGCCAACTACCTGCTGGCCAAGCTGCGCGCCGAAGGCGTGGCGGAGCACCTCCCGGCCGCCTATGACCGGATCTGCATGCACGAGTTCGTCCTGTCCGGAGCGCCGATGAAGCACGCGCTGCAGATCAGGACGCTGGATCTCGCCAAGCGGCTGCTCGATCACGGGGTCCACCCGCCGACCGTGTACTTCCCGCTGCTCGTCGACGAGGCGCTGCTCGTCGAGCCGACCGAGACCGAGACCAAGGAGACGCTGGACCGTTTCGCGGCCGTCGTCGCCGAGATCCTGCGCGAGGCGGCGGACGACCCCGAGGTGGCGCGCAACGCGCCGTACACGACGCCCGTGCGCAGGCTCGACGAGGCGGGCGCGGCCCGGCACCCCGTGCTGCGCCAGGCGCTGTAGCGCTTGGCCTCGCCTGACCGGCGTCAGTGGTTCGCCGAGCCGCGACCAGAACACGGTCCGGGTAACCCTGGATCAGCGCGCAACAATACGATCCGCCGACGATGCGTCGCTTGGCCAGAGGAACGACCATCTTGCTGGTCGCCATCGTTGGCGCCTGCTCGAGCGCCACGGCTCTCGCTCATCGGGCACGGCCGGTGGCAGACGCAGCCTCCGTCGCCACGGTAGCGGCGACGCCGGTTCCGCACCAGTGCACTTCCAATGCGGACCCCAGTTGTCTATGACGTTCGGGGCATCACCGTCCAGGCCGCGTGCGCGACGCCCCCGTCGGCTGCGACTAGCAACGGCGCACGATTACGACCGGAACCTCATCAGGCCGGCGCGTCGCCTGACAGATCCCCGCCGCGCAGCGTGAACTGCGCGACGAGCGCGGTCAGCACGTCGGCGGTCCCCGCCAGCTCGTGCGCGGTGGCGGCGATCTCCTGCGCCGACGCGGCGGTCTCCTGCGTCGACGCCGACACCTGCTCGGTCGTCGCCGATGCCTGCTCGGCGACGGCCGCGACCTCCCCGACGTGATGGCGCACGCCGCTCGCGCCGGCGTCGATCTCCCGTGACGCCGCGGCGATCCCCGTGATCCGGGCGGTGATGTCCTGCACCGCGCGGCCGATGTCGACGAATGCCACGCGCGTCTGGGCGACCACGTTCGCGCCCTCCTCGGTCAGGCGGGCGCCGTCGCCGACCACCGCGACCGCCGCGGAGGTCTGGGCCTGCATGGCGGTGATCAGCGCGGCGATCTCCCGGGTCGCGCGCTGGGAGTCCTCGGCGAGCGTGCGGACCTCCTCGGCGACGACCGCGAACCCGCGTCCCTGCTCGCCGGCGCGCGCCGCCTCGATCGCCGCATTCAGCGCCAACAGGTTGGTCTGCTCGGCGATCCCGCTGATCGTGTGCACGATCGTCCCGATCTCCTCGGACTTGCCGGCGAGCTCGCCGATCGCGGTCGTCGCCGCGCGGCTCGATTCCTGGATGGACTGCATCGCGCGGCTCGCCTGCTCGGCCGCCTGCTCGCCTTGACGCATCGCCACCTGGGCGTCGCCGGCGACGGCCACCGTCTCCTCGGCGCTCTGGGCCGACTGTGCGGCCGCCGCGGCGATCTCGTCCGCGGTGCGCAGGGCGTCCTCGGCGCCGCGGGCCTGTCGCTCGGCCCCGTGCGCGACGTCGCTGATCGCGTGCGCGATCTCGCCGGTCGCCTGGCCGGCCTGATCGGAGCTCGTCGCCATCTCCCGTGACGCCGAGCCGACCGTTCCCGCGGTCGCCGACACCCGGCCGACGATCTCGCGCAGCCGCTGTGCGGTGGCGTTGTAGGCCTCGTAGCAGACGAGGATCGAGTCGCGGAACAGCTCGGTGTGGCGGAGGATCTCGCCGATCTCGTCGTGGCCGACGTTCGGGTCGGGCTGCGTGGAGGGATGCAGCTCGACGGTCAGGTCGCCGGCCGCCATCGCCTCCAGCCCGCGGACAAGCGTTCCCCTGGCCGCGGTGTTGATCGCGTCCAGCCGGTCGACGGCGGCGGTCGTCCCGCGCCTGATCCGGCGCACGACGGGGATCGCCAGCGCCGCGGTGAGGACGTAGCCAGCGACCAGCACGGCGATCGCGACCGCGTGCGCGGGCCGGCCGCCCAGCTCCAGGACGACCTCGACCGTGGCCGCGGCCGGCGCGACGGCGGTAAGCCCGATCACCTTCACAGACAGTGGCATGCTGCGCACGCGCTCTCCCGGGGCCGTGGGCTGGTCGCGGCGGCGCAGCGCTGCCGCCGCCCTGCTTCACTCGTCGACCAACCTGCCGAGATCTTGAGGGCGGCGCAACGAATCGCCGCCCCGTGCCGCTTGACCGCCGCCAGTTCCTCGCCCGCGCCGGCCTGCTGGGGGCAAGCGCGCTCGGCGCCGAGCCGGCTCAGGCCGTTCGGACGGCCGAGCGCGGCGGGTCGCTTCAGGCCGACGGGCCGCCGGCCGGCGCACCTGTTGGCGATGCGCGCGTTTCCCAACGACGACCTCGATCCGGCCCAGACCGGGGGCGACCTGATGCTGTCGATCTGCGCGGGTAGCGCCGACACGGCGCTGCACTCGCTGCGCGAGATCGCCCGCCGGACCCGCGGCGCGATTGCGGATCCGCTGGCGGGTCGACGGCTTCATCGCGCCGCCGCGGCCCGCCGGCGTCCCGCGCAAGCACCAGGGCTTCCGCGACGGGATCGCCAACCCGGCGGTCGGCGACCCCGCGGTTGCCGGGCGGCCGTTGTGGGTCGGCCAGGGCCGCGACGAGCAGGCGTGGGCGGTCGGCGGCACCTACCACGTGGTCCGCATCATCCGGATGTTCACCGAGGCCTGGGACGAGCTCGCGCGCACATCCCGGCTTGCCAATCCCCGCACGAGTGACACCGAGCACAGCCGGATCCTGCGCCGCAGCTACCACTACGACCGCGGCCTGGACCGGCCCTCGGTAGTAATGGAGCAGGAACGTACGCTAAGCGGCCGGTTGCGCTGCAGGCGAAAGTCGCCGGCGACCGTCGCCCGGGCGCCATCGGTTCTCAGAGCTTTACCCGGTCGAGCGGACCGCGGAGGGCATCGTCGCCAACCTCCTCGAGAATGCGCAGGTGCACACGCCAGCGGAGGCGACGGTCCGGATAGAGGTCGGCAAGCGCGATCGGATCGCGGTCCTGGCGGTGATCGACCAACGGCCCTGGCATCGATCCCGAGCAGGCCGTGCACGTCTTTGAACGCTTCTATCGCGGCACCCCGCCCGGGG
>JBELAG010000034.1:0-29836 GCA_049509055.1 Solirubrobacteraceae bacterium
CCCGCCCGAGCCGCCGGTCCGGTCGTTCCTGCGCGCACTCGGTGACCGGCCGGCCGAGGAGGGCCTGTGGGCCGCCGTTCCCTACCTGTACTCCGCATCCACCCGTCGCAGCCATCCGCAGCGCATCGGCGAGGACATCAAGCGGCGTCTGGCCTCGCCGGTCGACGTCGCGGCCTCGGTCCGCGAGCGGGCCGCCGCCGGCTCGCACGACGCGGCCGATCGACTGGGGCGGATCAACGCGCCGACCCTGGTCGTCCACGGCGAGCAGGACCGAATCACGCCGCTCGACAATGCGCGAGGGCTGGCCTCAGGCATTCCGGATGTCCGTCTCCTGGTCCTGCCGGAGAGCGGTCACGCGTTCCCGACCGACTGTCCCGAGGTCGCTGCGGAGCTCCTCAGCTTCCTGCTCGGGCACTCACCGGCGCGACGGGCGCCGGTGACGCGCCGTACCGGTCGCGCAGCACGCGCTTGAGCACTTTCCCGGCAGGGCTGCGGGGCATCTCGGCGATGAACACGACCGACCGCGGCAGTTTGTAGCCGGCGAGCCGCTCGCGCGCGAAGCCGACGAGATCGCCCTCCTGCACGCCGGAGTCCGGCGCACGCACGATCAGCGCGGTGACCGTCTCGCCCCAGCGCTCGTCGGGCACCCCGATGACCGCCACGTCGGCGACCCCAGGATGCTGGGAGAGCACCTCTTCGACCTCGACCGGATACACGTTCTCGCCGCCGCTGACGATCATGTCCTTGATCCGGTCGGTGAGGAACAGGAAGCCCTCCTCGTCCCGATAGCCGCCGTCGCCCGTGCGCAGCCAGCCGTCCGGGGTGAGCGCCGCGTCGGTCTCGGCGGGTCGCGCGTGGTAGCCGCCCATCACGTTCGGTGCTCGGAGCCACACCTCTCCGACCTCGCCGACCCCGCACTCCCGCGCAGCGGCCGGGTCCACGATCCGCATCTCCACCCACGGCAGCGGCCGGCCGGCCGAGCGCAGGAGGTGCTGGCGCGGCCCGTCGGCGTCGTGGTCCTCGGGGCGCAGCTGAACGACTCCGCCGGTCGTCTCGGTCAGCCCGTAGACCCCGAACAGCGGGCAGCGAAAGGTCCGCAGCGCCGCCCGGAGAACCGCGGTCGTGATCGGCGACGCCCCGTAGGCGATCGAGCGCAGGCTGGAGTAGTCGCGCTCGGCGGCGCCGGGAACGGCCGCGAGCATCTGCAGGATGGTCGGGACGAACACGGCGTTCGTCACCCGCTCGTGCTCCAGCAGGTCGAGGACCTGCACGGCATCGAACTCGCTGACGAGGATCGTGGTCGCCCCACATACGAGCCCGAGGTAGGCCCAGCCGATCCCGCCGACATGGAACATCGGCAGCGGCGTGAGGCTGACGGCGTCGGAGTCGAGCGACCACAGCTCGGCGCTGAGGTACGCGGCCGCCAGGTTGCGTTGCGTCGTCAGGACACCCTTGGGAAGGCCGGTCGTTCCGGACGTGTACATCTGCACCGCCGTGTCCCCCGCGCCTCCCCGGTGGCCCGGGTCGTCCGCCGGGCACGCCGCCAGGCGCCGCTCGTAGCGCTCGCCGACGTCGAGCACCTCCAGAGCGTGGGGGACGGCGGCCGCGATCACGCGGGCGGTGGCCGTGTAGGCCGGTCCCGCGAGGATCATGCGGCAGCCCGCATCGGCAACGATCGCTTCGAGCTCGGCCGGGGCCAGCCGCCAGTTCAGTGGGACGGCGACTGCTCCGATCTTGCTGGTGGCGAACATCAGCTCGATCACCTCGGGCGCGGTGCGGTCGAGATGTGCGACCCGGTCGCCGGGCCCCACGCCCGCCGCCAGGAGGAGCCGGGCGAGCCGGCTCGAGCGGTCGTGGAGCTGAGCGTAGGTCAACGCCCGGTCGCCGCAGCGAAGCGCGACGTGGTCGGGTCGCCCCGCAGCGTGCTCGCGGATGACGTCGGCAACCCTGAGCCGATCGAGTACGTCGCGTACCTGGACTGAGTTCAATTCATGCAGACTGTAGCGGACCGCCGCGCGTGGTTCACGCGGGTCAGTACGCGCTCAGGAAGGTGCCGATCGCGTGGTCGACGGCCGGCTCTTCGGTCGGGTACAGGTGGCCGGCGTCCTCGAAGATCCGAAGCTCGGCCCCCGGCACACGCGCCGCCGTTGCGTGCGCGTTGGCCACCGGAATGATCCGGTCCTCCGCGCCATGCACGACGAGCGTCGGCGCCCGGATCCGGTCGAGCCGTCCGTAGCAGTTGTGCAGCGAGGCCGCGACCAGCTGCGCCCCGTAGGCGTGTTCGTTGAACGGGCTGCTGAGACGGCGCTCGATGTCCTCGGCGATCCGTCCGGTCAGCTCGGCGCGACTGCGCGGACCATAGTTGTATGGCACCGACGCCCACGCGGCCTCCTCCGACGGCATCTGTCCGCGGCGACGAAAGAAGGCCAGGACCTCGCCCTCCGGGTAGCTGGTGCGCCGACCGCCCGAGTGCGTCCCGCCGAGGACGAGCGCCCGCACCCGGTCCGGGTGGCGCAGCGCGACCTGCTGGGCGATCATCCCGCCGAGGGAGAAGCCGTAGAGGTGGACCGAGTCGATCGACAGCTCGTCGAGAATCGTCACGGCGTCGTCGGCCATCGCCTCGGTGGTGTACGCGTAGTTCCGTGACTGGGACTGTCCGATGCCACGGTGGTCGAAGGTGATGACTCGCATCGACGGCGCGAGCGCGTCGACCGTCCGCCACCACGCCCCGCCGCTGAGGCCGAGGCCGTGGATGAGCAGCACCGGCGCGCCCGAGCCGGCGCTCTCCCAGTAGAGCTGCGTCCGTCCGTCGAGCCCCGTCGCAGTGCCGGACTGACCCGTCAAAGGTCCAGCATCCAGCGCGCGCGCGACAGCTGGGTGGCGCCGACGTCTCGGGTCAGATCCGCGCAGGATGCGATGAATGCGCGCGCGGGTTGCAGCGGGATCGCACGGGCGAGGCTCAGCTGGGCATCGGACGTTGCGCGGATCGCAGCCTCGTAGGCGTCGACACACGCTTCCGCCCCGCCCCAGGGGGCCATCAGCGTCCGGGCCACCCTGCCGCCCGTTTCGACGGCCTGTTCACATCTGTCCTCGATGAAAGCCACTTGGAGCCTCTGTTTCGTTATCCACCCGCGACCACGGCGCGAATCATCCATGAAGATACATCGGCCATCATCATAGACTTACCTGAGCTCAGGTCTGCTCCTGGGTCCCCCAGGGCCCCCGGATCTCCTCAGCCGAGCTGTTCGGTCACGCCGGCGGCGGAGAGCGCGGCGAACTGCTCGTCGACGGAGTTGGCAAGCACGATCAGGTCGCGCAATGCGCCGGCGCGATCGCGCACATGATCGGTCAGCAGGGCCTCCGGCTCAAAGCCGAGGCCGCGGAACATCGCGATCAACGCCTCCTGGTCGGCGATCACCTCCACGACGAGCTTCGTCAGGCCCATCTGGACCGCGCCGGCCACCGCCTGGCGCGCCAGGGTCCGGCCGATACCTCGGCCGCGGTGGTTCGGGTCGACGACGAGCCGGACCTCGCCGACGTGACTGGACCACCCGTGGAGCGGCACGACCGCCACTGAGCCGACCACCTCACCCCCGTCGAGCGCGATCGTGCGCGCCGGGCCGGGCGCCACCCACTGCTCGAGGATGTGCGGGTCTGCGACGTCCTCCTTGAGGAACGTGCGGTCGCTCTCGGGAATGCGCGCGAAGAAGCGCGACAGCGCAGCCCCGTCCTCGGTCTCGATCGCTCGGATCTCCATGCCTCTCCTCGGGTCAGTCCAGCGGGTCGCTGTGGTCGATGATCCAGCTGGTCAGCTTCGGCATGGTGTGCTTGAGCGCGCTCCCGCCCGTCCCGAACGTCACGTGACCACCGGGGAGGCGGAGCTCGTCGCGCCGGTCCGGATCGCCGACCAGTGACAACACGGGCTCGACCGCGGCTGGTGGCACGACGTTGTCGCGCTCGGCCATCGCGTTGACAACGTTGGCCCTGACGTCGGCGAGGTGCACCTGACCTGAACCCAACGGGACCGATCCGGTCATCAGGATGTTGCGCCGGATGAACAGCTCCACGAGCTGCCGGAAGGCGGCGCCGGGGAACGGCACGTGGTCACGGGACCATGTGGCCATCGCCTGGAAGCCGTCGACGAACTCGTCGTTCCACAGATTCTCGAGCAGGGTCGCCTTCTGGGCCACTTCGGCCGTGGGGGCGAGCATGTAGAAGCCGCTGTAGAGCGCGTCGGCCGGCACGTTGCCGGTTTCGTCGATGAGCTCGTCCGGGTTCAGGCGACCGTCGCGCAGGAGCGCGACCATCGCCCCCATTTCGCTGAAGTCGACGGGCGTGGCCATCAGGACCAGGTTGCGCACACCCGGATCCTCCGGGCCGGCGGCATACAGCGCCGCCAGCACGCCACCGAGGCAGTATCCGGCGAGCGTCACCTCCTCCTGGCCGGTGACCCGCCGCACGGCCGCGAGCGCCCTCGGCATGTACCAGCGCACGTAGCGTTCGAGGTCGTTCTCGGCGTCGCGCTCGTCCGGTACGCCCCAGTCGAGCATGAAGACGTCGAGACCGGCTGCCGTCATGAACTCGACCAGGCTGTTACCCGGCCGCAGGTCCAGGATGTAGCTGCGGCTGACGAGGCTGTGGATGATGACGACCGGCGGTCCGTAGCGACGCTCGCCGTTTCGGTAGCGCCACAGCTCCGCCCTGCCGCCGCGCCAGACGACGTCCTTCGGCGTGGTTCCGAGCGCCGGCCGGTGGGTCCCGCGGATGTAGCGCACGCCGTTGCGGGCGCGCCGCACCGACCGCTCGACATCGCGGTTGATCCGGACGAGCACGTCGGCCGGGTTGAGGGTTGCGGGGACGCGGGGCGTCACCGGACACCGGACCGGGGTCGCGGCTCGTCGGGCTCGGAGACCTCGTCGGAGAGCTGATCGAGGCGACGCTCCATCCGGGCGAGCTGCTGGCGCAGCTTGCGGATGTCGGAGCCGGCCGGGAGATTGACGAGATGCAGGCACCGCCGCGATGCGCCCTCCGCCACGCCCCCGGCTTTGCGCCGGACCCGTGTCGTGACGCTGATCAGGTCGAAGTACACGTCCGAGCGCACGGCCGACTCCACCGGCTCCCCGATGGCGCGTTCGAGCTTGAGAACGGCGCGAAGCCACAGAGGCCGGTTGCTGGGCATCCGAGATCCGACGCTACCGTGGGGACGAGTCGACTTCAAGTGAGGGACTGGGACTGCCTTCGCCGGTGCCGGCCATGCTCCACTGGGCGCCTCCGTCGACGGTGAGGACCGAGCCCGTCGTGTAGGTCGAGGCGTCGCTCGCCAGGTAGAGCACGGCGCCGGCGATCTCGTCGGAGGCGCCGGCGCGGCGCAGCGGAAACGTCCGCGCCCGCTCGCGGAAGGTCTCCATATCCCAGGCGTGTGAGATCGTCGTCAGGAACGGTCCGGGCATCACGGCGTTGACGCGCACCGTCGGTCCAAAGGCGTGGGCCAGACCGACGGTCATCGCGTTGACCCCGGCTTTGGCGGCGGCATAGGGGACGATGTCGCTCGTCGGCCGCACGGCCCCCGTGCTGCTGACGTTGATGATCGCGCCGCCGCCGTCCGCGACCATCCGCTCGCCGACGAGCGCGGCGAGACGAAACGGCCCCTTGAGGTTGACCGCGATCACCTTGTCGAACAGTTCCTCGGTGACGTCGGTCAGCCGGTCGTAGCGCGGCGAGATCCCGGCGTTGTTGACGAGCACGTCGATCCGGCCGAAGTCACGGTAGACCCCGTCGACCAGTGGCTCGAGCTCGCCCCAGCGCCCCATATGGCACGCGTAGCCGGCCGCCCGCACACCCACGGCGCACAACGTCGCCGCCACCTCGTCGCAGGCATCGGCCTTGCGACTGACGACGACGACGTCGGCTCCGGCGGAGGCGAACGCATGCACCATGACCAGGCCGAGACCGCGCGTCCCACCGGTGACGACCGCCACCCGCCCACTCATGTCGAACAGGTCGCGCGCGTCGCCGAAGGGACGCGCCGCGGTGTGGGTGTCAGTCGGTTTCGTCAGGACCGTGTCCTCCTGGTTGGTTGGTGAACGGCTCACGCGAGAAACGCGCCTTGCCGTAGCGACTGCCGTCGTCGCTGACCTCCTCGGCGACGGAACCGGCGTCGAGCAGGAGATCGAGATGGCCGAGGACCTCCCAGACGACGAGCAACGGCTGCTCGGCGACCGTCTGCGGCGACCACAGCTGCTGCGCGATCCCGTAGGCGTTGGCCGGCCCCTCCTCCAGCACGGCGAGGATCCGGGCGCATCGCCGCTCGTGATCGATCAGGCGGCTGCGGACGAGCCCACCGTGGTCCTCGACCGGGTCCCCGTGGCCGGTGAGGAGGCGATCGAGGGGCATCGCCGCGGTGCGCCGGAGGTTGGCGAGGTACTCCACCCGGGCCCGCGGCCGCGAGCCGGTCGGCTCGAGCACCGGCACGACCTCGGTGTTGGACGAGATGTCGGCGAGCAGGTGGTCCCCGACGAAGGCCGTCGCGCCGCGCTCGTCGACCAGCAGCGTGTCGGTCGTGCTGTGCCCCGGGCGAGCGAGGACCCGGAGGTCCCGCTCACCGGCGCGCACGAGGTCGCCATCCTGGAGGCGCAGATCGGTGTGGTAGGCCGCCGAGGTGTCGCGGATGAAATCCCAGAATCCCTCGTTGTCGCTGATCACCGTCTCGGGAACGCCGTGGTGACGCATGAGCTCAATCGAGAAGGTGCGGTCCGCCGCCGAGCGCTCGACGTAGCTCTCACCGTAGTCAGCCGCGCGGTCGAGCGCCGCCACCTGCGCCCCCGACCGGGCGACGATCGTGGCGATCAATCCCGAGTGGTCGAGGTGGTGGTGGGTGGGGATCACGAGCTCGATGTCCTCGATCCGCAGCCGTTCCCGGCGCAGGCCGGCCTCGAGCGCGCTGAGCGCCTCGTCGCTGCACGGGCCGGTGTCGATCAGCGTGAGCGGCGCGCCACGGAGCAGCCAGATGTTGACGGTCTTGATGTGCGGCAGGGGAGCTTGGATCTGAACGGTGTCGTTCATCGCCTGGTCCGGGTCTCGGTCGGTGCGATCGGCGAGCGGCGCGGCGCCCACAACTGAATCGAATTCAGTATTGCATAACGAGGTCTACCGCCGGGCGATCGCACGACATCGCGGTTTCCGGTGGGCGCAAATCGCAAAGCCTCGCGAAATCGCCGATGAATCGATATGATCTCAATTCAGCTCAGACATTGAATGGAGGAGGCCCGATGACGGTTCAGCAGCAGACGAGCGCGGTGACGGACAGCGACGTCCTGCAGTACGAGGTGAGCGACGGCATCGCCACGATCTGGTTGAACCGGCCGGAGAAGAAGAACTGCATCAACTGGGAGCTCCTGATCAAGCTGGGCGAGGCGCTCGACCGAGCCGAGGAGGACGATGACGCCCGCGTGGTCGTCATCCGCGGCCGAGGTCACACGTTCTGCGCCGGTGCCGACCTCGACATGCTCGACGCCGAGTTCCTCGGCACCACGAACGCGTCGGTCAAGATCGCGCGCGTGTCCGCGGAGACGTTCGGCCGGGCCTTCAACCTGCAGAAGCCGACCATCGCCGCCGTCGAGGGATTCGCCGTCGCGGGCGGCTTCGAGCTCTCGATCTCCTGTGACTTCCTGATCGCCGCCGACGATGCCCGGATCGGCGACTTCCACATCCGGCGCGCGCTGTTCGGCGGCGCCGGCCCGATCTACCGGCTGCCGCGCTACATCGGGCTGCGCAAGACCAAGGAGCTGCTGTTCACCGGCAAGTTGCTCTCCGGCACGGAGTGCTACGACTGGGGTCTGGCCAACCTGTCGGCGCCGGCCGATCAGCTCGACCAGGCGATCCGCGACTTCGCCGCGCCGATGCTCGACAAGAGCGCGTTCACGATGCGGATCACCAAGCTCGCCGCCAATCGCGGGCTCGACGGTGACACCGAGACGTTGATCGCACTCGAGAGCATGACGTGCAACGTCGCGCACCAGTCGGAGGATGCGAAGGAGGGGGTCCAGGCCTTTCTCGAGAAGCGCGATCCGGTCTGGAAGCACCGTTAGTCCGCACGACGACGACGAACGCTCATGGACTTCGCCTACGACGAGACCACGCTCGGCTTGCAGCGGCGCCTGCTCGCCTTCATGGATGAATGTGTATATCCGGCCGAACCGCGGTTCCGCAGCGAGGCGAGCTCGCTCGATGCTCGGTGGGGCACCCCGCCGATCATCGAGGAGCTGAAGGTCGAGGCTCGCCGGCGCGGACTCTGGAACCTGTTCCTGCCACGCACCCACGAGTTCGGTGCCGGGCTGACGAACTTGCAGTACGCGCCGCTGGCCGAGATCACCGGCCGCAACCCCTGGATCGCTCCCGAAGCCATCAACTGCTCGGCGCCGGACACCGGGAACATGGAGCTGCTGTCCCTGTTCGGCACCGACGAGCAGAAGGCGAAGTGGCTCGCGCCGCTCTTGGAGGGCGAGATCCGCTCCGCGTTCTCGATGACCGAGCCCGAAGTGGCCTCGTCCGACGCGACGAACATCGCCACCCGGATCGAGCGCGACGGGGACGACTACCTGATCAACGGGCGCAAGTGGTGGACTTCCGGCGCGATGTCGCCGCGCTGCCCGCTCCTGATCGTGATGGGGGTCACCGATCCCGGCGCCGAGCGCCACCGGAGACAGAGCATGATCCTCGTGCCCAAGGACACGCCCGGGGTCGAGGTCCAGCGGTCGACGAGCGTGTTCGGCTATGCCGACGGCCCCCACGGCGGCCATGCCGAGATCGTCTACGACAACGTCCGCGTCCCGGCGTCCAACCTCCTCGGAGAGGAGGGGGACGGCTTCCGGATCGCCCAGGAGCGGCTCGGCCCGGGCCGGATCCACCACGCGATGCGGGCGATCGGCATGGCCGAGCGGGCCCTGCAGCTGATGTGCGAGCGGACCGCGCAGCGCGCGACCTTTGGCCGCCCGATCATCGAGCACGGGGTCGTCCAGCGATGGATCTCCGAGGCGCGCGTGCGGATCGAGCAGGTCCGCCTGCTCGTGCTCAAGACGGCCTGGCTGATGGACACCGTGGGCAACCGTGGCGCCCGGATCGAGGTGTCGGCGATCAAGGTGGCCGCGCCGGACGTCGCCACCTGGGTGATCGACCGTGCGATCCAGGCTCACGGCGGGATGGGCGTCGCCCAGGACACCGTGCTACCGGAGCTCTACGCGGTGGCCAGGATCCTTCAGATCGCCGACGGGCCCGACGAGGTCCACCACATGGCGATCGCCCGGCGCGAGAGCGCGCCGTACCGGCGCCAGCCGGTCGCGTCCTGACGGTCCTGAGTCCGCTCTGAGAGCGACGGCGAGCCGGCCGGTCGCGCGGGCCGGGTCACATCAGCCGGTGGCGCCGAGCCGGTGGCGCCCGGCGGTGACGAGCGGCGCCACAAGACGCTGCGCGTGGTCGAAGCCGTCGCCGACCATTGCGCCGCCGGCCGCGCGGGCGGCGATGCCCTGGCAGACGATGGCGAGCTTGAAGTACGCGAACGACTGATACCAGTCGACGTCGTCGAGGTCGAGTCCGGTCCGGGCCCCATAGCGGTCGATCAGCTCGGGTCGGGTCGGGAACCCGTCGGCGGCCGTGACCGGCGCGGTGATCCGTGCGCGGCGCAGCACCTCCGGATCGTCCGCCGCCGACCAGTAGGCCAGCATTGCGCCGAGGTCGGAGAGCGGGTCTCCCAGCGTGCTCATCTCCCAGTCGAGGACGGCGACGATGGCGCCGGCGTGGGTGGGGTGCAGGATCGTGTTGTCCAGCCGGAAGTCCCCATGGACGACGGCGTTGGCACGCTGCTGCGGTTGTGAGGCGGCGAGGTCGTCGCGCAGTGAATCGAGCTCCGGCAGGTCCGACGTCTTGGAGGCTTCCCACTGCTGAGACCACCGTCGCAGCTGGCGCTCCATGAAGCCCGCCGGCCGGCCGAACTCGCCGAGTCCGACCGTCTCCGGCTCGACGCTGTGGAGGTCGGCGAGGACATCGACGAGCGCCTCACCGATCCGGCGGCGGTCCTGCGGCGCGTCGGCATAGCCGGACGGGACCGCGTTGCGGCAGATGTGGCCGAGGACGCGCTCCATCACGTAGAACGGAGCGCCCAGCGGGCTGTCGGCGTTGCCGAGGTACAGGGTGCGCGGCACCGGCACCGAGGTCTCGGCGAGGGCGCTCATGACCCGGTACTCGCGATCCATGTCATGGGCGGTCGGGAGGATGTGGCCGAGCGGAGGGCGGCGCAGGATCACCTCTCCGGCGTCGCAGGCGATGCGATACGTCAGGTTCGACTTTCCTCCGGAGATCAGGGCGACGTCGCAGGTGAGCCACCGCGAATCGAACAGGACCTCGGCCAGCAGCGGTCCGACCACCTCGGGATCAGCGCCGGTGGTGATGCGCTCCAGCCGCTGCGCGGTCGGGTCGTTGAAGCCGAGCTCCTCCACGGAGGTCATGCCACCACCTCGTCGGCGAGCCGGCGGCCCGCGGCCTCGGCGAGGCCGCGGCCGAGCTCCCGCTCGTGGTGGCCGGCGTCCCCGAACTGCTGCTCTCGGACGACGATCCGCCGCAGGAACCGGTGAGCGGGGTGCTCCTCGGTGAACGCGATGCCCCCGAAGACCTGAATCGATCCGTGCGCCACCTCGCGGGCCGCGCGCGCGACGTAGGCCTGGGCGATCGAGGCGGTCTGACGGGCGCCGGGAATTGCGTCATCGAGTGCCGCGGCCGCGAACAGCGTCGTCGACCATCCGCTCGCGTTGCGCACGTGGAGGTCGGACATGAGATGGCGCAACGCCTGGTTGGATCCGATCGTGCGTCCGAACTGGCGGCGTTCCGCCGCGTACTGCCGCGCGTCCGCAAAGATTCGGGTCGCCGCCCCGATCGACTCCGCGCAGGCCAGCAGTCCGCCGATCGTGAGCAGCTGGTCGACGATCACCTCGGCCGGCTGGTCGCCGAGAACCGCCGTCGCCTCGGCTGCGGTGAACTGCACCCGACTGAGCGGCAGGGTGGCGTCGAGTGATGCCTGGCCGGTGAGCGTGACGCCGGGCGTCCCACTCGGCACGAGGACCAGGCCGAGGTCGCCGTCAACCCGGGCCACGACCGCCAGCGCGTCGACGTCGGACGCGTACTCGACGGCGGCCTTCTCGCCGGTCAGGCGGTTGCACTCCAGCGTGGCGCGGACGGCTTTGGCCGCCCAGCCCGCGCCCGGCTCGAGCACCGCGATCGAGAGCCGGTCGTCACCGTCCAACAGGGCGGTGAAGCCGTCGGGAAGCTCGGCCATGAACGGCGCCAGCGCGTAACGGACGGCGACGCTGCCGAGAAACGGGACACTGGCGAGGTGAGTGCCGAGCGCCCGCGCCGCGAGGCACAGCTCGATGGCGCCAAGCCGGCCGTCCCCACCCTCGAGCAGGCCGAACGCGACGAGGCTGTTCCACAATCGCTGTCGGTCCGCCGCGCCCGCCGTCCAGGCGACCTCGGCGGGCGGCCACTCGCGGTCGAGCAGTTTGTTGACCGACTCCTCCAGCCACACCTGCTCGTCGCTCAGCTCCAGGTCCACTGGCTACTCCTTCGGGAGGGCGAGGATGCGGTCGGCGATGATGTCGCGCTGGATCTGCCGGGCACCCCCGTAGACGCTGGCCGCGCGCGAGTACAGGTACGTCTCATACCAGAACGCGTCCTCATCCTCGTCGGCCGGATCGCCGTGGAGCAGCGTCGGCCCGAGCACGTCGAGCACGGTGGCCGCCAGCCGCTGCTCCGCCTCGGCCATCAGCAGCTTGACGCTCGAGCTCTCGGGGCCGACTGCACCGCCGTTGAGGAACTCGCCCACCGTGCGGTAGGCGTGGTGGCGGAGCACCTCGATGCCGATCAGCGCACGCGCGAGAGCCGTCTGGGCCTGCGGATCGTCGAGCACCCGGCGGCCGTCGAGCTCGCGCTCGGCCGCAGTGGCGACGGCCCGGTCCAGCCAGGTGCGCAGCTTGACCTGGCGGGGCAAGGCAGCCGTGCCCCGCTCGTGCCCGAGCGTGTGCATGGCGATCTTCCAGCCGTCACCCTCCTGACCGAGCAGGTTTTCCCTGGGAACGACGACGTTGTCGAGGAAGAGCTCGCTGAACTCGGCGTGGCCGGTGATCTGGGTCATCGGCCGGACCTCGACCCCAGGGGTCGACATCTCGACGATCAGCATCGAGATGCCACGGTGGCGCGGGGCCGAGGCGTCCGTCCTGGCCAGCACTCCGCACCACGACGCGTACTGGCCCCACGAAACCCAGGTCTTCTGACCATTGATGACGAAGCTGTCGCCGTCCGCCTCGGCGCGCGTGCGGAGGCTGGCCAGATCTGAGCCGGCCTCGGGCTCGGAGAAGCCCTGGCACCAGATCTCCTCGGCGGAGAGGATGGTGGGGATGTAGCGGCGACGCTGCTCGTCGCTGCCGAAGCGCAGCAGCGAAGGGCCGAGCACGTCGATCCCGACGACGTTCGGGAAATCGGGCGCGCCCGCGGCCGCCAGCTCCTGGTCGACGACGATCTGCTCCACCGGCGGCCGTCCCCCGCCTCCGAACTCCGCCGGCCAGGCTCGACCGACGAACCCGGCGCCATAGCAGGCGGCCTGCCAGCGACGGCCGACCGCCATCCGCTCGTCGAGGGCATGGGGAAGGTCCGCGGAGCGCAGTCCCTCGCGGGCCGCAAACGCGCGGACGTTCTCGGCGAGAGCCCGCTCAACGGCGGTTTCGGTCAGCTGCATCGAACTGAGATCGTATCAGCTTGCCGACCCTGGGAGGGCGCGCCGCGACGGACCGATGTGCGCCCGTCCACTAGTCGAAACGGGGATATGTGCGCGGACTCCGCCGTTGCCGGAAGGCCCCGAGCGGTGGTAGGGTACGATCTGACGTGAGTTCGAATCAGGGCGAACACGGGCGCTCGCGAAGTGCGAACCGGTCCCGCACCGAGGGTGCTCGCCGAGCCGAGATTCTTGACGCGGCGATCGTGCGGTTCGGGCGCAACGGCTACGAGAACACCAAGTGGGCGGAGATCGCCGACGACGTCGGCATCGGGCCGACTGCGCTTTATCACTATTTCGATTCCAAGCAGCACTGCCTCTACGTGATCATCGATCAGGCCCTCAAGGAGATCCACGAGCGCTTTGACGCGGTCACGGGCGAGAACGCCGATCCGCGGGCCGCGCTGCAGGCGCTGTGCAGCGACTGCTTCGAGCTGTCGGATCGCGACGTGCTGCGCAACCGTGTCCTCGTTGCCGAACAGGTGCTCCTGGGTGGCGAGGGCAGCACCGAGCGTGAGGAGCAGGCGCGCCAGGCCGGGCGCGAGGAGACGCGCGCGCTGGAGATCGCGTGGACTTCGTTCCTCGGTGAGGCGATGAAGCAGGGAGCCATCCCGGACCGTGAACCGCGCCTGCTCGCCCGCGCGATGCTCGGCCTCTACAACAGCATCTGGCAGTGGTACCGGCCGGACCAGACCTTGACGCTGCCGACGGTCGCCGACTTCTTCGTGGCCCGGATGCTTGCCGTGGCCGGGCTGGTCGCCGACGCCGTCCCAGGCTCCCCGGGGGCCTGACGGTGGGCGCGCCGGTGGGATCCGAGCTCGATCAGTCGCGTCGGCTGGTGACCCCGGAGCTGGTCGGCCGCGCCCGCCGCGCCAAGCCGGACCACCCGGCGGTGATCTTCGGTGGCGTGGTCCGCACGCACGCCGAGCTCGGCGATCGCGCGCAACGACTGGCCGCCGTCCTGGCAACCAGCGGGATCGAGGCCGGTGACGCTGTCGCCCTGCTCCTCAACAACCGGATCGAGTTCGTCGAAGCCCTGCTGGCCTGCCACCGGCTCGGGGCGGTCGCCGTTCCGATCAACGTCCGGCTCGCCCCCGACGAGGTCGGCTTCATTCTGGCCGACGCCGGCGCCGAGGCGCTCATCTGCGACGCGCCGCCACCGGCGGCCGGGGCGCGTCTGGTGCTGGAGGTGGGCCCCGCCTACGAGGCGGCGCTCGCCTCCGCGGCTGCGGCGCCGGCAACGGTCGTCACCGAGGACGACCATGCGCTCATGTGTTACACGTCGGGCACGACCGGGCGGCCGAAGGGCGCCGTGCTGACGCACCGAGGGCTCGTCGCGAGCACGCTCAGCTGGATCCACGAGATGGGCGCCGGCCCGGACGACGTCTGGCTCTCAGGCCAGCCGCTCTTCCACATCGGCGGCATCAACGGGCTGCTGCCGTTCCTCGTGCTCGGCGCGACGGTGATCATGACGCCGACGGCCACGTTCGACCCCGATGCCGCGCTGGACCTGATGGAGGCCCACGCGGTGACGATGTGCATCTTCGTCCCCACGCAGTGGGCCCAGATCTGCGCGAGCGAGGCCGCCACCCGGATCGATGCGCGCCGGCTGCGGGTGGCGATGTGGGGCGCGTCGCCGGCGCCGCTGCGCACACTCGACTCGATGCAGGCGACGTTCCCCGATGCCGCGATCGTCAGCGCGTATGGCCAGACCGAGATGTCGGGCGCCACCACCCTGCTCAAGGGCGCCGACTCGACCCGGAAGATGGGCTCGGTCGGTCGGCCGATGTTCGGCGTCGAGCTGCGGGTCGTCGACGAGGCGCTCGATGACGTGCCCTGCGGCAGCGTCGGCGAGATCGTGTACCGCGGCCCGAACGTGATGGCTTGCTATCACCGCCAACCCGAGCAGACAGCCGAGGCGTTCGCCGGAGGGTGGTTCCACAGCGGCGATCTGGCGCACTTCGACGAGGACGGCTATCTGTGGCTCGTGGACCGCAAGCAGGACATGATCGTCAGCGGCGGCGAGAACATCTACCCGGCCGAGGTGGAGCGAGTCCTGCTCGACCATCCGGCGGTCGCCGAGGCGGCCGTCGTCGGCGTGCCCCACGAGCGGTGGGTGGAGACGCCCGTCGCGTTCGTCGTCGCGCGTGACGGCGCCGAGATCGGCGAAGCCGAACTGATCGGCCACTGCCGCGACCACCTGGCCGGCTTCAAGAAGCCGTCGGCGGTGATCGTGGTCGACAAGCTGCCGCGCAACGCGGTGGGAAAGGTTCTGAGACGACGCCTGCGCGAGACGTATGGCAAGGAGGTCTCCATCTGATGCCCTACGTCTACGCCAACATCAAGGTCAAGTACGGCCAACTGCCCGTCTTCTATGAGGCGATGGTCACCGTCAAGCGGGTCATGGAGGCAAACGGCTGGCGGCTCGTGGGGGCGTGGGGCACGCTGATCGGCGACCTGCACGAGGTGCACGACGTCTGGGAGGTGGCCGACGCCAACACCGTGCCGGCCGCGTTCGCCGCGGCCTACGAGGACCCGGAGTTCGTGGCCGCAGCCACCCGGATCGCGGGAGTCGCCGACCGGGAGGTGCTGTCGCTGGTCGACAAGACCCCCTACAGCGCATGAGAGGACCGTGCAACGATCACCAAAGGAGAGAGATATGAACGGGCGTTTCGAGGACAGGGTCGTGATCGTCTCCGGCGCGGCGACCGGCCTCGGCTACGCGGCGGCTTCCCGCCTGGCCGGCGAGGGCGCCCGCCTGGCGCTCCTCGACGTCGACCGCGAGGGCGTCGAACGCGCCCGCGAGCAGATCGTCGCCGCGGCGCCGTCGGCCGAGATCCTCGCGCTGACCGCCGATGTCAGCCAGGAGTCGGAGTGGAGCCGGAGCGTCGAGCAGGCGCTGGCGCAGTTCGGGCGGATCGACGGCGTCTATAACAACGCCGGGATCGAGGGCGGCCAGAACCCGCTGGCCGAGTACGACAGCGCGGCGCTCGATCGCGTCATCGCGATCAACCTCAAGGGCGTCTTCTTCGGGATGAAGCACACCCTCCCCCACCTCAAGGCCCAGGGCTCGGGAGCGATCGTCAACGCCGCGTCGGTCGGCGGGATCCGCGCCGTCGCCAACCTCGTCGCCTACGTGGCCGCCAAGCATGCGGTGGCCGGCATGACGAAGTCCGGGGCGATCGAGTACGGCGAGTTCGGCGTCCGTGTCAACGCGATCGCCCCCGGGGCGATCATGACCGACATGATCCGGGAGTCTCTGGTGCAGATCGCCGGCGAGAGTGGGTGGGAGGAGTTCGGCGGCGAGTACGTCAGCGCCAACCCGATGCGGCGCTTCGGGCAGCCCGAGGAGGTCGCCGCGGTCGTCGCCTTCCTGCTCTCCGACGACGCGTCATTCGTCAACGGGGCCGTGCTGACGATCGACGGGGGCCAGTCACAGGCGTACTGAAGCCGGGCCGGCTACACGTGCGCCGAGCTCGCGTGGACCGCTTGCAGGACCTCCTCCGGGAACTCATCCGAGGGATCGATCGAGATCGTCTTGCTGAGCAGATATTCGTCGATCGCGTAGGGGCCGTGCTCCCGACCGATCCCGGATTCCTTGTAGCCACCGAACGACGAGTTGAAGTCAGCGGCCTGCGTGTTGACGCGGAAAGTCCCGGTCCGGATCCGCCGGGCGACCTCGAACCCGCGGGCGGAATCAGCCGTGAACACCGAGCCCGACAGGCCAAAGCGGCTGTCGTTGGCGATCCGGATGGCGTCCTCCTCGTCCTCGTACGGGATCAGCGCGATCACCGGCCCGAAGATCTCCTCCTGGGCGACGGCCATGTCGTTGCTCACGTTCGTCAACAACGTCGCCTCGACGTACCACCCCTTGTCGAGATGCTTCGGAATCCCGCCGCCGGTGGCCACGGTGGCTCCCTCGTCGATCGCCTTCTTGACGTATCCGAGCACCCGTTCGCGGTGCGCTGCGGTGATCAGCGGGCCGACAACCGTATCGTCGTCGTTCGGGTCGCCGACCTTCAGTCCCGCGAACGCCTCGGTGAGCCGGGCCGCGATCTCGTCGTACTGTGATCTCGGAGCCAGGATCCGGCTCATGCAGGTGCAGTTCTCACCCTGGGTGGTCGCGACGCTGCCGCCGACGACCAACGGCAGAGCGGTGTCGAGGTCGGCGTCCTCGAGGATGATCGCGGCCGATTTGCCGCCGAGCTCGAGCACGCAGCGCTTGACCTGCTCGCCGCACACCTGGCCGATCTTCTTGCCGACCTCGGTCGAGCCGGTGAAGGTGACCATGTCCACATCGTGATGCTCCACCAGATGCTCGGACCCCTCCCGGCTCGCCGCGACGATGTTCACCACGCCGGGCGGGAAGCCCGCCTCCGTGAGGAGGTCGGCCATCGCGAACAGCGCGAGGGGGTCGGGGTCGGGCGCCTTTACGATCACCGTGCAGCCCGCGACCAGAGCCGGCGCGGTCTTCTGCGCGATGCCGGCCAGCGGGAAGTTGAATGCGCACAGCGCCGCCACGACGCCGACCGGCTCCTGCACCATCAGGCTCTTGGTCTCGTACTTCATGATCAGCCCGCCGGCGTTACCGGCCAGCGGCGACAGGTCGGACTCACGCACCTCGGCGAACCTGTGCTCGCGACCGACCTTCGCGTAGTAGTTCCAATGCAGCGTCGGCGCCACCGAGTGATAGACCTCGGCGGTCAGCTTGGTGTGCCCGAGCTCGTCGACGATCAGCTGCGCGAACTCCGACTGGTGCTCGGCGATCAGCGTGGCGAGCCGCTCCATGATCTCCGCGCGCTCCTCGACCGGGCGGGTCGGCCAGTCGGTTTCGTCAAACGCCCTGCGCGCGGCGGCGACGGCCCGGTCGATGTCGGTGGAGTTGGCTGCGGGCACGTGGCCGATCGTCTCGCCGGTGGCGGGCGAGACGACGTCGAAGCGCTCCTTGGAGTCCGGGTCCTGCCAGCGGCCGTCGATGTACAGGCGGGGAAATTCACGGGGCAACATGGACTAGCTCTCCTCAGTCTGTGGCAGACGTCAACGTGCTTGACTTGAAGTCGGTTCGAGAATATCAGCCTGGACCGCGGTTGAGTCAAGCCTTTGACCCATGGGGGGAGCTCGGTCGCCTCACGTCCGGCCCCCGGAGGTTGGGGCTTGTGTCCCTGCGCTGGTCTGGTAGTCTTTCGACCCGAATTCAACTCAATTGTCCCGACGTTTTCGGTCAATCGCCATGTTCCCCGCCCCGCAGATCAACGACGACAACCGTGCCTTCTGGACCGGCGGCGCCGAGGGTGAACTGCGCATCGTCCGCTGCGGCCGGTGCGGTTACTGGATTCACCCGCCGACGCCGCGCTGCCCGAAATGCCTGAGCGATGACGTCGCTCCCGCGCCGGTCAGCGGTCGCGGGACGGTTTACACGTACACCGTCAACGAGCGCGAGTGGGCTCCCGGCGTGGAAGTCCCATACGTGATCGCGATCGTCGCCCTCGACGAGCAGTCCGATCTGCGACTGATGACCAACATCGTCGGCTGCGCGCCCGAGGCCGTGGAGATCGGCATGCCGGTGCACGCGGAGTTCCGCCCCCAGGGCGAGGCCTACGCGCCCGTCTTCAGGCCGGCGTAGCGTGGACGCGGGCTTCGAACAGCGGTGCATCATCTCGGGCATCGGGCAGTCCGAGGTGGGACGACGGGTGACGAAGGGCGTCATGGCGCTCACGCTCGACGCGTGCTTGGAGGCGATCGCCGACGCCGGGCTGACCCCGGCCGAGATCGACGGGATCGTGTCCTGGCCGGGCGCCGTGAGCCGCGCGGAGGGACTCGCGCCGCCCGGCCCGGGCTCATCCGGGCCCGGCCCGCACGCGGTCATGGATGCGCTTCGGCTCGACACCAATTGGCACTACGGCGGGCCGGAGACTCCCGGCATGCTCGCATCGGTGATCCACGGCTGCATGGCAGTGGCCTCCGGGATGTGCCGCCACGTGCTCGTCTACCGAGCGCTCAACGAGGCGACCGCCTGGCGGATGAGCACCGAGCGAGTCGCGACCGGCGCCGACGGGGTGAGCGGGAACATGCAGTGGATCCTGCCGTTCGGTGCCTTCTCGGGGCCGAACTGGATGTCGCTGTACGCCCGGCGCCACATGCACGAGTACGGCACCACCCGTGAGCAGTTGGCCCAGGTGAGCCTCAACGCCCGCCGTAACGCCAAGCTCAACCCGAAGGCGGTCCTGACCAAGGACCTCACGCTGGAGGAGTACATGTCCTCGCCGATGATCAGCGATCCGCTCTGCCTCTACGACTGCGACATCGCGATCGACGGTGCGACCGCGATCGTGATCTCCACCGCGTCTCACGCGGCCGACACGCCGAACCGAGCGATCCGGTTCGAGGCGGTCGGGAGCGCACTCCACGGCCGGGCGTCGTGGGACCAATGGGAGGACATGACGACGACCGCGGCGATGAGCGCGGGCGGCCATCTCTGGTCGCGCACCGATCTCACTCCCGGCGACGTCGACGTGGCCCAGCTCTACGACGGCTTCACCGTGCTGACGCTCTACTGGCTCGAGGGGCTGCGGTTCTGCGGACACGGCGAGAGCGGGGCGTTCGTGGAGGGCGGCGAGCGGATCGGTCTGACCGGCGAGCTCCCGCTGGCCACGAGCGGTGGTCAGCTCTCGGCGGGGCGCCTGCACAGCTTCGGTCACCTGTACGAGGCCTGCCTCCAGCTGCGCGGCCAAGCGGACCAGCGTCAGGTTCCGGGGGCGAAAGTGGCGGCGGTGTCGGCCGGGGCGGGGCCACTGGCGTCTTGCCTGCTGCTTCGCGGCGATGGGTGAACTTCGAAGGTAACGGAGAGGACGAGATGAATCTGGCGGCACTTGTCGACGAGTACGCGGCGCGCTACGGCGACCGGGTACTCGCCGTCTTCGACGATGACACCGTGACCTACGAGCAGGTCGCCGAGCGCGCCGGGCACGTGGCGGCGGGGCTGCGGGACCTCGGCATCAATGCCGGCGACCGGGTCGCGATCATGATGAGCAACCGGTCCGAGTTCCTGTATGCGTGGTTCGGGATCCTCAAGCTCGCGGCCATCGAGGTTCCGATCCACGACGCCGCGCGGGGTCCGGGGATCTCCCACATCCTCAACACGACAGACGCCAAGGTGCTGATCGTCGAGGACACCTACCTCGGCCACGTCGAGCCCTACCTCGGAGACTCGCCGAGCGTCGACCACGTGGTGGTGGCGGGGGAATCGCCATCGGCTTCCAACGGCGGTGTCCCTGTCCACGACTTCGCCGAGCTCCTGCGCAACTCCGGCTCGGTGGAGACGATCGACGTCGCTCCCCACCAGCCGGCCTCGATCCTCTTCACCGGCGGCACGACCGGGCCGCCCAAAGGCGTGGTGCTGCCCCACAACCACAACATCAACCTCGGCACCAGCACCGCCGAAGTCGCCGGCTACACCGAGGACGACGTGTTGCTGTCGGTGTTTCCACTGTTCCACGCCAACGCCAAGTACATGACGACGATCGCCGCGATGGTCGTCGGCGCCAAGGTGATCATCAACCGACGTTTCTCGGCCAGCCGGTTCTGGGACCAGTGCCGGCGCGAGCGGGTGACAGCGTTCAACGGCATGGGCGAGATGCTGCGGATCCTGATGAAGCAGCCCGAGAGGCCCGATGATGCGGAGAACCCGGTCCGCGTGGTCATCGGTGCCGCCGCCCCCCGGGAATTGGTGGAGGACTTCGAGAGCCGGTTCGGGCTCGCCATCCTCGACGTCTACGGCCTGACGGAGACCGGACCGATCACCTTCAACCGCTTCGACCAGCGCCGGGCCGGCTCGATGGGAGTCCCGGTGCCGTGGTACGAGGTCCGCATCCTCGACGAGAACGACACCGAGGTGCCGGCCGGCGAGCCCGGTGAGATCTGCATCCGGCCGGTGCGGCCGAGCGTGATGATGGCCGGATACTGGAACAACGAATCGGCGACGCTGAAATCGATGCGCAACCTGTGGTTCCACACCGGCGATCACGGCCACCGCGACGAGGACGATTTCCACTACTTCAGGGTGCGGGAGACCGACTCGATTCGCCGGCGTGGCGAGAACGTCTCCGCCTGGGAGGTCGAGCGCATTCTGGCGCTCCACCCCGAGCTGCTGGAGTCGGCGGTCTACGCCGTGCCGTCGCCGATCGGCGGGCAGGAGGTGATGGCGGCGATCGTCCGCAAGCCGGGCTCCAGCGTGACCCCCGAGGCCGTCCTTGACTTCTGCCAGGACAGGATGTCGCACTTCGCGGTCCCGCGGTACGTTCGGTTCGTCGACGCGCTGCCCAAGTCGCACGCGCAGCGGATCCTCAAGCAGGAGCTCAAGGCCGAGGGCATCGACATCGCCGACGTGTGGGACCGGGAGACGGTCGGCTATCAGGTGCACCGATAGGGCGATGCCCCGTCGCGCTCGCCAGGTCCAGCTGGTCCGGTATCCGGAGGGCGAGGTCAGCCCGGATGACTTCGTCACCGTCGACGTGGAGCTGCCGGACCCGGGCCCCGGCCAGGTGCTGGTGAGGAACACGTTCACCTCGGTCGATCCCGGCATGCGACTGCGACTGCGGGAGAGCGGCCCCGCCGGGTATTTCAACTCCTTCCCGGTGGGCGCGGCGATGGACGACATCTGGGCCGTCGGCCAGGTGCTGGAGTCCCGCGCCGAGGGCTTCGCCCCGGGCGACAGCGTGTGGCACGCGAAGGGCTGGCGCGACTTTGCGATCGTGACCGCCGGAGAGCCCGCCCTGGCGGGGATCGCCACGCTGGCCCGGATCGACACCTCGGTGGCGCCGCCGCAGACCTACCTCGGCCCGCTCGGCGCGATGGGCGTGACCGCCTATGCGGGAATCATCGACGCGGCGGAGCTGCGCGACGGCGACGTGGTGTGGGTCTCGGCTGCGGCCGGAGCGGTGGGCAGCCTCGCCGCCCAGATCGCCAAGCTCCGCGGCCACCGGGTGATCGGCAGCGCCGGCTCCGCTGACAAGGTGCGCTTCCTGCTCGACGAACTCGGGCTCGACGCCGCCTTCAACTATCGGGACGCGCCGGTCCTCGAGCAGCTGCGGGCATTGGCGCCGGATGGCATCGATGTCTACTTCGACAACGTCGGTGGGGATCACCTGGAGGCGGCGCTGGCCACGCTGCGCAACTGGGGGCGCGTCGCGCTGTGCGGGGCGATCTCCGAGTACGAGTCGACCGGGCCGACGACCGGGCCGAGCAACCTGTTCCAGGCGACCGCCAACAACCTCACGCTGCGCGGGTTCCGCGGGAGCGCCTACCAGCATCGGCTGCCCGACGTCACCCGCGAGCTCGGGGCCTGGCTCACCGCCGGCCGGCTGCACTACCGGGAGACGATCATCGACGGCCTGGAGCGCGCGCCCGAGGCGCTCATGCGCGTCCTGGCCGGCAACACGACCGGCAAGGCGCTCGTGCGGATCGGTTAGCGGGGTGCGTCCGTGGTCAGCCGGCCCGGCTGGATCGCTTGGCCGGAGCCGCGTCGGACTCGGCGTAGCCGAGCACGGCCAGGCACCGCTGAGCGAAGAAGTCATGCAGATCGGCGAGCGACAGGCCACCACCGGGTCGGTACCAGTGCCAGATGCTGTTGTAGAGCCCGAGCACCGCGTAGGTGAGCAGTCGCGGATCGACCTGCGGGATCGCGCCCTGCTCCATCCCACGGGTGAGCAGGGCGGCCCAGGCGAACTCGAGATCGCGCGTCTGGGCGCGGGCCCGCCGGCGGGCATCCTCTTCCCGGGGCGACGTCCGGGGAACCGACAAGAGGCTGGTCTCGGCCACGAGGACACGGTTACGCAGGATGTCGTGCTCGGAGAGCTCGAACAGCCCGTCGAGGAGCCGCAACAGCGCCGGCCCGAACTCGCCCCGCCCGGAGGTCAGCCGGTCAAACTGCTCCCGCTCGGCCTCGATCGCCGCGATCTGAATCTCGTACAGGCAGTGGAGCTTTGACTCGAAGTAGTGGTAGAGGGCTGTCGAGCCCAGTCCGAGGTCGGCGGCGATATCGGCCCACTTCGTGTACTCGTACCCCTGCCGCCCAAAATGTTCGATGGCGGCGTTCAGGATCGCCTGCCGCTTGCTGCGAGGACTCTCCTGACCGCCTCTGGCACCGCCCGCCGTTGGCTCAGCCACGTCATCCTCACTTGTCTTGAAGTGAGTACGACTCTAGCAACGCACATCGTCACGACCTCCGTGTTACACCGCAGATCCGTGCATCTGCCGATCCGATCCGTCCGGCTTGCGCGCGGACCTCGGCTGCTTTAGACTTGAAGTCAGTTCAACAGCGGAAGGATGGGGATGGGACGCTTCGAGGGTCGGGTGGTGATCATCACGGGCGCCAGTTCGGGGCTCGGCGCGCAGCTCGCGCGCGCCGTGGCGCGCGAGGGCGGAACGCCCGTCCTCGCCGCCCGACGGGCAGATCGGCTGGCGGCGCTGACGAACCAGATCGCCAACGCGGTTGCGGTCACCTGCGATGTCACGGACGAGGCCGACCGCGAGCGACTCGTCGCCGAGGTGATCCAACGCCACGGCCGGCTCGACGGGCTGGTCAACAACGCCGGCGCGGGCGCCACCGCCCCGGCACTGCGGACCGCTCCGGACGGCTTCGCCGCCGTCCTGGACCTCAACCTCGTCGCGCCGTTCGCGCTCTCCTGCCTGGCCGCACAGCGGATGCGCGAGACCGGCGGCTCGATCGTCAACGTCGCCTCGGTCATGGGGCTGCGCTCGATCGCCCAGATCCCCGATGCCGCCTACGTCGCCTCGAAGGCCGGGATCATCGGCCTGACGCGCGAACTGGCCTCGCAGTGGGGTCGCTACGGCATCCGCGTCAATGCGGTCGCGCCGGGCTTCTTCGCCTCCGAGATGACCGCGGAGCTCGGTGACGACCCCGAGCGGTTTCCGGACTTCCTGCTGGGCCGCACCCCCCTCCGACGCGGCGGACGCGAGGGCGAGCTCGACGAAGCAGTGTTGTTTCTGCTCGGCGACGGCTCGAGCTTCGTCACCGGCGCCGTGCTGAGCGTCGACGGGGGAATGGCGGCGACGTGACCACAGCGACACCGAGAGGAGAGCGATGTCGACGCTGAGCTTCCAGCCCGATGCCGATCGCTATTACGCGGAGGGATACTGGCGGGAGGGCGATCTGTGGAGCGACTTCGCACGTCACGCCGCCGAGAGCCCGAGCAAGCCCGCGCTGATCCTGGAGGACCGCCACTTCACCTTCGACCAGCTCCGCCGCGCCGCGGTCGGCATCTCCGTGCGCCTGGCCAACGGCGGCGTCGCGCCCGGGGACGTCGTCATCCTGCTCGGGCGCCACTCGATCGAGGCCGCGGTGGCGATGCTCGGATGCATGCACCGCGGCGCCGTGATCGCGCCCCTGCCGCCGATGTTCAACGCCAGCCAGCTCTCCGCGCTGATCGAGCAGACGCGCGCCACCGGGCTGCTCGGCTTCGGCGGAGAGAATGAGCTGGCCAAGTGTGAGGGCGCTGCCAACCAGGTGCCGTTCTACCTTCCGGTCGAGCCGGAACTGGTCGATCGGCTGGCGCAGGACGACCCACCCGACGAACACGTGCCGCGGCACGCCGATGACCTGGCGATGGTGCTGCACTCGTCGGGGACGACGTCGACGCCGAAGGGGATCGCGCATTCGAGCAACACCCTGCGCTACGCGACCGAGGGCATCTGCCGGCGCTGGGAGCTGACCGGCGAGGACATCTACCTCGTGGTGTGCGAGTTCGGCTTCGTCGGCGGCCTCGTCTTCGGCTACTTCCCGCCGCTCTTCAACGGGGCCACCGGAGTCCTGATCAACCGCTGGCGCCCGGAGGAGGCGTTGCGGATGATCGACGCGCATCGGTGCACGTACGCTCTCTCGATGCCGACGCACTCCGCCGACCTGATCAAGGCAAAGTCCGAGAGTGACACCGACCTGCCGTCGATGCGCGTGCTGGCGGCGCCCGGTCTGACGCGCGAGCGCCGGATCGCCATGCGCGAAGCGTTCGGGGTGCCGCCCCTCGGCGACTACGGCCTGTCGGAGGTGCCGGGGCACGCGGCGCACGGCCTCTCGGAGCCGGAGGAGAAGATCTTCGTCACCGAGGGTCGCCCCTACGACGGGACCGAGATCCGGATCGTCGACCACAGCGAGCAGCCCGTCGGACCCAACACCGTCGGCTCCGTGATCGTCAACGGGCCGAGCCGCTTCCTGGGCTTCCTGGGTAATGACGAGCTGACCCGCGCGTCGCTCACGAGCTGGGGCGGCTACCGCACCGGCGACCTCGGCTACCTCGACGACGACGGGCACTTCGTCTATGTCGGGCGCAGCAAGGACATCATCCGGCGCGGCGGGGTGACGATCGTTCCCGCGGAGGTGGAGCCCGTGATCCTCCGCCATCCGGCGGTTCACGAGGTGGCGATCGTCCCGCTGCCCGATGAGCGCCTCGGCGAACGGGCGTGCGCCGCGATCATCCTCGTCGAGGGTGAGACACCCCCCACGCTGGAGGAGCTCCAGCGGTTCCTGGATCGGGAGGGCGTCGCGAAATACACCTGGCCCGAGTCGATCCAGGTGTTCGAGGACTTCCCGCGCACGCCGTCGCTGAAGGTCGTCAAGCGCGACGTCGTCAAGGCGATCCTGGAGCGCCCGGCGGTCCCCGCGTAGGGGCGGTGGGCCGTGGACGATGCCGCCGCGCCGCGCACGATGACCTTCTTCGAACGCTACTTCGAACTCCTCGACGGGCCTGACCCACACCGCTCGCTGGAGCTGGTGGCCGACGACCTGGAGTACTCGATCCAGTGGGCGGCGGATGCGTCGCGCAAGAGCAGCCAGTTCGTCGGGGGCATCGCCGAGCTGCGCGGCTTCATCGACGCCGGCGACACGCGCGGCTGGGCTCACCACGTGGTCCGCAGCGGGGCGAGTGGTGAGATCGAGTTCGCGCTCGGGGAGACGCGCTGGGACGCGACCGGTGAGCGGATCGGAACGTTCCTGGCCGTCGCCGAGCTCGACGCCGCCGGCCAGATGCGTCGGTACATGGTCGCCTTCCCCACGCCGTCATGACCGACCAGCTACAGCTGATCGATCCCTCGCTGATCGCCGGCAGCGCGGACGCGCCCCGCCTGATCGGCTCAGCCTGCGAGCGATGCGCCACCGTGACCTTCCCGCACCAGGCGTCGTGTCCCCGATGCACCTCGGAGGACGTCCGTCCGCGCGAGCTCGCCACCCGAGGCGTCCTGTGGACCTGGACGATCCAGTGCTTTGCGCCGAAATCGCCGCCCTATCTGCCGGGAGGCGTGGAGCAGTTCGAGCCCTACGGCGTCGGCTACGTCGAGCTCCCGGGCGAGGTGCGGGTCGAGGCGCGGCTGACCGAGAGCGATCCCGAGCGGCTGCGGATCGGGATGCCGATGGAACTGACCCTGATCCCCGCCCCCGGCGCGGGCGACACGCTGACGTTCGCCTTCCGGCCGGTCGAGGAGGAGGTGTGACCGGCCGCGAGGACGTGGCGATCGTCGGCCTCGGCATCCATCCGTTCGGTCGCCACGACGGGGTCTCGGGGCTGCAGATGGGTGCGATCGCCGCCCGCCGCGCGCTGTCGAGCGCCGGGATCCTGTGGGAGGACGTCGACTTTGCGGCCGGCGGCTCGGACGCGGCCGGCAACGCCGACACGTCGGTGTCGATGCTCGGCCTGACCGGGGTCCCGTTCATCAACGTCAAGAACGGCTGTGCCACCGGCGGCTCGGCGCTCGCGACGGCCCACGCGATGCTCGTCTCGGGTGCGGCCGAGGTCGCTCTCGTGGTCGGATTCGACAAGCACCCGCGGGGTGCGTTCAACCCGCTGCCCGAAGAGTGGGGCATCGGATCGTGGTACGGCGAGACCGGCCTGATGCTGACGACACAGTTCTTCGCGATGAAGATCCGCCGCTACATGGGCGAGCACGGGATCAGCGAGTCGACGCTGGCCCGGGTCGCGGCCAAGGCGTTCACCAACGGAGCCCGCAACCCCAACGCCTGGCGGCGGACCCCCCTCAGCGAGGGAGAGATCCTCGGCTCCAGGATGGTCAACCATCCGCTCACCCAGTACATGTTCTGTTCGCCCGGCGAGGGCGCGGTCGCGCTGGTGCTGGCGCGCGGCGCCCGCATCCGTGAGCTGACGCGAGCGCCGGTCTATCTGCGCTCGGTTGCCTTCCGGACGCGACGCTTCGGCTCCTTCGAGGTGTTCAGTCCGTCGATCCCGATCGAGTCGGCGCCTTCGGCGACAACCGAGGCGGCCGCCGCGGCGTTCGAGGAGGCCGGGCTCGGGCCGGGCGATGTCGATGTCGCCCAGGTCCAGGACACCGAATCCGGCGCCGAGGTCATGCACCTCGCCGAGACCGGCCTGTGCGCGCACGGCGAGCAGGAGGCGCTGATCCAGAGCGGCGCCACCGATCTCGGCGGGCGTCTGCCGATCAACACCGACGGCGGCTGCATCGCCTGCGGCGAGCCGATCGGCGCCTCCGGCCTGCGCCAGGTCCACGAGATCGTCCTCCAGTTGCGCGGCGAAGCCGGCGACCGCCAGCTCCCCGCGCCGCCCAAGGTCGGCTTCACCCAGGTCTACGGCGCGCCCGGCGTCAGCGCCTGCACCGTCCTCACGGTCTGAACGACGGTGTCGACCTGCGGGTCCGGGGCCGCCCGGAGTTCGCGTTCGGTCAGCTGATGATGTTCCCGGCGTCGACCGGCAGCGCGACGCCGGTGACGAACTTCGCCGCGTCCGAGCACAGAAAGAGCACCGCATCGGACACATCGCCCGGCTCGATCCACGCCACCCCCGGGAGCAGGTTGAGACTCTCGAACGGCTCCCGGACGTCGTCCTCTGTGGGGTTCGGCTTGTCCGGCGCGAACAACTGAAACGTCGAATCGTTGATCACGAGCGGCGTGCGCACGGTCGTCGGGCAGACCGCATTGACGCGGATCCGATGCGCGGCGCCCTCCTGCGCCAGCACCTTCATCAGGCCGATCACGCCGTGCTTGGCGGCCGTGTAGTGCGCGGTGTTGGCGTAGGCGCGCAGGCCCGCGGTCGAACTCGTCAGCACGAGGCAGCCACCGGCGCCGCGCTGCACCATCGATGGCAGCGCCGCCCGCGCGGTGTTGAACACGCCGGTCAGGTTGACGTCGATCATCTCCTGCCACTGCTGGGCCGTCATCTCCCAGCTCACCGCCCACGAACCGATCCCGGCGTTGGCACAGACGATGTCGATTTTGCCGAGCTCGGCCAGCCCCGCCTCGACGGCCCGCTCCATCTCCGGCAGCGACCGAACGTCGGCGATCACCTTGACGGCGCGCCGGCCGAGAGCCTGCACTTGGGCGACCGTCTCGTCGAGATCGGCCTCGGTCGAGAGCCCGTAGGAGAGCGTCATGAGCGGGTCGGCACAGATGTCGACGGCGATGATGTCGGCGCCTTCGGAGGCCAGGCGCACGGCGTGTGAGCGCCCCTGCCCCCGCGCCGCGCCGCTGACGAGCGCGGCCCTTCCTTCAACGAGTCCCATCTCTCTGTGTCTCCTTTGATCGGCGAATGAGTCCCGGCTCAGGGGGTGACGACGGCCCGCCCGAGCACGTCGCCGCGGCGGAGCCTGGCGTAGGCCGTGACCGCGTCGTCGATCCCGTACACCTCGGCCTCGGAGCGGATCGCGCCGGACGTGGCCAGCGCCACCACCTCGGCCAGTTCGGGGACCGTGCCCCACGTCGGCATGCGCACCGTGGATTCGTACGGGATGAGCCCCGGCGCGACGCGAAGCTGTCCCCCGCCGCGGCCGACGAAGGTGATCTCGCCGCCCTGGGCCACCGACCCGGCGGCGAGAGCGAGGGTCGCGTCGTTGCCGACGAAGTCGAGGGCGACCATCGCCCCGTCGGGGCCGGTGTCGGAGCGGATCGCCTCGGCGGTCAGGCCGTCGGCCGATAGCGTCACGTCGGCGCCGGCTTCGCGCGCGAGCTCGAGCGCGGCGGGCCGGACGTCGACGGCGACGATCCGCGCCGGTGTGATCGCCTTGAGGACCTGCACCGCCATCTGTCCGAGACCGCCGATGCCGACGACGAGCGCGGTGGTCCCGGGGCGAAGCGCCGCGAGCGACAGCTTCACCGCGTGATAGGAGGTCAGCGCCGCGTCGGTGAGCGGGGCGGCGAGCACCGGGTCGAGGCCCGGGGCGGGGATCAGGAAGCGCGCCGACGGGACGAGCAGGTACTCGGCCAGACCGCCGTCGCGACCCAGGCCGGCGCCGTGGGGACCGCGCAGCGTACGGGCACAGGCGTTGTCGCGGCCGCCGGCGCAGTGCCAGCACGTCCCGCACCCCCAGCGGCTGTAGACGACGACCGAGTCGCCCTCTGCGACCCCCGATGCACTCGGCCCCAGCGCGGCGACCCGTCCGGCCGTCTCGTGCCCGAGCGTGAACGGGAGCGCGTAGGGGTATGTGTCGGGCGGGCTGCTCATGATGTGGATGTCCGTCCGGCACAGCCCGGCGGCGCCGACGGCGACGAGCACCTCGGAGCCCTCCGGCACGGGCACCGCCACCTCGCTCACGACCGGGTCGGACTCCCACGCCGTCAACCGCACGGCCCGCATCGTCGAGGTGGTCACCAGCTCGCCCTCCCGGCCGGGGCTCGCCCGCGCGCCCTCCCGGCCGGGGCTCGCCGGAGGGTGGGATGAGGTGCGGGGAGGACGTGCATTGGTCACAGAACAGAACTGAACTCAAATAGAAATGTACACTAGTCGGCAGTGAAGGGAAACGGCACGTGAGCCGCGGCGGCCGGGTCGCCGGGAAGATCGCACTGGTCACCGGGGCGGCGCGTGGAATGGGTGCCGCGCACGCGCGGGCGCTGGCTCGCGAGGGGGCGGTGGTGGCGATCGCCGACATCGCGCGCGAACCCGGCGAGGCGCTTGCTGCGGAGGTGCGTCGCGCCGGCGGCACGGCCTCCTATCACGACCTGAACGTGACCGAGCCGAGCGCGTGGCGCGCCGTCGTGGCGGACGTGCACGA
>JBELAG010000340.1:0-6842 GCA_049509055.1 Solirubrobacteraceae bacterium
ATTGATGTCGCCCTCCCACCACGGCCCTGCGGCGGCAAACGCCAGCACGAGCGTGCTCGACCGGCCACGCCCTGACGCCTCAGCCTCGACGACCACCAGACCGCGGCGCGCGAGCCGGTCCCGCGCCTGGAGGTACCGGCTGCGGCTCAGCCCGGCGCGCTGAGCGGCCGCGGTGGCGCCGGGAAACGCCCGATGCCCGCGGCCGGCGTAGCTCGCGAGCGAGAACGCCGCCAGCCGGTCGCCGCAGGCAAGGTCATCGCGCGCGAGCACCGCCGCGACGGCATCGCGGCTCATCGCGCGCCGCCGAGGCACGAGCGAGCACCAGCCATCGCCCGGCTCCGCGGATCCGTCCGCGGCCGCAGTAATCTTTGCCCAAGTCCGACCCAGGACCATGAGCTTCCGTTTTCGCCTCGATCCCCCTCAGCTGCGCCAACAGCTGGCCAGGGGGTCGAAGCCGTTAAGGGGCAAGTTCCCGGCCGCCACGGTTGCCCGCGCGGCCGAGCCCCCGGCTGTCGATCTCTCAAGCCCTGCTGGTCACCTCCTCGAGGCGGTCAAACCCCGAGGAGAGCGGCGCGCCGCATACCGGCGCGCCGCTGGGCCCCGGAATCATTCCGGGGCCCACAACCACGACAAATCCCTGCACTCCACGACAGTAAATCCAGCCGCCAGGAGCAGAATCCGCCGCCAAACGCCCTGCAAATAGGCTCCTTCTTGCAGTAGGAGCCCATCGCTTCACACGCGAGAGGTCGGTGGTTCGAAACCACCCGTGCCCATAAAGTGCTGCAAATCGCCAGATTACCATTAGTCGGTGTATTAGATGGCGAGAACTATACAGCTCTGTAGCTTTGACTGGCCCCTGCAGTCGTGGCTTCCTTGGCTGCTCGCTTCAGGCTCGTGCAGGGGTCGACATACTCGGCGCGTCCCTACGCCGGCCGTAAACCTCGCTGCACGACACCGCCCGGACCTGAATCGCCTCGGGGTTCGATTGATCAAACCCCCTGGGATCACTGTCAAGGACGTACTACCGCATCAGCGCTGCGCAGCGACCGGGATCCTGCGCGGGCGTCGGATCGTTGGCGCCGCGGGGGCCGTGGCCGCTAACGCCACGGGTACTCCGGCATCGGGCTGCGGACGCTCATACGGGTAGATCCGCGGGTTCGCGCCATCGGCAAGCTTCGGCGCAGGCCCGTTATCGGTCACGGCTGCGCCAGCGACGACGACCACGCCGGCGACACTCGACAGCGACCTCGGCCACCGTAACGAGCGGAAGCCCGACGATCATGCCGGTCGCCGTCGTCTATGTCGGGTGCTCCTGCCACGGATCGATCAGCTCGATGCCGGTGTGTTCAAAGTCGGCGACGTTGCGGGTCGCGAGCGTGGCGCTGTGCTGTTGGCAGATCGACGCGATCTGCGCGTCGAAGCCGTCGATCGGGCGGCCATCGTGCTCGCGACGGGACACGATCGCGGCGTATCGGAGCGCAGCCCTGGCATGGAACGGAGGACCCGCTCCGCAAACCGGCCGAATACGTCGTCTGCGACCGCGCTCAGCGCCTGCTTGCGGCGGCCGTCAGCGAGTCGCTCGATGCCGTACCGGATTTCCGCCAGCGTGATCGCCGACGTGTAGAGGTCACTCTCCTCGTGTTCGCGTACCCACGTGAGGACCCGGGTCGAGGGTGACGGTCGCATCAGCTCCGAGACGACGTTCGTGTCCAGCACGATCATCAGTCAAGGTCTGCGCTTCGCGCTCGCGTCGAACGCGGTGGGAGGTCGAGCTCGACGCCACCCACTGCGGCGAACCGGTCAACCAGGGTCGCGAACAGACCCTCGGGCTCATCGGGCCCGTTGACCGCTTGGGTGAGAATCACGCGGATCTCGGACTCCATCGATCGGCCGTGCCGGGCGGCCCTGACGCGCAGGCGGTTCTTGATGTCGTCGTCCAGGTTTCGGATGCTGATAGCTGCCATTCGCGACCCCTCATCTGCTAGCAACGCTATCGCAATGCTAGCAGCAGGAGCTCTCGTACCTCGAGTACGGTGAGCGCATGCTGATCGACGTTGTTCTGTCTTCGCTGGGTTTGACGGCCTGGATGCGTGGGGTCCGTTAGAGGTGCCGCGAAACGCGAACCGGATGAAGCCGACTTTTCCACGCGACTCCAAGCCGGGATCGCCGCCTGCCACGCCCGCGCCTCACGGCCCGAGCACGCCGACTGGAAGACGATCCTCGGACCGTACGAGGTGCTCGGCGAGCTCTGGCCCAATCCGGTTGTCGAGCTCAACCGGGCCGTGGCGGCGATGAGGATGGTCCACGGCCCCGACGCCGCGCTCGCCGCGCTCGAGAAGCTGGCCGCCGATCCACGATTTCGCGACTACTGCTACGTGCTGGCCGTCCGAGCACACGTCCTCGAGCAGGCCGGTCAGCACGTCGCGGCTCGCGGCAACAGGCTGCACGCGGCCAACCTCACCCGCAACGAGCGCGAACGCCAGCTCTACCAGAACCACGCCCAGAGGAGGAGCCGGCCATGCCAGTGATCAGGGCCGGAACGCTCTCCGGCGGAACCCTCAAGGGCACCGACCACGGCGCATCGATCTCTCTGATCCTCGACGAGAGCGAACCGGGACAAGGCCCACGGCTGCATCGCCACCCCTACGACGAGACCTGGGTCGTGCAGGAGGGACATCTGACCTTCCAGTGCGGCGAAGAGCTATTGATCGTCCGGGCCGGCGACATCGTGATCGTCCCGCCGGGAGTAGCGCACAAGTTCACCAACGATGGCCCCGGTCGCTCCAGGCTGGTGTGCATCCACGCCAGCCCGACCTTCATCGGCGAGTGGCTCGAGTGATTGCCTGGTCGCGTTCCCGGAATCGTTCGCATGCAGGGGGCGGCGGGGGCCGTCACTCCGGCAGCCGGGGCAGATCAAAGCGGAGGCCAGCCGTATCGCCCCCGGCTTCCGCTTCGACACGCGCGCTGGCACCAATCTTGCGAGCACGGGCTCCCCGCGTGCCCGATTTCCGGGCTTGGCAGGGCAGTCGCGATCGATCCGGAGATGCTCGCCTCGGCTGGACGACAGGCGCAGGAGCATCACTCGCCAGGATTGCTGAGGTTCGCGCCTTGGCGGAGGTCTGCAGGATCGGGATTCACGACCTCACGACGAATGCTCCTGGCATGCCCATCGCTGCGTGCCCGGGGACTGGGCACTCGTACCGGTAGGTGCCGGTTCGGGTTGCGCGGAACGTGATCGTTGTGACTGGCTGACCGGCGCTGGTGGGGTCCCCGAGCAGCGCGAACGCGCCGGCGAAGGCGCGTGGGCCGTGGACGATGTTGCCGATCCTTACGATCGGGGTGAGAAGTAGCCAGCCGTGCGCGCTGTCGCTGTCGCCGTTGACGAACTGGATCTTGACCAGCGCGCCGCGCGCGACCTCGATTGTCGGGTTCCCGAGCCCGGCCGCCCGGAAGTGCATGTCAGCGCCGTTGGGAGGATTGGCGACGATCGCGATCGCAGCGGTTCGGCCGGCAAATCGGATCGAGTTGGTGGTCCGATCGACCGTGGCACCGATGGGCACCGCGTCCGCCAGCGCTTCGGCACCAGCCAGCGACACGGTCTGCGACGCGCGGCCGGCCAAGGCGCGACCCATCGCCTGTCCGATGTTCGATGGCCGGTACGCCGACGGTGCGAGCGTCGGCTGTGCGAGCGGCCCGGTGTTCGCGGTCGGATTAGGGCTCGAGCCCGAGCGAAGAGCTGCGGTCATCCCGGTGGCTGCCGCCGCGGCGCAGCACGCCGTCACGCTAAGGCTCGCCAGGGCCGCGACGCCACCGTCTTCGATAGGCGATCTCGCCGGTTCGCGCCGCCGGGTGTGTCGGCCGATGGCAGTCCGTTCACACTCGTACACCTCCGAAGGTCGTACAGACTAGTTGACATGAACTAATTTACGTGGAGGCTGTAAGTGGCATCGAAGAATTCGGGCCGGGTCGCACGGCTGTTCGTTCTCGGGACGCTCGCTGCCCACGGGCCGGCTCATGGGCACGAGATCCGCCGGCTGGCCGAACGGATCGACATCGAGAACTGGAGCGATGCCCAGGTCGGCTCGATCTACAACGCGCTGCATCGACTCGAGTCCGAATCCCTCATCGAAGCCGTCCGGACCGAACAGCAGGGACGCCGCCCGACCCGCACCATCTACACGATCACCACGTCCGGGCGCGAGGAGCTCGCATCGCTACAAGACAAGCTCCTCTACGACGTCACGATGCCCAGCGACCCGTTCGACATCGCGCTATGGGTCTCCGCCTCACAGCCCAGCCAAGACCTGGCGGCAGCGATCGATCAACGGAGCAGATCGCTACGAGAACTCAGCGACCGCCTAGCCGGCGAGCGCCTACGACTGACCAAAGCCGGCTACCTACCCGCCGTCGGCGAACTGCTCTTTCGCCACGGCGAGCTCCGCGTCGAAGCGGAGCTGCGCTGGCACGAGGAGCTACGCGAGCAGCTGCCACAGCTCACGTCCAGCCCGCCAGTCGCTACGAGCCAACCAAGACCGCCGCCGGCAGGGTCGCGTGGAAAGCCCGAGTGATTCTCCGGCGCCCCCGCCGAGGACACTGCAAGTGGGTCCCAACCCAGTCGCAGCAGCCCGGCAGCTGGGACTAGCACGCAGACACCAGCGTTGCTTGGAGCGAGTACCGCAGGCTCCGATCCAGCATCGCCGTTGCGCGAGCGCGGCTCGCGTCCTGCGCTGGGGCCGCTCGCGCGAGCGACGTGGTGTGCTCGGTGAGGTGCGGGTTGCCCTCAGGCTGGAACTCCGTCTCAGCGCCATCCAGCGCGGCGAGCACTCGCGCGAGGCGGTCGACCCGGACCCGGGCGATCCGTTCGTCGCTGCCGAGCAGGCCTGTGGCGCGCGCGAGCTCGTGCGTCGGGTGTAGACGTCGGAACCGGCATTCCCACGTCTACACCGGGGCCACTGCAAGGGGCGACGACCAGACCCGGGCCTATCGATCGCCGGCCGCACGGCTGCCGGCCGTTCCAATCGCGGCAGCAAGTCCGTGGCCGGCAACGATCAGCGGCCGGGCCAGCACGGCTGCGTCTCTCTGAGATCTTGTTCCCAGTCGCCTTGGCGACCGTGCTGCTGCTATCAGCCCGCCCGGGGATCACCGGCGTTGATCGCCCATTGCGCGGCGAAAGCCCGCTCGTACGCAGGCCGCGCTTCGCCGCGCGCGACGTAGGCAGCCAGTTCGGGGAACTCGTCCAGGAGGCCCGAAGGTCTCATCCTGAGCAGCACCGACACCATCATCAGATCGCCTGCGCTGAAGGCCCCATCCAGCCAGTCGGCATCGCCCAAGCGTGCTGAGAGCTGGACCATCCGATCGCGAATGCGGTCCTTGACCATCGGCACGCGCGCTTCGGCCCAGGGCTTGTCGCCCTCCAGGATCTTGGCGGTTACAAGTTCAAGGATCGGTGGCTCCACGGTGTTGAGCGCCGCGAACATCCAGGTGATGGCCCGCGCCCGCGCGTCGGCATCGTCCGGGAACAGCCCCGCATGGCGCTCGGCGATGTGCAGGATGATGGCGCCTGTCTCGAACAGGACGAGATCGCCTTCCTCGTAGGTCGGAATCAGGCCGAAAGGATGAAAGCGCAAGTGCGCGGGCTCCTCCTTTGCACGCAACGAAACGAGGCGGACCTCGTAGGGCTGGCCGACCTCTTCAAGCGCCCAGCGAACGCGCATGTCGCGCGCCAAGCCCAAACCGCCATCGGGCGATCGCTCGAACGCCGTGATGGTGATGGTCATCGCGACCCGCTCGCGGTCATGGTTATGAACATTAGACCCGGCTATCGACCTGCTACCCGCCAGGAGCGCGGCTGTCGCGATGAGTGTGCAGGCGAGCACGGCCTGAGGTGTCGGCGCTGACGATTCGTTGTCGGGGCTCAGGAGCTCCGGCAGCCTCCCGGGTCGGGGTTGTCCTCCACAATGGCGGCATGGGACCCCGAATTCGTGCGGCGACTGCGGGCGACTGGTCGGGCATTTGGCGGATTGTCCGTGAGGTGGTGGTCGCGGGGGACACGTTCGCGTATGCGCCTGAGATGACCGAGAACGAGGCGCGGGCGTTGTGGATGGTCGCTTCGCCCGGCCGGACGACCATCGCCGTCGACGGCGTCGCGGTCCTGGGCACGGCAAACATGTACGCGAACCGCGCCGGCCCTGGTGCGCATGTCGCGAGTGCGAGCTTCATGGTTGCGTCGGCCGCGCGCGGCGGCGGGGTGGGACGGGCGCTCGTCGAGGACGCGCTGACCTGGGCCCGGGCGGCAGGGTTCAGATCGATGCAGTTCAATGCGGTCGCTGAGACGAATGCGGCGGCGGTCGAGCTGTATCGCTCGGTCGGGTTCTCGATCGCCGGGACGGTGCCCGACGCGTTCGATCACCCCGAGCACGGTCTCGTCGGTCTCCACGTCATGTATTTGAAGCTTCGATGAGGACACCTCAGCTCGACCTCGCCGATGCCACATGGCTCGCTTGACGCTACCCACCGCCAGGCTGGTCGAGGTAACCAGTTCGACGCGGGCCGGTGGTCTTACTTGCGCTTCGGGATCGGTGCGGAGCGGATTCCCGCGGACAGCAAGCGGCCACCTCTCCCGCGGTGATGCCGCGGCGAGCTGGGGTGTGTCGGTCGCGGTCGATTTCGCAGTCGCCTTTCGTAGAGGAGACGAATGGCGCATCGGGCGCCGCGGAAAAGGGAAGCTACTGACGCAACCGTGGGTGCTGTCACCGCCCGGGTAGGGGTGGGCAGAGCCCGCCGAGTGAGAGCATCGCGAGCGCGATGACGGCGTCGGGTGAGTGGTAGCCGAACCCGCGGCG
>JBELAG010000341.1:0-6122 GCA_049509055.1 Solirubrobacteraceae bacterium
CGACGAGCGCGGCCGCGAGCGCCACGATCACCTACACGGCCCCGCCCGCACCGCAGGTGAGCCTCAGCACCCAGTCGCTCACGTTCACCCGCGAACTGCTCGGCGGGGTCGGCCGACAGCAGACGCTGAACGTCAGCAACAGCGGCAGCGTGCCGCTCGCCGTCGAGGGTCGCTCGGCCCCTCCCGCCACACGCTTGCCACCGCTGGTGCCGAGCTACTGCGCGACCAGCTCGAGCGAGACCTCGATGGTCACGGCGTCGGCTGCCCCGCCCTCACCGGTGAGGCCGAACTCGCGGCGATTGACCGTCGTGGTCAGGTCGACGCCCAGTCGGTCGGAGCTGCTGCCGTCACGATTGGGCACCGCCACCGGGCCGCGGACGTTGCCGGAGATCTCCACGGGCTTGGTGACTCCCTTGATCGTCAGCTCGCCGGCGGCGTGGAGGTGATCCCCATGGGCGTGCAGGTCGGTCGAGCTGAAGCTCAGGGTCTGGTGGTTCTCGATGTCGAACCAGTCAGCGCCCAGCAGATGCTCCCTGAACATCGGAAGGGGGCCGACATCGATGCTCTCGGCGTGCAGCGAGCCGCTCAGGACTCCGTTCTCGAGGGCGCCGCTGACCTCGTGGAAGTGGCCCCTGAAGGTCGCGACCCGATGGTGTCCGACCGTGAAGGTCGCCGACGAATGCACACTGTCGATCTTCCAGGTGCCGGTCACAGGAATGCGTGCGGGAATGGTCGCGCTCAAATCAGCCTCCAGCAAATCCGATTAAGTCAATCAATTCAGTATAGGTTGCTCACAGGGGACGACGGCGCGTGGCGAGGTGCCGTCGCGCTCGCTGGTTGGCCGCCGTTCGGCGCGCCTGGTCAGGCGCTGGGGCTGTCTGGGCTCTCGCGCTCGGGCCGCGGCACGACGATCACCGAGCAGCCGGAGTCGGCCATCAGCCCCTCGCCGACGGAGCCCAGGACGATCCGCGCCAGGCGGCCCCACCGTCGCGACCCGACGACCAGCAGATCGACCTCATCGGTGAGCCGCCGCAGCTCGTGCGCCGGATCGCCGATCGCGCTTGTCACCTCGTTCGCCACGCCGGTGGCGGTTGCCGCCCGCTCGGCCTGCGCGTGGGCCAGCTCGCGTGACTGTTCCCACGTGGACGCCAGCTCGCCCAGCGACCAGGCCGCCCCGAACGCCGGGGCACGATTGTCGATGACGGTGTGCACAGCCAGTTGCGCGCCGGCGCCGCGGGCCACCACGGCGGCCAGCTCGAGCGCGGCCGCCGACTCCGGTCCATCGTCATAGCCGACGCCCACCCGCCTGAGCGCCAGGCCGTCCTGGTGGAGCCCATGCCGCGCGACGCCCAGCGCGAACGCGGTGTCCTGCAGCAGCTGCCGACCGCGCCGGCCGATCCGCGTGCGGCCGGCCGGCGCTGACCGGGCGCTGCCGATGGCCAGCAGCTTGACGTGATGGCGCTCGGCACAGTGGCCGAGCCCGCGCGCCACTGACAGGTCCGGGACCGTCTCGATCAGCGCGTCGGGCGCGAGCTGCTCCTGATCGCGGTGCAGCACCGCATAGGCCTGATCGTGCAGCGTCGCCCGATCAGACACGCCGGTGACCGGCAGCAGCGGAGTCGAATAGACGCCCACCAGCCACAGTGCGGCGCCGGTGGCTCCGGCCAACGCGGTGCCCAGCGCGACCGCGTCGTGCGCCTCGGCGGAGCCGTCGGTGCCGATCGCGATGGTGCCCAGCATGGGTGCATCTTAGACCGCGGGGCGCTGGTCGCGCGCCCAATTCAGCTCAGCGCGTCTCGCAGGAAGGCGGCCGTCTGGGCTGCCGCGCCACCGGTGGGTTGTCGTTCGGCGCGCCAGGCGGTGCGAGCCGGTCGATCTGGGGCTCGCGCACGAGGCATACGGCGACGCGCTCTGTACGGCGTCGACCGCCGGGCGCCTGACCGGTCCCCAATCGGTCGTCGGGTCGCGCAGCCGAGCGGCGCCGGCCGCCCTGCCGCCAGACCCGTTCCGCGAGCAGGAGGTCCGCGACGACGCGTTCGGTTGGCTCACCCATGCCTGCCGGCTGGCCCATGAGGTCTGGGACGATGAGACATGGCACCTGTTGTCGAACCGCGGCGGGATATGCCACACGGCGTGACCTGTCCTTGTGGGGCCGAACGCTGTTCTGGGCCCTGCTCCTGGTGATGGCGTTCGGGCTCGTCGCGCTGTTCGTGTCGAACCCGCATGTCAATCTGATCTGGTCGATCGCCGGTCCGGCGATCTTCGGCGGCTTCACGATCTTCGACTTCAACCGCCTGCGCCGCTCCGGCAACGAGAGCGCCGTGCCGATTCGCCGCCAGCATCTCTTCGACATCGTCAACGTGTTCCTGCTCGTCCTGCAGCTGTTCAGCGGTGAGCGTAACTGGAGCCGCAGGCTCGAGTAGGAGCTCGGCGTTGCGGCTGTGGCACCGCACGCGTCAGAACCATGATCCGCTTCGCCGGGCCGGCGATCGTCGGCTGACCCCACGAACCGGCCGTTCGGCCTCCGGACGCCGCTTCAGCGCCCCTCACGCGACGCGGGCGTCACGACGCGCAGCCGGCGCGCCTGCAGGTCTGCGACCGACACCGTCACCACGTCGAGTCCGTAGCAGTCTTCGAGCTCGACCGCCTCGTCGGATTCGCTCCCGATCCAGGCGACGACGCGGTACAGAAACACGTCATCCGTCAAGTAGACCGCGTCTGCATCGATTCGGTTAGCCTCGATCGTCGAGCTCACCGAGCGCACCATGATCGGTCCGCGGCCCGCGCGGATGCGGGGCTTGCCGCCGACATGCGGCGAGAAGTACGGACGCTCGGCGGCCAACCGGGGCGAAGGCCAGGTCACACCACGAACGCGACCGGCGAAGGGCGCTACGAACCTCGCGCGGCACATGGAGGTCGTCATCCCGGTCTCGGATGTCGACCGCGCGAAGGAGCTGGACTGCGCGCGGCTCGCGAAGGACCCCGCGGGCGCGGGTTCGGACCGCTGCGCGTGACTCTGGGCTGGTGCAGAGGTACACCGCCACGATCAGTTCGATGGCAAGCCAGGACAGCGCCTGGCGTAGTCCGTTGGGGGAGTAGGCCTGCAACCGATGCGTGTCGGCTACGAACGCGCGTGATATTGCCGTCATCACGGGAGCCGCCATCGGTGCCAACCAGAGCTTTGAGAGCTGGGGGGAGGCGAGCGCGACGGGGACGAACAGCAACACCATGTAGTGCTCCCAGACCAGCGGCGAGGTGGCCAGTACCGCGATGACCGACAGTCCGAACGCTCGCCGGTCGCCGTCCACGCCGCGGGCCAGATGAGCGGTCAGCGCGAGGATCCCCGCGCAGGCGGCGAGCGCTGTCGCGGACGCGACCGCGGGTGACGCGCCGGCGATGAGCAGAACGGTGAGCAGTGAGATGCCGCGTCCTTCCGCGACATAGGTGATGTTGGAGAGCATCTGCGGATACTGCGCCATGCCGGTGAAGCCGATCAGCGCCCACGTCCCGAACGTCAACAGAAGGCAGCAGGCGACGCAGATGGCCAGCGTCCGGTAGCGACGGGTGACCAGCAGCCAGACGCCGAGCGTCCAGGGCAGAAGCTTGAGGGCGACGATCGACGCGATCGCGACCGCCGGCGGCCAGAGCTTGTCGCGCCAGCGCCACGCCGCGCCGGCTCCCAGGACGAGCAGCGGTCCGACCGCCCCGAGGCTGACGCCGAACAGGAATGGCCAGGAGATCAGCGCCAGTCCGAGGCAGCGCCGGTCGGTGACGCCCAGCCACCGGAGGCCGACGATCATCGCGGTGCCACACAGCACGGTGAAGATGAACGCCGCTATCCAGAACGGCAGCAATGCCAACGGCACGATGAGCACGTTCGCGAAGGCTGGATACACAGGAACCGATATACCGGTGCTGTTGAGCTCACCCAGCGCGATATGCCCAGCGCGCATGATCGCCGCCTGCCGTGCCGCGAACATCGGCTCGTAGGGGTTGCGTCCGTGCAGGATCGCAAACGCGGCGTTGTACATGCAATCGCGGAAGTCATAGACCAGGTTGGAACCGTGGGCGATGATGCCGGTGCCCAGCAGTACCGGTCCTGACACCAGGATCGGAGCCACGAGCAGGACACGCCACAGGGCCCGGCGAAACCACATCCGCTGCGGCATAGCGGATCAATCGACCATCGTCCAGCGGTGTTGAACAGACCAAAGCACGGCTCGGCTAGACGAAGGTCGAGGGGGACACGCCGCTCGTCAAGCAAACGGCCCTCACTGCGAAGGTCGCCCGGCGCCCTCCAGGCAAGGTGCTCGGGGAGGATGCCGGGGGAGCGGGCACCGGAAATCCTGGTGATAGTGTCCCAACGTTAGGTCGACGTATGCTCATTCGACTCGTGGGGGGCCGGCACCATTCGCAATCGTCCTCAAGTCTCGCCGTGGTCGGACCCACTCGTCAGCGTCGGGGCAGCGATTTTGCGATGGCGGGTGCCTCGGGTATGCGCGGCCGCCTTTGGGGCCAAAAGCCGCGGGAGACGACTGCCGACGGCCCGAGCGCTTGTCCGGGTAGTCGTCGCGGGCGCGCTATTGGCGCTGAGTCCAGCGGCTGCGCTGGCCAGCACGCCCGTGAGCCACATGATCTCCGGCGCGCAACAGCTGACCGTCGGATCGGCGGGCGGCACGGAGTCTGGCGGCGGCGCGAACATCGATTTCTGGGAGGTGCAGCTCAACGGCGGCGATCAGCTGGTGATCGATCTGAAGAATTCCGCCGTCAGCGGGACCGCATATCGGTTCGAGCTGTACGCGGCGGGCACCACCGACCGGACGTTCGCATCGGCGCCACCGTCTGATGCGCTGACCAATGCTGGGACGATTCCGGATCAGCTGACGTTGCAGGGTCGTTCGGAAGTTCGGGAACGTGCACGCTTCAGGCGACGGGCACGACCGGGCCCGCAGCATGTCAGATCGCCTTCACACCATCGGCCAGCGGCGGCTACAAGATCACCGGCACCTATGGCGGCGACAGCACCGACTCAACGAGTAGCGGCGCCTCGTCGCCCGTGACATCCATGGATCCATCGGCGACGACAGTCGCCTGTTCGCCGACGTCGGTCACGACTGGCAGCGCGACATCGCGCACGGCGACGGTGAACGATACTGCGTCGAGCAGTGCGACCACGCCGACAGGAACAGTCGGGTTCACGTCCGCGCCGACGGCGGGGGCGTTCGGGACGTCGGGAAGCTGCACGCTGCAGGCATCGGGCGCAACCGGCGCCGGCTCCTGCCAGATCACCTTCACGCCGTCAGCTGGCGGTAGCTACACGATCACCGCCGGCTACAGCGGTGACAGCGCCCACTCCAACAGCAGCGGCCAGACGGCGATCACGGCACGGCGGCGAGCGGCGTGAGCACCCCGAGCGGCACGGTCAGCTTCACGTCCATGCCGACGACCGGGGTGTTCGGGAGCTCGGGGAGCTGCTCGCTGCAGGCATCGGGCACGACAGGCAAGGCTTCCTGTCTGGTGGCGTTCACGCCCGCGGCGGCAGGCGGCTACACGATCACCGGCAGCTACGGCGGCGACAGCGGCCACGGCTCGAGCCATGGGGCGGCCGAGTTCCCGGTGTTGGCGCTCCCGGGGGTGCTGACGATCAACGGGCGCGCGGAGGTGTCTCGACATGGGGTAGTCGCCGTGACGCTCATCTGCAAGGGTGGGTCAGGCGCCAGCTGCGCTGGCACGCTGACGCTCACGACGACTGTCAAGACGAAGGTCACGCGCAAGGTCAAGGGCCGAAACAAGACGGTCATCGACACCAGGACGACCACGCTCGGATTCGCGCGTTACGCCGTCGCGGCCGGCGTCTCCGAGAGGCTGAGGATCGCGCTGTCCAAAGCAGACCTGAGGCTGTTCGACGCAGCCGCGCACAATCTCAAGGCCAAGGCAACGGCGAAACCCGCCACCGGTGCCGCGACGACGAAGACCATCACGCTCAGCTGATCTGACCCCTTGCCGAGGTCGATGTCGCGGGGTTGTCCACGGGGGGCCGCGAGATGCGCGTCGCGATATAAGGTTGTGTCTACCTTCAAGATCCTGTCGACGACCCCCACGAGCGCCGAGCCGAACTGCTG
>JBELAG010000342.1:0-6054 GCA_049509055.1 Solirubrobacteraceae bacterium
AGCTCAAGCGCGACGCGATCCCGAAGGTCGTGCTCAACAAGCTCCACAAGCACACGCCGATGCAGACGACGTTCGGCGTCAACATGGTCGCGCTCGTCGACAACGTGCCTCGGACCCTGTCGCTGCGCGAGGTCATCGGCCACTACGTCGACCATCAGCGCGAGGTCGTCGTGCGGCGCACGAAGTACGAGCTGCGACGCTCGGAGGAGCGCGCGCACGTGCTGGAAGGACAGCTGATCGCGCTGGAGAACCTCGACGAGGTGATCGCGCTGATCCGCGGGTCCCGGGACTCCGAGACGGCGCGCCGAGGGCTGGTCGAGCGCTTCTCGCTGTCGGTCATCCAGGCGCAGGCGATCCTCCAATTGACGCTGAGCCGGCTCACCGCGCTCGAGGCCGACAAGATCCGCCAGGAGCACGCCGACCTCGTGGAGCGCATCAAGGAGCTGCGCGAGATCCTCGGCGACGAGGCGCGGGTGCTGCAGCTGATCAAGGACGAGCTGCAGGAGATCGCCGACGCCTACGGCGACGAGCGGCGGACCGAGATCACCCACGCCGAGGGCGAGATCGACATCGAGGATCTGATCGCCGATCAGCAGATGGTGATCTCGATCACGCACTCGGGCTACATCAAGTCGCTGCCGCTCTCGACCTACCGCCAGCAGCGCCGCGGCGGCGTCGGGGTCACCGGCATGGACATGAAGGACGACGACTACATCGAGCACCTGTTCGTCTGCTCGACCCATGACTATCTGCTGTTCTTCACCAACCGCGGCAAGATCTACCGGCTGAAGGTCTACGAGCTCCCGGAGGCCTCACGCACCGCCAAGGGGCGGGCGCTGGTCAACCTGCTACCGCTGCGCGAGGGCGAGCGCGTCCAGGACGTGCTCTCCACCCGGGACTTCACCGAGGGCCGCTACCTGGTGTTCGCCACCCGCAAGGGGATGATCAAGAAGACCGACTTCCTGGCCTACAACACGCCGATCAAGGCCGACGGGATCATCGCCATCAACATCCGCGACGACGACGAGCTGATCGCCGTACGCCGCACCAGCGGCCACGACGACATCATCATGGTCTCGCGTTCCGGCCAGGCCGCGCGCTTCTCCGAGAACGCGGTGCGCTCGATGGGCCGCGACACCAGCGGCGTGCGCGGGATGAACGTCTCCCAGAAGGGCAACGCGGTGCTCTCGATGGACGTCGCTCGCGACGATCAGGAGCTGCTCGTGGTCACCGAGAACGGCTACGGCAAGCGCACGCCGATCCCCGACTACCCCGTCAAGGGACGCGGCACGATGGGCGTCAAGACGATCACGCTCACCGAGAACAAGGGCCAGCTGGCCGGCGCGCTCGTCGTGCGCGAGCACCAGGAGCTCGTCTTCATCTCCCAGAACGGCATGGTCCAGCGCACGTCGGTGCGCGGCATCAGCCGCTACGGCCGCGCCTCGCAGGGCGTCCGGGTGATGAACATCCGCGACGACGACCAGGTGAGCGCCGTCGCGCTCGTCGTCGAGTCCGAAGCCGAGACCGCCGCCCCCGTCGCTCCCGTCGCTCCCGTCGACGCCGGCGCCCCGCCGATCGAGGCCACCCCGCTCGAGCACGAGCCGGTCGATCACGACGACGCTGCGCAGGACGACGAGTCGGCGGACGACGAGTAGCGCCCGAACACTCAACTCGCGCTCACGATCAGCCTGCGATGCAAGGGGCGGGTGTCACGCTGGCGCCGCGCAGGAAGCGCCGCATACGGGGCGGTCGAGGGCCGGCACGAGGCCGGGCGGCCCCCCGAACGGATTCTTGTCGAATCCAGCGGACGGATTCGATAACCTCCTGCGTACCAGAGAAAGGAGGTGGTCCGAGCTTGTCTGACAGATATCGCGGGACCCTGGAGGTGTCCGCCCGCTAGGTCGGAGGCTGACCCCGCTTAGCGGAGTCCACCCGAGACACCGCCGTTGATGAGCGCCGGGAATAGTCCCTCCGGCAGATGCACCCAGCTCATCGCGGAAAGCAGCCACCCTGCGAGGGGCGCCGAGTCGACGGCGCCCCTCGCTCGCTTAAGCGCCACGGTCCCTCGGACGGCGAGCGCGCGGTGGCCCAAACCGGGGGGTGTGGCATCTGAGGGCTGATATTCAGCCTTAACTCGCACTACGTCCCCGGCAGGCCGCGCATGGCTAGGCTGAGGGCATGTGTCGAAACATCAGGACGCTCCACAACTTCGACCCGCCCGCCACCGAGGCCGAGGTCCGGGCCGCCGCGCTGCAGTACGTGCGCAAGATCAGCGGTTTCACGAAGCCGTCGCACGCCAACGAGGAGGCGTTCGCGGCGGCGGTCGAGGAGGTCGCCACCGCGTCGCTGCGGCTGCTCGGGTCGCTGTCGACCGCGGCGCCGCCGAAGAACCGCCAGGCCGAGGCCGCCAAGGCCAGGGCCCGCGCGGCGCAGCGCTACGCCGCCTGACGGCGCGCGCCGGCGATCGTCACGCGGCCAGGTAGGCGCGCCAGGCGGCGGGGATCGTCGGGCTGGCGACCTGGATGAAGACGTGCGGGCTGGGCGTCCCCGGCTCGCGGCTGAGGTGCATGCCGGCCTGGCGCGGGAGCGCGTTGCCCTTGCGGCGGTTGCACGGCGCGCACGACGCGACGATGTTCTCCCAGTTGGAGGAGCCGCCCTTGGAGCGCGGCACGACGTGGTCGACGGTGAGGTTGGAGCGCGATCCGCAGTACTGGCAGGTCCAGTCGTCGCGTGCGAACACCGCGCGGCGGGTGATCTTGCGCCGGTGGGTGTCGCGCGGGATCCGGACATAGCTGACCAGGCGGATCACGACCGGCCGGGCGAGCGCCGTGCTGGCGGAGTGCAGCTCCCACTCGGCGCGCTCGACCATCTCGGCCTTCTCCTTGAGCAGGAGCACCACGGCGCGACGCACGGTGCAGACATTGATCGGCTCGTACGTGGCATTCAAGACGAGCACCCGGCCACCCTCTCGCCCGCGCCGCTGGTGCTCTGTAAGCGGCGCGGACCCCGGTGGCTCAGGTGGAACGGAGACAGCCATGGCTCGCTGGGCGCCAGTCTAGCGGCGCCGACAACCGGCTTCGTGAAGCGCGCGTTGCACCCGCGGGCGAGATCGCCGGCGGCGCTCAGGCCGCCGGGAAGCAGCCCAGCACGCGCAGCGTGTCGACATGAGCGCGCACCCCGTCGAGGGCGGCTGCGACCTCGGCGTCGTCGCGATGACCCTCCAGGTCGACGAAGAACATGTAGCGGCCGAGCCCCTGCCTGCGCGGGCGCGACTCGATGCGGGTGAGGTTGACCGACCGCCGACCGAACTCCGACAGGCACGCGACCAGCCAGCCGGGCGCCGTCGCGCCCGCGCCCCAGAACACGACGGCCGTCTTCCAGGGTGCGGCCGGAGCCGCCGCACCCTCCGGTCGCGGGCCACCGGGCTCGGCGCCGACCGGCCCGAGCCAGGCGAAGCGCGTCTCGTTGCCGGCCACGTCCTCGACCCCGTCGCGCAGGACGGCACAACCGTAGCGGTCGGCGGCAGCCCGGTTGGCGAGCGCCGCCCAGGGGCCCTCGTGGACGGCGACCTGCCGTACGGCGTCGGCCGTCGAGTTGCCGGCCATCACGGCCGCCTGGGGCAGGTTGTCGCGGATGAAGCGGGCGCACTGGGCGTTGGCCTGGGGGTGGGAGACGACGATCTCGATCGCCCGCAACTCGAGCGGCTCGCGGGCGATCAGGCAGTGGCGGATGGGATGCACGACCTCGCCGACGATCGCCACGGTCTCGGTCTCCATCACCAGCGTGTCCAGGGTCGCGTTGACCGAGCCCTCCAGCGAGTTCTCGATCGGCACCAGCGCGCGGTCGACCGTGCCGTCGTGGACCGCCATCACCGTGTCGTGGATCGTCGGGAGCGGGACCGCCTCCAGCGCCACGCCGGCGGTGGCGGCGATCATCGCCTCATGGGTGAAGGTGCCCTCGGGACCGAAGTACCCGACTCGCGTGCGCGCCACGGCCACGCTGCTTCAGCCGCCGCGCCGGGCCGCGGTGGGATTGCGGTTCCCCTCCAGCGCGAGCTTGATCGCCTCGTCCTCCTCGGGTGAGAGCTCCAGTTCGCCGCGGCCCTCGACGACGTGCTTGGCGTAGATCCGCGCCTGATCGCGGTGGTGGATCGACGACAGCACGACCCCGGACCGGCTCGCGTCGAGCAGCGCGATCGACGTGGACTGGCGCCCCGACATCTCGCCGTAGGCGTCATAGCGCACGAGCGAGCTGTAGGAGATGGCGTGGTCCAGGCGCTCCTCGGCGACGCCCACCCGGCTGCCCAGCGCGGCGGTCACGTCCTCGACGTAGCCGTGCAGCGCCTCGAACTGGCCCTGCAGGGCGGCGGCGTGGGCGACGAGATCATGGCGGCCGTCGCCGAGCACGACGCGCTGCTCAGCGCGCACGCGTCGCAGGCGAAAGGCCAGCGTCGCCGCGGTGAGGAGGGCCACGGCCGCCACCGCTGCGGCCGCCAGGGCCACGATTCCGACGGTGCTCGTAAGCTGATGCACCGCTCCAAGGATAAGGGCCCGGACGCGCCGCCGCCGGCCGCCCCGTTACTGGAACGTGACCGGGAACGACAGCGAGTTGTTGGCCAGGTTCTTCTCGCCCGGGACCTTCTCGATCGTCGCCTTGACCGTGTAGGTGCCCGTCGGCGGCGCCGATTTCAGCGTCACGTTGCAGGTGGTGGTCTCCCCGGCGGTTGTCTGGGCGACGACGGCCTGGCCGGTCACGCCGGTGCCGGTGACGCTCACCTCGCAGGTGACGTTGGTCTCGGTGTTGGTGCCGCTGTTGGTGAAGTTGAGCGTGAAAGTCGGTGCGGGCCTGGCCGGGATCGTGTTCGTCGACCCCGTCTGCAGCGTGGTGCCGTCGACGCTGACCGAGTTGAGCTTGTGGCCATGCAGCCCGGGCGCGATCTTCGTCGGCGCCAGGCCCGTCACCGAGACCTGCAGGGCGCTCGCGACGTCACTGGGGTTCAGCCAGGCGATGCTCGGCAGGAACTGGCCACCGTCGATCGTCTGCCCGTTGGTGCCGCCGACGCCGATGCCGTCGGCATGCAGGGCGCCGACCAGATCGGGCACGGCGTAATCCTTGTAGAGCACGTCGGAGGCGTAGAACCGCGCCATGGCGGCGGCGATCGCGGTGATCGCGTCCCGGCTGGCCGAGGTGCCGAGCGCCGGCTCGATGTTCGCGGCGATCGCCGAGATCCCGTCCACCCGCATCTGCAGCGCGGTCAGCAGGCTCTGGTTGGCACTCTTGACCTGGTCGGGCACGCTGGTGCCCTTGGCGTTGGCGAGGATCTTCTTGGCCGTGGTCAGGGCCGAGGCGACCTCGTTGTAGACCGAGGTGGCGTTGCCCGATCCGCCGGTGCTCGACAGGGTCTTGAACAGCGAGCCTCCGTTGGTGTCGGACTGGCCGACCAGCGAGGCCACCGAGTTGCTGTAGTCCTTGAGCGCGTTCTCGGTCGCGCTCGCCTGACAGCTGTGCACCCCGAGCGCGATCAGCAGGATGACGATGACCAGCGCGCCCGCGGCGACCGCGCGCCTGACCTGGATCGACTGCTCGCCGCCGGGCGGTCGGCGTCCGCCCGTGCCGGAAGGACGCCGCCGGCGCGGCGTTCCACGGGACCCCGAACGCGGTGGGGTCCGCGACTCTGCCCGAGGCGGTTCATCGGCCTCGTCGAAGAACGACAAGCGTTAACGCTCCTTGCCGGAACTTGTGAAGCGCTCAGTATGACCGCCACCACGGCCGGAACGACGACCGCGCAAGCGCGCGTGCAGCCGATCCCGCGCCGGATCCCGGAGGGTCGTGGTCGCAGGGACCTCCGCCGCGACGTGGAAACAGCGCTGCATGCGCCCCACGCGGCAGCTGGCGGGTCCGACGACGAGCGCCGCCACGCCGCCGGCGGGGCACCCGTCGCCCCCCGCCACCGCCGCGACGCGTCGTCAGCCGCCATCCAGCGGCGCGCACCGGCGCCGGGAGCCGCCGCCGGCCCCGCTGGTGCTCGGCCGCTACCGGCTGCTGGGCCGGCTC
>JBELAG010000343.1:0-10271 GCA_049509055.1 Solirubrobacteraceae bacterium
GCCCGCACGTAGGGCACCAGCTGCTCGTGCAGCGTCACGTAGGCCCGATACAGGTCGAGCACGTCGCCGCTGTAGTGCCAGGGCTCCTGGGGCATGCGCCCGTGGGCGTGCATCAGCGGCGTGAAGCAGCCGAACTGCAGCCAGCGGACGAGCAGCTCCGGTGGGCAGCGCTCCGCCAGCCGGTGACCGAGGTACCCGCCGACGTCGTGGGAGAAGTTGGAGAAGCCGCTGCAGGCGGCGCTCAGCGCGGCGGTGACGAGCACCCGCAGCGACCAGAAGTCCGACACCTGGTCGCCGCCCCAGATGTGGCCGGTCGCCTGCTGGCCTGTCCAGCCGCTGCGCCCGAACAGGACCCCGGTGCCGGGATGGACCTCGTCGAGCGCCCGCTGCAGACACTCGCGGTGCAGTCCGCCGAGGGCCCACGCCGCCTGCGCGCCGGAGCGGCCGTCGGCCAGGCGGACGTGATCGGGGATGTAGTAGCCATCGCCGTCGTCGGCCTTGATCCCCTCCACTCCGAGCGCCAGCACCCGCTTGGCCGACTCCCGCCACCAGCGCTCGGCGCCGGGGCTCGTCAGGTCGACCGGCGATCCCGAGCCCATCCACCAGCGGGTCACCAGCGGCTCGCCCCCCGGCTCGGTGACGAAGTGCCCGGCGGCGGCGGCCGGCGCGTAGTTGGGCGCGGGCCGGGCGTGCAGGCGCTCGGACTCGGGCTGGGGCGGGATCTGCCCGTCACGGGAGTCGAGGTTGACCCAGGGCGTGACCCAGACCACGGTCCGCACGCCGGCGGCGCGCATCATCGCGATCATCCCCGGGGCGTCGGGGAACTGGTGGGGGTTGAACTCCCAGGTGTTGTACTGCGTGGCCCAGGGTGAGTCGATCACGATCGCGTCGAGCGGAATCCGATGGCGGCGGAAGCCGTCGAAGTCATCGAGCACGGCGTCCTGGTGCTCGTGGACGTCGCGGCTCTTCCAGAAGCCGTACCCCCACTCCGGCAGCAGCGCCGGGAAGCCGGTGAGGCGGCACAGCGCCCGCAGCCGCGCGGCGGGCGTCGGCGCGCACAGGAGCTCGAGCGCGAGCGGGCCGGCGTGGGCACGGGTCGAGATCGTGATCCGGTCGCCGAGATCGAACCGCGTGCCGTTGGCGTCGGTCACGCACCAGACCCCGTAGCCGCGGCTCGACAGCAGCCACGGCACCGGCGCGCAGTCGCCCTGCGGGATCCCGCCCTCGGACACCATCTCGGCCGGGCAGTCGGGACCGGTGTAGCGGCGGTCGGCGCCGAGCTGGATCGCGCGGCCCGCCTGGTCAAGGCGCGGATGGTGGCGCAGTCCGAGCCCGACCAGCCGCTCGTCGGTCCGCCGGTCCCAGTCGATCGCCAGCCGCAGCGGGCGTCCGGACGCCTCCAGCGCCAGCCTGAGCCGATCGTCCTCCGGCAGCTCGACCGACAGCAGGGCCTCCCGGCCACCGTCGAGCACGAGCGACAGGACCAGGCCGCGCGCTCGCTCCTGGACCACCTCCGCGCGGTGGGCGCGCAGCGGGGGCGAGCGCTCCTCGCGGGCGAGCACGCCCTCGGTGAACTGCAGGAACTGATCGCGGATCGCGCCATCGGCGACCCAGGCACCGGCGGCGCGAACCAGCGTGTGGCCATCGCGGCGCACGCTGAACGAGAACGGCCGCAGGGCGATTTCGAGGCGCAGCGAGGTGGCGGTCTGGAGCACCGCGCCGTCGCCCCGCACCGAGATGAGCACGTCGCGGGCCCGCATCTCCGTCATCGTTCTCGGTCCCCGCCCCGCCTCATCCCGGTTTCACCGGATGGTCACAGGAATTGCGCGCGTTCTTCACGGTGGCGACGGTCCGCCGACCGATGCTTGACCCATGAACGCACACAGCCGCGCCGACATGCATGTGCACTCGACCGCCTCGCAGCTGTCGAAGCTCGGTATCCAACGCTCGCTGAGCCTGCCGGAGTGCGCAACGGCGCCCGAGGAGGTCTACGCGCTGGCCAAGCGTCGCGGCATGGATTTCGTGACGATCACCGATCACGACACGATCGTCGGCGCGCAGGCGTTGAGCCATCTGCGCGACACGTTCATCTCCGAGGAGCTGACGGTGTCCTTCCGCGGGGAGCCGCAGGCGGTGCACGTCCTGTGCTACGGCATCACGCCCGACGACCACGACTGGCTCCAGGCCCATCGTGACGACGTCGAGACGTGCGCGGCCTACCTGCACGAGCACGAGATCACGGCGGCGCTCGCGCACCCGTTCTACGCGGTGCAGGCGCCGCTCACCGCGCGTCACCGCCGCCGCCTCGCCGAGCTGTTCCCGATCTGGGAGACACGCAACGGCTCGCGCGCCAAGGAGCTCAACCTGCCGGCGTTCGTGTACATCGAGACCCATGGCGGCACCGCCATCGGCGGCTCCGACGACCACGCCGGAATCGACATCGGCGCCACGTTCACCGAGACTCCGCGCGCCAAGAGCCCGGGCGAGTTCCTCGCCCACGTGCGCGCCGGGCTCGCCGAGGCCCACGGCGCCCAGGGTAGCGCCGCCAAGTGGACGCACGCCGCGATGGCGCTGGCGATCCGCAGCCTCGGCCAGGGCGACGACACGCGGGCGCCGAGCCCGACCGCGGTGCTGGCGATCGTCGAGCGGGTGATGCGCGAGGGCGACGCCCGCCACGGCGCGGTCGCCGCCGACCTCGGGCCCGACGACGCCCGCGCGCTGCTGCGCTCGTGGCTGGCGGCGATGGATTTCGATCCCAGCCGGCCGATCGACGAGGCGACGCTGCTGCGCAAGCTCCAGGACGGTGAGCTCAGCCATCCGGATCTCGAGCGGCGCGCGCGTCGGATTCACGAGCGGCGCCTGGCGGCTGCCGTGCACAACGTCGTCGGGCAGACGGCGATGCCGACCGTCAATCTCGCCACGATGGGTGGCGAGCTGTTCGCGGCCTGCCTGCCGGCGATCCCCTACGCCGCGTCGGCGGCCTTCCTGGGCCGCGAGAAGTCCAAGCTGACCCGCAACGACGGCGACCGGCCGCGGATCGCGCTCGTCGCCGACGGGCTCACAGGCACCCATGGCGTCAGCCACACGGTGTCGCAGATCCGCGACCGCGGCGTCGCCGGCTACGAGGTGGAGGTGATCGGCACCGACGCCGACGTCGACCGGCGGCTCAGCGCGGTCGCCGAGGTCGACGTCCCGTTCTACCCCGGGCTGCAGGTCGGCGTGCCGAGCCTGCCGGCGATCGTCGAGGCGCTGGCCGAGGGCCGCTATGACCTCGTGCACCTGTGCTCCCCGGGTCCGGCCGGGATCGGCGCCTGGCTGTTGGCCCGGGTGCTCGATCTGCCGGTGATCGGCAGCTATCACACCGAGCTGGCCGCCTACGCCGGCCTGCGCTCGGGGCAGCGTGAACTGGAGGCGACCGCGTCGGCGGCCTTGAGCGTCTTCTACGGCGCCTGTGACGTGGTTCTCTCTCCGAGCTCGGCCACCGACTCCCGATTGGCCGAGCTCGGAATCGACAGCCGGCGGATCGGCCGCTGGGACCGAGGTGTCGACCTGCGGCGCTTCGATCCCGCCCACCGCCGCAAGGGCATGTTCGGCGACGGCATCGCCGTCCTGTACGCCGGGCGCCTGAGCACCGAGAAGGGCATCGATCTGCTCGCCGCGGCGTTCGCCGCGGCGCGGGCGCAGGAGCCGCGCCTGCAGCTCGTCCTCGCCGGCGGCGGCCCCGAGGAGGCGGCGCTGCGCGACCGGCTCGGCGACGGCGCCACGTTCCTCGGCTGGCTGGCGGGCCACGACCTCGCGCAGGCCTATGCGAGCGCCGACGCCTTCCTGTTCGCCAGCCGGACCGACACGTTCGGCCAGGTGATCCTCGAGGCGCAGGCCAGCGGGCTGCCGGTGGTCGCAGTCGACGAGGGCGGGCCGGCGTCGCTGATCGCCGACGGCGAGACCGGCTTGCTCGCCGCGCCCGAGCCCGACGCGCTGGCCGCAGCGCTGCTGTCGCTGGTCGGAGCGCCGCTGCTGGCCCAGCGGCTGCGCCGCACGGCGCTGGCGGTCGTGCAGGAGCGCACCTGGGAGTCCTCGATCGACCAGCTCGCCTCCGGGTACCGCACCGCGCTGCTGCGCTCGGGCGGCCGCGCCCGCCGCCAGCAGGTCGCCTGACCCGCCTCGTCCAGGCTCACGGGCCCGCCGAGCCTACGGAACGGGCCGACCGCGTCGCAGGCCGTGGTGGCGCGACCCGTCGTCGCGCAGCCGGCGCGGGCGCCGGGACAGGACCGCGCCGCCGGACTCGTCGGCGACGCCGGCCTCGAGCGCCGCGAGCCTCGCGGCGGCCACGAGCCTCCCGCCGGCCTCCGCCCACGCCGCCAGCTCCTGCCTTGCTTGCGCATCGACGGTCCGTCGATGACCATGCGCTGGGACGCGAGCGGGCGAAACAGCTCGTCGTCGCCGGGCAGGACCGCGACGCGCACCCGTCCGGACCGCTGGAGGCGCCGGCGGCGCCGTGGCGCCTGCAGCAGCTCCGCGGCGTAGGCCGAGCGCTTGAGGATGAACAGCAGCTCGGTGCCCTGGGCGGCCAGGTCCGCGATCGTCCGGTCGGCCCGGGCCGGCACCAGCGCGCGCAGCCACGTGACGGCGCGCCGGGCGGCCGTGACCATGATCAGCGCGCGCCGGCGCAGGCGGCGCGGCCCGCGCTTTCTCGCCTCCGGATCCCAGGTCCGCAGCCGGCGCATCAACTCGGAGTCACGGACGTGGACCGTCCACCACGTCCAGCGCAGGAAGGGCAGGCCGATCGCGAACACGCCGGCGACGCGCCGGTCGCGCATCGCGAGGTGAAAGGAACGGTAGGCGCCGGAACAGAACCCGGCGATCACGAAGCGGCTCGGCCCGCCGGCGCGCTCCACGGCGTCGAGCAGTTCGACCGCGAAGCCGACGTTGGCCCGGTCGAAGTGGGACTCCGGGCCGGCCCACGCCCGTTCGTCGCCGTCGGATTCGCCGATCCCCGGCGGATCGATCCGGATCGCGATGACGCCGCGGGCGGCCCAGCGCCGCGCGAGGCTGACCCAGATGCGGTTGGGACCGATGCGGCGGTTCCACCCGCCGCTGAAGAAGACGACGCAGAGCCGCGTGGTCGGCGCGTCGACCGGCCGGGTGATGACGCCCGACACCGGCCCGGACGGCAGCGCGTATGACACCGGCTCCTCGACGACGACGACGCCGTCCTGGCCGATCGCGATGCTCGTCGTCGCGGGGGTGACGGCCGGGATCGCGTGGCCGCGCTCGCCGGCAGCGCGGGCCAGCCATCGCTGAGCGGTCCCGATCACCTCCTGCGCGAAGAAGCCGTAGTCGGCGTAGCGCATGAGCTCGCCGTGGCCCTCGGCGTCGGCGACCGTGACGTCGGCGCCGGTCGCGCGCAGGTGGTCGGCCATCGCCTGATCGGCCTCGAGGCCGGGGCGCGCCAGCAGCAGGATATGGCGAAGCTCCGGGTGTGGCAGCGCGACATTGCGCAGCTCGACGGCGGCGAGCGACTCGAGCGTCTGCCGGGTCGTCACCTGGCCGCCCTGATCGAGCAGGTCGCCGGCCTCGAACGGGATCGGGTCCGGCGTTCCCGCCCGCTGGGTGGGCTGCGAATGCAGGTGCGAGTCGACGTGCAGGCCGGCGGCGGCGCGGGCCTGGCGCACGAGCAGCCGTCCGCTGGAGGGCACCGCCCAGAGCACGAGGTCGTCGACCGGCGCATCGCCGGCGGCGGCCAGCCAGGCGAGGATCCCGCCGAAGCCGATCCCGATCGCGCATACCCGGGCGCAGCCGGCCTCGTGGCGCAGCCAGGTGGCGGCCGCGCCGACCGATGCCACCCAGGCGCCGAGGCGATCGCAGGAGCGCCCGGATCCGCCGCTGTCGCCGGTGCCGGGGAGATCGAACCGCACGGTCGGATGGCCGGCGTGCGCTAGCGCGTCGGCCCACGCCCGCCGCACGCGGTGGGTGCAGATCTCCTCCCACGCGAACGTCGGGCAGATCACGACGCCGGTCGTGCCGGCGACCGGCGGGGACGCCGCGGCGTGCAGGACGGCGAACGTCGGGTCGGGCTCGGTGTGGAGGTACACGGCGCGGGTTCGCGCTTCGCCGATCAGGGCCGGATCCGGCCGGCGGCCGCGCTTGACGCGTCGCGCCGGCAGGCGTCGCTCGATGGCCGCCGGTTCCTGATCGGAGCTGTCGGCCTGCATGTGAAAACAACGGCCGGAGGGGCCCTGCCCTTGTGGGCAGGGACAGCTCAGGACGGGCGCGCCACGTAATGGAGCGAGGCGGTGATGCCGATCCCGCCGGGACCGACGCTGCGCCCGTCGAGTCCCAGGCAGTCGACGAGCTCGAAGCCGAGCTCGGACAGCTGGCGCTCCAGGTCGACCCCGTAGGCGTCGGCGCCCACCATAAGCAGATACTCTTATCTTATAAGTTTGTAAAATAACGGTGGATGTGGTCCTCACGCTCCGGCCAGACGCCGGCATACGCCCTCAAAGCCGACCTGTTCCGAGTGCTCGGCCACCCCGCGCGGGTGCGGGTGCTGCAGATCCTGCGTGACGGCGAGCTGTCGGTGGGAGCGCTGCAGGACGCGCTGGCGCTCGACTCCAGCGGGACCTCGCAGCATCTCTCGGCGCTGCGCAAGCAGGGGCTGGTGGCGAGCCGCAAGGAGGGCACGAGCGTCTATTACCGCGTCAAGGACCCGCGCACGCTCGAGTTGCTCGACCTCGCCAAGGGCATCATCGCCTCGACGCTGGAGGAGAACATGGCGCTGCTCGACGACCTCGCGGTCGACGGCGCCAGGCCCGAGCGGGACGCGGAGTAGTGGGCCCGGCGGCATCGGTCGACGCGGGGCTGGCGATCGCGGGCGCGACCGTGCTCGCCGCCGGCGGCGGGCTGGCGGCGTGCCGCGGCGGGCTGCGCAGCGGGCTGGCGGTGCAGGCCGCCGGGATGGCGCTGCTCGGCGCCGCCGGGGTCGGCGTGCTGACCGGGGCGGCCGCCACCGGGAGCGCGTTTCGCAGCACGGTCGCACCGGCGTTCGGGCTCGATCCGCTGAGTGGATTCTTCCTCGCCGTGCTGGCGCTGACCGGCGTCCCGACGCTGGTGTTCGCCCGCGACCATCTCCCCGGCAGCCCCGGGGCGCGGGGGGTCGCGGCGCTGACCGCCGGCTTCCTGCTGGCGCTCACCGGCGTGCTGGCGGCGCGCGACGTGACGACCTTCCTCGCCCTGTGGGAGCTGATGACGGTCGTCCCGGCGGCCGCGATCCTCGTCGCCCGGCGCGACGCGACGGTCCGCGCGGCGATCTACCGTTACCTGGCGATCACCCACCTCGGCGGCGCCGGGGTGTGGGTCGCGCTCCTCGTCCTCCAGCGCCACGGCGCGATCGGCGATCCCGCCGCGCTGGCGGCGGCGGGGAGCGGGGCCCAGACGCTCGTCGCGATCGCCGCGCTGATCGGCTTCGGCACCAAGGCCGGCCTCGTGCCGCTGCACTCGTGGCTGCCGCGCGCCCACCCCGTGGCGCCCGCCCACCTGTCGGCTCTGATGTCGGGGATGATGATCAAGGTCGCGCTGTACGGGCTGATCCGCGTCGAGTTCCAGTGGCTCGGGGCGACGCCGCGCTGGCTGGGGATCACGCTGATCGCCGTCGGCCTGCTGTCGAGCCTGGGGGGCGTGCTGTGGGCGCTCGTGCAGCACGATCTCAAGCGCCTGCTCGCCTATCACTCGATCGAGAACGTCGGCATCATCGCCCTCGGCCTCGGCGCATCGCTGCTGCTCGCCGACGCCGGCGCGACGACCTGGGCGGCGATCGCGTTCGCCGCCGCCCTGCTGCACGTCGCCAACCACGCGATCTTCAAGGCGCTGCTGTTCCTCGGCGCCGGGGCGTTCGCGCGGGCCGTCGGCAGCCTCGACCTCGACCATCTCGGCGGGCTGCTGCGCCGCATGCCCTGGACCGGCGGCGCCTTTCTGATCGGCTCGATGGCGATCGCCGGACTGCCGCCGCTCAACGGATTCGCCTCGGAGTGGCTGGTCCTGCAGTCGCTGCTGCACGCCGCCCTGCACCGGCCCGTCGGCGTCGCGCTCGCCGCGGGGGTCGCGCTGGCCGGTCTGGCCGCCACCGCCGCGCTCGCGCTGCTGTGCTTCGTCAAGGTCGTGGGGCTCGCGCTGCTGGGCTCGCCGCGGCGTCCTGAATGCGCCGCCGCCACCGACCCGCCGATCGGGATGCGCGCCGCCATGGTCGTGCTCGCGGGCCTGTGCGTCGTGCTGGGGCTCGTGCCCGGGGTCGTGCTGCCGACGCTCGCCCGTCTCGCGCCCGGCGGCGCGGCCGGCGTCGCCGCACGCCACGCGGGACTCGACCTTCCCGGCACCGGCTCCTACCCCGCGGTCGCGCTCGCGATCGCGCTCGTCGTGCTCACCGCCGGGCTCGCGCGGTTGCGCGGGTCGCGGCGCGCGGCGCCGGCGCCGGCCTGGGCGTGCGGGCAGCCGGTCGTCGCCGAGCTGAACTGGACGTCGGCGGCGTTCACCAAGCCGTTGCGGCTCGTGCTGGAGGTGGTGCTGCGGCCCCAGCGCACGCTCGAGGTCGTGCGCGGCGGCGGGATGGTGCAGCAGATCACATACTCGGGCCACGTGCCCTCGCTCGTGGACGCCCTGCTCTACGAGCCGGCGATCCGCGCCGGGCTGCGGCTGGCTGCGGTGGCGCGGCGCCTGCAGACCGGCAACGTGCGCACCTATGCCGCGTACCTGCTCGGGCTCGTCATCGCCCTGCTGACGCTGGCTCGAACCGGGGCGTTGTGACGACATGACCGCGCCGGCCACCGTCGTGGAGATCCTCGGGGTCGTGCTCGCGCCGCTGCTGCCCGGCTGCATCCAGACGCTGAAGGCTCGCCTGCAGGGCCGCCGCGGCCCGTCGCCGCTGCAGCCCTATCGCACGCTGGCGCGGCTGTGGTCAAAGAGCGCCGTCGACCCCGAGGGCACGACCGTCGTATACCGGATCGTGCCCCCGCTGGTGGCGGCCTGCCTGATCATCGCGCTGCTGATCGTCCCGATCGCGGGCCGTGGGGCCGGCCTCGGGCTCGGTCACGATGCGCTCGTGCTGCTCGGCGTCCTGGCACTGGCGCGGTTCGCGATCGCGGCGGCGGCGTGGGACACCGGGAGCGGCTTTGCGCTGATGGGCGCCGCGCGGGACCTGATGATCGCGGTGTTCGGCGAGGCGCTGCTCGTGCTCGCGTTGCTGGTCGCGGCGCTGGCCGCGGGCGGCACCGACCTGCGCGCGATGAGCGCGGCAGGCGCCGGGGAACATGTGTGGAGCAGCCCCGCGCACTGGTGCGGGGCGATCGCGTTCGCGCTGGTGATCCTCGTCGAGACCGGCCGCCAGCCGATCGACAATCCCGACACCCACCTCGAGCTGACGATGATCCACGAGGGTCCGCTGCTGGAGTACGCGGGACGCGATCTGGCCTTCCTGCAGTGGGCGGCCGCCGCCCGCCACTGGGTGGTGCTCGTGCTCGGCGCCGAGCTGTTCCTGCCCCACGGGCGCGGGTTCGCGGCCGGGCTGGTCGTGCTCGCGGCGGAGGTGGCGGCGTTGTGCGCGGCGCTGGCGGTGGTCGAGACCAACCAGGCGAAGATGCGGCTGCTGCGCGTCCCGGCCCTGCTCGGCGTCGGCTGCGCGATCGCCCTGGCCGGCGCGGGGCTGTCGATCGGCGGGGTCGGCATATGAGCGCCGCACTCGTCGGCGCGATCCTCGCGCTCGGGCTGGCCGTGATCGTCGTGCGGCGACGCACGGTCGCGATCCTGATCCTCACCGCCCAGTCGCTCGCGCTCGGCGCCGGCGCGCTGACCCTCGCCGGCGGACGCTCGGGCGACTATCTCGTGGCCAGCATCGTGCTGCTCGGCAAGGCGATCGTGATCCCGGCGCTGCTGTTCGCCCTCACCCGCCGCACGCCCGAGACGCGCCTCGTCGTCGCCGCCAACGGCCCGCTCGTCCGTCTGGCGGGAGCCGGCGCGGTGGCGCTGGCCTCCGGCGCGCTGGTGCCGTCGCTGGGGCTCGGCGACTCCCACACCGAGCATGCGGCGGTCGCGCTGGTGCTCGTCGGGATCGCGATCGTCGTGGCCCGGCGCCCGGTCCTGTTCCAGCTGCTCGGGCTGATCGTCGCCGAGAACGGAATCGCGCTGCTGGCGATCTCGGTTCCCGGCGGGCTGTCCTACGTCGTCGAGCTCGGCGCGCTGTTCGACCTGGCGCTGGTGGTGACGGTGGCCGCGGCCTTCGCGCA
>JBELAG010000344.1:0-6021 GCA_049509055.1 Solirubrobacteraceae bacterium
TCCTCCACGGCGGCCAGCTCGTCGGCCGAGCCGAGGTCGACGCAGTGGTCGCGCATCCGGTCCAGCAGCCGCCGCGCGAGCGCCCGGGTCGGGACCCGGTCGGAGCTCGGCAGGTCGACGAGCTCGCCCTCCAGGCCGTGGCGCGCCGCCAGCCACTTGTTCTCGTCGAGCATCTCGAACGGATAGCGCGACAGGCGCTTGCCGGCATCGAAATGCTCGGCGAGCTCGCGCACCAGCGCCTGGACGAGCGCGGCCAGCCCGAGCGAGTGGTCGATGTGGGTCTGGGAGTCCATCACCCGGACCTCGACGGTGCCGAAGTTGGGATGGGGACGCACGTCGTGCCACAGGTAGGTGTAGTCCTCGATCACGCCCGCGGTGATCATGAACTCGATCCGCCGCTCGTAGTCGGCCCAGTTCTTGTAGGTGGGCGGGATCCCGACTCGCGGGAAGGCGCGGAAGATCGGCGTGCGCGTCGACGCCATCCCGGTCGTGTCCGCCCGCCAGAACGGCGAGTTGGCCGACAGGCCGAGCAGCACCGGCATGTGCACCCGCATCCCGTTGGCCACGTGGATCGCCTTGTCGGGGTCGTCGAGCCCGACGTGGACGTGCATCCCGAAGATCAGCTCCTGGCGCGCCACGAAGCGCAGCGCGGAGATCAGATCGCGGTAGCGCGGCCGGGCGACGATCCGCTGGTCCTCCCACATCGCGAACGGGTGCGTGCCGGCCGACCCGATCGCCAGGTCCTTGGCCGCGGCCGTCGCCGCCACCTGTCGGCGCAGCGCCCGCAGCTGCTCGCCGGCCTCGGTCAACGTGGCGCACGGATCGGTGGAGATCTCGAGCACCGATTCCATCAGCTCGGGCTTGATGTCGCCGATCGGGGCGGGCTCCAGCAGCGCCTCGATCGCGTTGACGAGCTCATAGGAGCGGCCGTCGAGGATCATCAGCTCCTCCTCGATGCCGATCGTGTACTCGTGGTCCGCGAACCGGTGTTCCATTGCGCGCGAAGCCTAACGGCGTCGCCGGGCGATCGTCCCTAGACTGAATCGCTCGACAACAATGTGTGACGAAGGGAACGCCATGGCGCTCGGTTATGACGGCAAGCTGTACATCCTCGCGTTCGACCATCGCGGTTCATTTCAAAAGAAGATGTTCGGGATCGAGGGGGATCCCACCGCTGAGGAGACAGCGACCATTTCAGACGCCAAGCACCTCATCTACGAGGGCATGGTCGTTGCCGTGAGCCGTGGCGCCGAGGCATCGGCGACCGGGGTCCTCGTCGACGAGCAGTTCGGCTCCGACATTCCGAAGCTGGCGCGCGAGGCCGGCCTCAAGCTCGCGATGCCGGTCGAGAAGTCCGGCCAGAACGAGTTCGACTTCGATTACGGCGCCGACTTCGGTGCCCACATCGAGAGCTTCGACCCCGACTTCTCCAAGGTTCTCGTCCGGTACAACTCCGAGGACCCCGACACCACGATGAACACGCGCCAGCTGGGTCGGCTCAAGGAGCTGGCCGAGTGGTTGCACGGCAAGAACCGCAAGTTCCTGTTCGAGCTGCTCGTGCCGGCCACCGACGCGCAGCTGGCCAAGGTCGGCGGCGACTCCGAGCGCTACGACGCCGAGTTGCGTCCCGAGCTGATGCGCCGAGCGATCGAGGACATCCAGAACTTCGGCATCGAGGTCGATGTGTGGAAGATCGAGGGCGTCGACGCGCGCGACGACGCGGTCATGCTCGCCGAGCAGGCACGCTCCGGCGAAGGCCGCGAGGGTGTCACCTGCGTGCTGCTCGGCCGCGGCGCGTCGACCGAGAAGGTCGAGGAGTGGCTGCAGGCCGCGTCATCGGTCGACGGGTTCGTCGGCTTCGCGATCGGCCGCTCGATCTGGTGGGACGCGCTCAAGGGCTTCCTCGCCAAGGAGATCGACCGAGAGACGGCGGCGTCGCAGATCGCCGACAGCTACCTGCATTTCGTGGGTGTCTACGAGCACCAGCAGGTCGCCTGAACCGTGATCCTCTCGCGGGGCGTGCGGCAACGCACGCCCCGCGATGTCGTTCGCGCGCAGCCCGGCCGCGCGCCGCTGGCGCCTGACGGCGCGACCCCTCCGACTTGGCGCGGTTGGTAGGCTCGGGACAGATGGCCATGAAGATGCGCCAGAGCCTCGCGCAGCTCGAGCAGGAGTTCCGGCACGAGACGCAGCAGGACAGAAACCGGCGGGAGAACCTCCGTCGCCACGCCGTGCGCCGGTCGCGCAGCCGCTGGCGGGCGCGCGAGCGCAAGCGCAGCTCGGTGCGCTACTGGATGCTGATCCTCTCGCTGATCGCGACCGCGCTGATCGTGACGGCCGCGATGTTCGAGACGCTGTACCGGCTCCTCGGCTGAGAAAGCCGGGTCCGTGCGCCGACGCCGGCGGGGAGACTACTCCGCGTCGCTGAGCGTCCGCAGCGCCGCGTCCACCTCTTCGCGCGCGTCCTTGCCGCCGGCGGCGGACTCCTGCTGGATCTCGACGTAGACTTCCTTGCGAAACACGGGAATGTCGCGAGGGGCTTGGATTCCGATCCGCACCTTCTCGCCCATGATCGCCAGAACCGACACCTCGATGTCGTCACCGATCATGATGCTCTGGTTTGATTTGCGCGTCAGTACCAGCATGGTCGCCTCCCTGCTCGGCCGCTTAAAGTTGGCGCAATTCACCACGCGCCGCGTGGCTTCCTGCCCTTGCCGAGCATAGCGGCATAGCTTTTCGAGTTTCAACCGCGCGGAGCTTTTGCACGGGTAGGAGCGGCAACCGCCGCTACCTGTACTAGTCTCCGCAGCTATATGGCACGTAGATCTCTCAGACCCGAGCTCAACCGGATCCGCGCATGGGTCCGCCAGGGGCGAACCGACGCATGGATCGCTCACCAGCTCGAGGTGACCGTCCAGCAGATTCAGGCTTTCAAACGCGACCAGCAGCTCGAGGCCGGCGACGACCTCGACGGCACCGGCGCGGCGGTGGAGTACGACGACGACATCGACCTGCGGGCCGAGGACGACGCGCTCATCGCCGCCGAGCTCGACGCGGCCGCCGCGGAGCATGCCGACGAGGAGGAGGATGAAGAGGACGACGACGACGAGGATGCCGAGAAGCCGGCCCGTCGCCGTCGCAGCCGTCGCGGGGGGCGCGGTGGACGCGCCCGGCGGCGGTCGTCGAGCACGCTGGAGGCGACCTTCGATCACGGCGAGGAGGGCTACGGCCTGTGGCTGGACCCCGCGGTCCAGGACGATCCCGTCTACGCCGAGTATTGGGCCGGGCACCGGCCGGTCGAGGTGTCGATCGAGGAGGACCAGATCGTGATCCGCCGCGCCGGCAGCGCCGACGCCGACGACGGCGACGGCGACAGCGACAGCAACGGCACCAGCGACGACAACGGCGACTGACGCGTCGGGCGCTCGCGGTCAGCCGTCCGCGGTGCGCCTGCCGGTTGTGTAGTCGATCGCCTCGCGGGCGTAGCGCGCGAACGCCACCCCCGCGACCGTCGTCAGATCCCACGCGGCCGGCCGGCCGGGCGCGACGCTGACGGCGACGTCGAAGCACCAGTCGGTTCCCTGCTCGATATACAGGGCCGCGAGCTCCTGCACGGTGAACGGTCCGCCGAGCCGCCGGCGCAGAGCCACCACCAGCTCGTCGATCACGCGCTCCATCGCCGCGCGGTCGGCCGGCTCGGCGCCGGCCAGCCGCCGCTGACCCTCCTGCCACAGGCCGATCAGCTGATCAAAGCGCAGCGGCCCCGAGCTCACGTCACCACGTTATGCGACGGTGCGCGGCCGCGAACGCTCAGTGGCCGGGCAGGCCGGTGATCACATACGGCTGCTCGCCGGGGCGCACCATGCCGAGCGCTCGCGCGTCGCGCACGATCGTGGCCGGATCGGTGAGCGACTGCTGCTCGCGCGTGAGCGCCGCATTGGCGCGCTGCAGGCGCTGCACGATCGCGTGCTGGGCGTCGGCCTGGGATCGGACGGCCACGTAGGACAGCGCGTGCTCGACGTAGAGCGCGACCACGACCGTCAGCACGAACAGCATCCCGATCCGACCGACCCGCTCCCAGCGGATCCGCAGCTTCGGCGCCCGGGCGGCGACACGCTGGGGCCGGCTCGGCGCCGGCCGGGGCTGGCGGCGCGGGACGGCGGGTGCTGATCGGGCTGGCGGCATCCCTGAAAGCCTTCGTTCGACGCGCCGGCTCTCCTTCCTGCCGCAACGCCACGTGCACGCCGCCGATGCCGGTCAGCCCCGGAACGCCGACCGTCCCGGAAAGCTCGCCTCGGGGCCGAGCGCCTCTTCGATGCGCAGCAGCTGGTTGTACTTGGCGACGCGGTCGCTGCGCGACGGCGCCCCGGTCTTGATCTGCCCGCAGCCGGTGGCCACCGCGAGGTCGGCGATCGTGACGTCCTCGGTCTCGCCCGAGCGGTGTGACATGACGGCCGCGTAGCCGGCCTCACGGGCCATCCGGATTGCGGCGAACGTCTCGGTGAGGGTACCGATCTGATTCACCTTGATCAGGATCGCGTTGGCCACGCCTGACTCGATTCCCCGCTTCAGGCGCTGGGTGTTGGTGACGAACACGTCGTCGCCGACCAGCTGCAGCCGGTCCCCCAGGCGTTCGGTCAGCCCGATCCATCCGGTCCAGTCCTCCTCGGCCATCCCGTCCTCGATCGAGATGATCGGATAGGCGTCGGCGAGCTGCTCCCAGTAGGACGCCAGCTCCTCGGCGCTGAGATTGCGGCCCTCGTGCTCGAGCTGGTAGGTGCCCTCGTGATAGAGACCGGAGACGGCCGGGTCCAGCGCGATCGCCACCTGGTCACCGGGCACGTAGCCCGCGGCGCGGATCCCGGCGACCAGCACCTCGAGCGCCTGCTCGTTGGACTCCAGGTCGGGCGCGAATCCGCCCTCGTCGCCGACCGAGGTCGACAGGCCCCGGTCGCGCAGCGTGTGCTTGAGGTGGTGAAAGACCTCGGTCCCCATCCGCAGCGCGTCGGCGAACGTCGGCGCGCCGACCGGCACGATCATGAACTCCTGGAAGTCGAGCTGGTTGTCGGCGTGCATGCCACCGTTGAGCACGTTCATCATCGGGACCGGCAGGATGTGGGCGGTCTCGCCGCCGAGATAGCGCCACAGCGGCTGGCGCTCGTCGGCCGCCGAGGCGTGGGCGGCGGCCAGCGACACCGCCAGCAGGGCGTTGGCGCCCAGCCGGGACTTGTTCGGCGTCCCGTCCAGGGTGATCAGCATCCGGTCAAGCGCGGCCTGACTGCCGGCGTCCTGGCCGTGGATCGCGGTGGCGATCTCCCCGTTGACGCTGTCGACGGCGCGCGTGACGCCCTTGCCGAGCCAGTCGGACCCGCCGTCGCGCAGCTCGGCGGCCTCGAACTCACCGGTCGAGGCGCCCGAGGGAACCGCGGCCCGTCCCCACGCGCCCGAGCGCAGGCTCAGCTCGACCTCCACGGTCGGGTTGCCGCGGCTGTCGAGGATCTGGCGTGCGTGCACGTGCTCGATCTGGGTCATGTGGCGGGATCGTCTCCTTGCGTCAGGCGCGCCCGAGCGTAGTAGGCCAGCTGCTGATCAGGCGGGAGATCGTCCCAGCTTCGCCCGTCGGACGCCGCCAGCTGCGCTGCGGCGCTCACCCGCCCGCGGAATCGGTCAGACGCCGCGCGGAGCGCGAGCTCCGGATCGAGCTTGAGCTTGCGAGCCACGTTGACGACCGCGAACAGGAGATCGCCGAGCTCGTGATCGCGCGCGTCGGCGTCGCCCGCCTGCTCGAGCTCGGCGAGCTCGTCGCGCACGCTGCGCAGCGGCCCTTCGATCCCCTCGAAGTCGAACCCGCTCGATGCGGCGCGGCGCTGCACCTTGCGCGCGTACAGCAGCGACGGCAGGTTCTCGGGCACCTCGCCGAACAGCCCGGGCTCGCGACCGGCCTCGTCGCGCTTGATCATGTCCCAGTTGCGCAGCACCTCCTGGGCGTTGGCGACCTCGACCTCGCCGAACACGTGGGGA
>JBELAG010000345.1:0-6018 GCA_049509055.1 Solirubrobacteraceae bacterium
AGGGAACGCCGACCCGCCGGCAAAAGGCGATCAGCTCGATCGCCGTCGCGACCGCTTGATCGTAGGACGCGTCCAGGGTGTCGTCAGCATGGCGCAGATCGTTCGCGATCCAGCGCGGGACGCCGACACCGAGCCACTGCAGGAACTCCAATGTCTTCATCGAGCCGCAGACTGAGAAGGTGAAGACGATCGGCACCGGCTGCAGGTTCTGGGCGGCGCACTCGTAGTGATAGTCGGAGACCAAGTCCTTGGCAGCGTTGACGTCGTACACGACCTGGGTGACGAAGAAGGAGCAGCCTGCAGCCTGTTTAGCGAAGAGCCGGAGGTGCTCCGTGCCGCTGCGCATGTGCCGCTCGGGGATCGCGACTCCGCCGAGCGGCAGGTCCGGCTGGACTTCGCTCCTGAGCTCGTACGCCCGCGAGAGCGAGGTTGCGACGGCTTTCTCGCGGGATGACGCCCCGACGAAGACCGACAACGCTCGGGTTGGATCCTGGTCGCGGAGCCATGAACGAAGGCCGTCTTCGGCGTGCTTGCTGACCGCGCGGTAGACGATGGCGGGCACGTCCAGGCCGACGAGATCACGGGCGAGGTATTCGGCGGGGTCCATCGTCGGCAGGAACGGGAACGGGCGTTGGTTGGGATTGCGGTCGCTTTCATCATCGATGTCGTACAGAACGAGGCCGTCTATCCCCACCGGCCGCAGCCGCCCGAGCGTGACCTCAGCGATCTGTCGGGTCTGCCGCGGTCCGGACGCCAGCCTCGGTGGCGTCACCGCGAAAATCAAGAATTCACCGATCCGATCGGCGATGCGCTGCTGGAGGTCCACGCGCGGAACCGTAGCCAACCCTGGACGCCTTGGGCCAGCCCGACGCCGCGCGTCCAGTCGCGCCATCGCCACATGAAACCCCGACACGCTGACCGGCGACCCGGCCGCCACACGGCACGACCGGCTGGGTGTCTTGAAGACCTGGCCGGACTGCACGATCGCCAATCGTGGCCATTGACCCCACCCACCCACCGATGATGATCTCCAACCTTGGAGCGCGTCGTAAACGCCATCGAAGGTCGTGAAGGAGCCTATCGCGTCCTTCCAGTAGTGCGTCGCGCGCGCACAAATTGCGCTTCGATTCGTAATCGGTGCTCGACGGCGAAGCTTTGGACGCGTGCCCCTCCAGCCGACGTGATGCCCGCCACCGTCCGGACATCGGCTACATGACCCGTTGCCGACCAGCGGTCCGTAGCAGCGCTTGACCCTCGGGGCCGGACGGTCATCTGATCAGGCTGGAGAGGGTGCGCACGTCGGTGATGATCGGCCCGGCGTTGGCCGGGCAGTCGATGTTCGACGTCGAGCAGCTGTTGGCGTCCTCGCTGGTGAACGTGACCGTGGTCGATGTCGATGTCGCGGTGAATGGGACCGTCTCATCGACCCACGGGTTGGGGTCGGGCTCGGTTTCCGCCGGGGCGATGAAGGTCTGTGTGGCCCCGGAGCTGACGACGCTGTCTCCGCTCGTGGCGTCGATGATCGTGACGCCGACCTGGTTGGCCGTGTCCGGTGACGGCTGCGGCCCCAGGGTGGGATTGTCCGACAGCGCGAAGGACAGCTCGTACCTGTCCCCCGCGACCGTGGTGAGCGTCTGCTCGATCGCCCCTTCGGGCGGGTTGGACCCGTCCCATTCCCCGTTGAGGTCCACCACCCACGTGCTGTCCTGATCGGCGAACCACTGGCCCTGTGCCTGGTCGGCGGTCGCGTTGCAGATGTCGCCGGCGGGCTGGGTGATGTACTGGATGTCTCCGCTGTCGCCGCCCTGGTGCCAGCCGCACTCCATCGCGTCGACGTTGGTGTTGCTCTCGTGGTCATAGCTGTTCTTGACCACCGTCCACGGCCCGATCGACCCGCCGCTGGAGATGTTGCAGCCCCAGGAGCTCCCTGAGTCAAGGCACACGTTCGGCGTGTTGAAGTTCCCGTCCTCGACGATGCTGCCCTGGGCGATGGCCTGGGCGCTGACCGTGACCGTCGGCCTGCCGCCGTCGATCACCGCGCCGACCATCACCGGGGTGGTGTTGGTGACCGCCACGGCGACGTCGTCGGCGTTGCCGTCCCAGGGCGTGGTGACCGAGACCGTGGCTCCGTCGTCGTCAGCGGTCGCATAGCTGCTGGCGTCATCGCCGGCCAGCGCGCTGGAGTACGACGGCAGGTCGTCGGCCCCGGCAAGCGCGCCGGCGTCGGCGGCGACCTGGGCCCGCTGCTCGCTCTGGCGGAAGCTGCCGGTGTCGATCGCGAGCGCGGTCATGCCGAGGAGGACGACCAGCAGCATCGCGGTGAGCACGAGGACCACCCCCGCCTCGTCGCCCGCCCACGGGCGGGGCGACGTGATTCGGACCCTGGACGGCCCGCGCCTCAGGCGACGTGTCGGGGTGCGGTGTGGATCGGTCATGGCCACGGGAGCCACGGACGCGCGAGCGATCACGATGCTCCCGGACTCGTATCGGCAGATCGCCGTCACCGCCGATCCGCGGCTCCTACGAATTGCCCGGCGCGCCTCCGGCGGCGTCACCGGTCCCGAAGTCGTCGAGCACGATCTGGGCGCCGGCGGCGTCGAGCTCCTGACGTGTGCGCACGGTGACGTGTTGGAGCGCATCAGGGCCCACCTCGGTGATCTGGTGAGGTTCGTGCGTTGCGCGAGGCGTGCCGGCGATGCGACGAAGGTCGAGCCGGGCTGGCCGAAAGTCGGATCGGCGTACTCTCATGCGCACCGACATCGAGAACAGCGACCGGTCGCGCACCCGAGCCGGTCGAATGCCGATGCCCGCCCGCTGGTCAATACCCCTCCGGTTCCGCCTGGCCCTCGGGCGCGGCGCCGCGCTTCGCGGCCGGCTCGCGCGCCGGAACGCCGCCCAGGACGGCGTCGTGCTGGTGCTCACGGCGATCCTGCTCGTCGTGCTCCTCGGGATGGCCGCGCTCGCGATCGACACCGGCGGGATGGACCAGGCGCAGACCCAGGCCCAGCAAGCCGCCGACGCGGCCGCCCTCGCCGCCGCCGACAGCCTGCCGACCGCCGGCACGGCGAGCACGTCGGCCACGACGTACGCCAACGACAACGATCCGGGCGCGACGGTGAGCGTGCAGACGCCCTACAACGGCAGCTCCTACGAGGTCAGGGTGAGCGTCACCGCGACGAGAAGCAACAGCTTCGGAGCGATCCTGCACCAGCCGACGACAACGGTCAGCGCCGCTGCCGTCGCCAAGGCCATGCCGCAGAACAATTGCTCAGACCCCGGAGACCAGGGCTGCTACGCGATCTTCGCGATGGACAGCTCGAGCTGCGGGATACTGCTGGCGTCGCACTACGCCCTGACGATCGACCAGTGGTATGACACGATCGTCGGCCAGATCCACTCCAACGGGGCGGTTCTCAACAACTCCGAGTTCTCGAGCTTCGGCCCGTCGACGTACTCAAACGCATCGCCCTGCTCGTTCAACACCCTGTTCATGTTCGACACCTTCAGCGCGGGACCGACCGCGGAGGCGCCAATCACGACCTGGCCGGTCGACTACTCGACCGACTTCCCGGCCTGCGGGTCCACCGACGACGCGTGCACCGGCCCGGGCGGGACACCGAGCTTCTGCACGGTGGCGAGCACGACGATCTGGTGGGCGCCCACCCCGACCTCGGGCAACATCTACTGCGCTGTCGGCAGCGGCACGGCGTCGACACCGTCGACGTGGAACGGCAACCTGGCGATCGGCAGCGCGCAGGTCGGCTCCTCGAGCCAGCCGATGATCGCCTCCTACGTCGGCGGGACCGTCTACACCAACGCCTCCAACGACAACCTCGAGGCGTGCGGCTACTCGACGACGGGCTTTCAGTCCTCCACCTGCAACGCGCCCGCTCCAGCGCTCGAGAACTATCCGCTGATCTACGCCACCAGCGGCAACATCACCAGCGACTCGGCGAACACGACATTGACAGGTGACCTGTTCGCGCCAAGCGGCACGATCGCCGACTGGGCGATCGGCGGCTCGGTCGGGTTCCTGGAAGGCTACGACGTCTGGTACGAGGGGGCGTTCAACGGCGACGGCCCGTCGGGCAGCGGCTCGTCCGAGGTCAACTCGAGCGCCCTTCTCGGATAACCGCCGCGTGGCAGATCGACTCGCTGCCCGCCAAGCCAGCGTCGCCCGCCACCGCTCGCTCGAGCAGCTGTGATTGGATCGGCTGATCCTCGGAGGGTGCTCGCAGATCCAGTTCCGAACAGACCGCTCCGCTCAGGAGCGAGCGGTTAGAGGCCGCAGCCCGTGGGCCAGCCGCTATAGCCTCCGACTTCGAACGAGCTGTCGCCCCGTGTCATCACCAGCCCGCCTGCAAGACGACCGACTTCCCTCAGCTTGTATCCGTCGAACGAATGCAGGAGCAGGGTTGAAGCACCGGTTTTCGAGCACTGGTCCAGTTTGGCTTGGTCGTGGTCCTTCTGCAGCCACGCTTCGAGCTTGCCAACCACCTGACAAGCGGTGCGCAGGCTGATGTGGCTACGCGAGAGGATCACCTCAATGGCCGGGGAGCTTGTGCAGTCGTAGGTGGAGGCCTGAGCGGCGACCGGAGCCAACAACAAGATGGCCCCGCTGAGGCTCGTGCAGACACCGCACAAGATCAGGTTTCTCATCGCCGACATCTTAATCCTTTCAACCGACCGACGAGCCTGCCCGTCGGCGCCGCCAACCACCGACCGGGTAATCGGCGAACCCGCTGCTCACGGCCCTCTCCAGCCTCGCATCGCACCGTCCGGGCCCCTCCACCACCGCCGACTATCAATTACGCGCCGTTGCCCGTGCGCCGACCAGTCGTCAACCGGCGGCGAGGGCTGCTCTCGGCGCTCGCCCCCGACGAGTGCGAAAAGGGCTCGCGCGACCAGTCAGGCTCGGTGAGCCTTCCGCGGCCCGTCGGGCTCGACAGGCGATGACGGCGCGCTCGTCGCTGATCGCAGGGCGCCCCGCGACGGCCTGCTGTACCCCGGCGGTACCTATGTAGTGGCCACGCCCGGCCCATCGTTGACTACTTGCAGTGGCCCCGGGGGTAGACGTCTACATCCAGCCCGAGAGCCCACGGTGTACCTGCCCTCGCGGTTCGCGCGAGCGGGCCCCCGGGTTGGAGCGCTGCCTGGGTTCAGGACTTCAGATAGCGCAGGACGGCGAGCACGCGTCGGTGGTCGGCGTGTGAGGGGGCCAAGCCGAGCTTGGTGAAGATGTTGGCGACGTGCTTCTCGACCGCGCGCTCTGAGACCACCAGCGTGCCGGCGATGGCGCCGTTGGTCTTGCCTTCGGCCATCAGGCAGAGGACATCGTGCTCTCGGGGGGTGAGAGTGTCGAGGTCATCGGTGCGCCGGGTGGCCTGTAGGACATGGGTGACGACCTCGGGGTCCAGGGCGGTGCCGCCGGCTGCCACCCGGGTCAGCGCGTCGACGAATTCGCCGACGTCGCCGACGCGGTCCTTGAGCAGGTATCCGACGCCGGCGCCATCGCGGCTGGATGCCGCGCTGAGCAGCTCGGCGGCATGACGGGTCTCGATGTATTGGGAGAAGACCAGCACTCCGGTGCCGGGGTGCGCGCGGCGGATGGCGATTGCCGCCCGGATACCCTCGTCGGTGTAGTCGGGCGGCATTCGCACGTCCACGACGGCAGCATCGGGCTCATGTTCGTCCACGGCCGCTCGTAGAGCCTGCGCATCGCCCACGGCGGCCACCGTCTGGTGTCCCCGGTCGGCCAGGATCTCGACCAGCCCCGCCCGGATGACGGCGGAGTCTTCGGCGATCACGATCCGCATCCGAGGTTCTCCGTGCCGGCTCACACGTGAGACGGCAGTTCGATGGTGACGACCGTGGGACCACCGGGCGGACTGTGGACCCGCAGCCTGCCATCGACGGTCTTGACCCGCTGTGCGAGGCCGGTCAGACCCCCGCCGGGCTCGAGCCGGGCGCCGCCTGTGCCGTCGTCGCTGACGAGCATCGTCATCAGGCCAGGCTGGT
>JBELAG010000346.1:0-6017 GCA_049509055.1 Solirubrobacteraceae bacterium
CGACCTCGACCGCGGTGCGCTACGGCTTTCGTGACGTCGGGACGATCATCCCGTCGCCGGCCACGTCGCTCCCGCCGCTTCCGGTGACGATGACGCCGGCCGCCCCGCTGCCCCCGCTCAAGGATGCCCCGGCCTTCCTGGAGGACGCGACCGGCGCGGGGGCTCCGGTCAGCGTCAGCACGAACTCCGGCGGCACGGTGACCGTCGCCGCGCCGGCGGCGCCGGCCGCAACGCCGGTCACGCTCGCCCTGGCGCTGCCGGTGCGCCTCCTGATCGATCTCGTCCCGATCTCGCAGGGCGCGACCGTCGCGGCGGAGTCGCTGGGAGTCGGCAGCGCGGCGCTCGCCAATCAGACGTTCGCGCTGCGCAAGTCGCCGCTCACCTACCTCCCGCACGGCAACGGGTTCGCGAGCACGCTGCAGATCACCGTCGACGGGATCTCCTGGACCGAGGTCGGCAGCTTCTACGGGCAGGCCCCAGGAGCGCTCGTCTTCACCGTCACGCAGGCCGGCGACGGCACGAGCGTCGTGCGCTTCGGTGACGGGATCCAGGGCGCGCGACTGCCGACCGGCAGCCAGGTCGTGGCGCGCTACCGGTACGGCGCGGGCGCGGCGACTCCACCCGCCGGCCGGCTCACCACCGTCCTGCGGCCGCAGACGAACCTGGCCGCCGTGCACAACCCGGTCATCGTCGCCGGCGGCGAGGACCCCGAGCCGCCGTCCTCGATGCGAGCCGCCGCACCGGCCAGCGTGCTGACGTTCGGACGAGCGATCTCCGCCGACGACTACGCGACGGTCGCTGCGCAGGCGGCGGGCGTCGATCGCGCCCGCGCCTACTGGACCTGGGACGCCGCCGCCCAGCGCACGACGATCAAGGTCTACGTCGACGGCGACGCCGGCGCGCAGGCGGCGGCGAGCGCCGCGCTGGCCGGCTCCGACGATCCCAACCGGCCGGTGTCGGTGGTCGCGGTGAGCGCCACCGCCCTGACCGTCTCCGCCGGGTTGGCGATTGCTCCCGACGCGACCGCTGACGCCGACGGCGTCGTCGCCGCCGCCCAGGCCGCGCTCGCCGGCCTGTTGCGCCCCGATCGGATGGCGATCGGCGAGGTCCTGTTCGCCAGCCGGATCGAGGCGGCGCTGATGGTGAGCGGCGTCACCGCCGTCCACAACCTGTCGGTCACCGTTCCCGAGACGATCCGCTTCCCGCGGCTGGGATTCCTCGCGCGCCGCCTGGGGATCGTCGACCGCGAGCCGGCGGTCGATCTGTTCGGCGGCGCGGCCGGGTCCGCCGATCCCGGCGAGGGCGGCGTCTACACCCTGGCGGAAACCCCCGATCTGTGGCCGGAGGCTTCCGGTGGCTGACTACGGCGACGGCTACGACGCCTACTACGCCAACCGCCTGTGGCAGCTGCTGCCCGGCGTCTACCGCGCGCAGGACGGCGAGACGACCGGGAGCACGGGCCCGCTGCAGGAGCTGGTGAACCGGATCGGCGCCCAGGTGGCGGTGGTCCGCCGGAGCATCGATCGGCTGTGGGCCGATCAGTCGATCGAGACCTGCGATGACTGGGTGATCCCCTACCTCGGGGCGCTGCTCGACACCAACCTGCTGGGCGGCCTCGACCCGGCCGGCCGGCGCCTCGACGTCGCCAACACGATCCACTACCGGCGGCGCAAGGGCACGCCGGCGATCCTCGAGGAGGTCGGCCGCGACGTCACGGGCTGGCAGACGAGCGTGGTGGAGAGCTTTCGCCGCCTCAGCCGGACGCGCCACACCCTCGACCCTCCCGTCGGGGTGTCGGTGCCGGCGGGCACGCTCGGCGCGGCGCCCGGATCGACGCCGGGCCTGGACGAGCAGGCGTGGGACCTGCTGCGCCACGAGGGGCTCGTCGGCACGCTCACCTCAACGCGCGCCGGCGGCCTCGCCGACCTGCGGTCGGTCCACGGCGCCGCGCTGGCCGGCTCGCCATTCGACGAGTTCGCCCACACCGCCGACCTGCGGGCCGGGCGCGGCGCGGTCGGCCACTACGCGATCGGCACCCTGCTGGTGTGTGTGTGGCGGCTGGAGGCGTTCACGGTGCCCGGTGCGACGCCGGTGGCGGTCACCGGCTGCCCGAACGTCTTCACCTTTGACCCGACCGGTCGGCAGATCCCGCTGTTCACGGCGCCGCTCGCGCCGAAGGACCCGGACTTCGCCGACCTGTGGACGGCCGCGCGCGAGACCGAGGTGCCCGGTCCGCTGACCGACTCGCTGCAGGTCGCGCTGTCCACCGCCCATTACCCGGGCGCGGCCGCCATCGCGCCGTTCGCCACCGCCCAGGCGGGACCCGGGGGGACACCCGTGGCGATCACTATCACCCCACAGGTGGGCCAGTTCTCGGTGTCGTCGCCATCGAGCGAAATCGCCGTCTCCTACCAGTACGGCTTTCCGGCGACGGTCGGCGCCGGTCCCTATGACCGCACCCTGTTGCCCGATCCGCCGGCGCCGACGGGCACGCTGCGAGCGATCTCGGGCGGATCCGGGCTCGACGCCGCGCTCACCGCGGCCGGGGGCGCGGGGACCGTCCAGATCGGCGACTCCCTGACCTACGGCGCGGTCTCCGATCCCGGCCCGGTCACGGCTCTGCTGGTGGCGGCCGGCGATCGGCAGCGGCCGGTGATCCGCCTCCCGGGACCCGCGGCGGCCGGGGATCCGCCGGCGACGTGGACGATCACCGCCGCAGCCGGCGCGCCCGCGGCGGCGGCGCCATCGCTCACGCTCGACGGGCTGCTGGTCAGCGGCGGCGACATCGTGCTGCGGGGCGCGTTCGCCGGCGTCCGGCTGACCGGTTTCACCGCCGACCCCGGAACGGCCGCGCCGGGAAGCCCGGGCGGATACGCCGCTGCCGTCGACGGCCGTGCGCTCGCTCCGACGACGATCTGGATCGAGGCCGATCCCGCCGCGACGGCGGGCACCGTGAGCGCGATCGCCTCGCTGGAGATCGACAACTGCGTGCTCGGGCCCGTCCGCACGCGCAACGGCGGCGCCGTGCTCGACGTGGCGGTGAGCGACAGCATCGTGCAGGCGGTGGCGCCCGCGCCGGCTGCCGCGAGCACGCTGTCGGCCGCCGACGTGTACGACCCGGCGCTGCTGGCGACCGTGCTCGCCGGCCAATGGCCACCCGCGCGGCAGATCTTCCAGGCGCTGCCCGCCACGGCTCAGCAGGCCATCACCGCCGCGACCACCGCCGCGACCGCCGCCACGTCCCTGCCGGCGATCCTCGACGGGCTCAACGGCCTGATCGCCGGCAGCGGTCGCCTCGACACGGTGGCGCCGGCGCTCGCCTCGGTGCCGATCGCGCCGGACCTCGCCGCCGCGCTCGCCGGCGGCTCGGCGGACGTCGCCGCGGTCAACCGGTCGCTGCTGGCCGCCGCCTTCCCGGCCGCGCTCGCTCCGGCCGCGCTGGCCTTCACCGCGGGGGCGCTTTCGCTGCGGCGCGTCACCGTCATCGGCCCGGCGTACGCGCACAGCCTCACCGCCGCCGACAGCATCGTCACCGGGTTCACCGTCGCGCAGGACGCGCAGGCCGGGTACGTGCGCTACAGCGCGGTGTCGCGGGGGAGTTACACGCCCCGGCAGTTCAACTGCGCGGCGCTGACACCCGGCGCATCGCTGTTCACCAGCACCGACTTCGGTCAACCGGGGTACGGCCAGCTGCTGGAGACCGTCGACCGCGGCATCGCGACGGCGCCGCGCGGGGTGACCATCTCCCACGGCGCCGAGAACGGCTCGGAGATGGGGGCCTACTGCAGCGCCCTGGCGCCGATCAAGGAGAGCGGACTGCTGATCAAGTTCGGCGAGTACATGCCGCTCGGGCTGACACCGGTGATCGTGCATGTCACATGAGAGAGGGGTGAAGAGGTGAGCAGCGACCGCGCGCGGATCAGCTTCGACCCGAGCCGGCGGTGGCGCGGGGTCGTCAGCCAGCAGGGCCGGGTCACCCTCGAGGCCGATGTCAACGAGGCGGCGGCGATTGACGCGGCCGAGCGCCGGGCGCGGTTGCTGGAGCTCGTCGGTCCGTCCGGCACGCCGGACGACGGCTACAAGGTGCTCCCTGGCGGCAGCGGCGCCGTCGCCGGCGACCTCGCGGTGCAGGCCGGCACGATGTACGTCGGCGGCGAGCGCGTCGCGCTGGTCGCCGCGCTTGACTACGGCGCCCAGCCGGACTGGCTGGACTCGGCCGGCGATCCGCTGTGGGTCGCGCCGGCGGTCCCCGCCGCCGCCACCGAGCTCGTCTACCTGCTGCTGCGCGAGCAGGAGGTGGGCGCGGTCGAGGATCCGGCGCTGCTCGACATCGCCCTCGGCGGTCCGGACACCGCCGCTCGCTCCCGGATCGTGCAGCGCGTGGTGCGCGCGGCCACGACGGCCGTCGACGGCCACAGCGCGCAGACCGCGCTCGCGCAGGCCTGGGCCGGCCAGGGGCTGACCCTCGATCCGGCGACGATGCGCCTGAGCTCGCCGGCGACGCTGCAGGTCGGCTTCGCCCAGGCGCCCGGGGTGGCGACGCTCTGCCAGCCCTCGGGCCAGGGCGGATACGTCGGAGCCCAGAACCAGCTGATCCGCGTCCAGGTCGCCGCCCTCGGGTCAGACGGCGCGCCAACGCTGGTGTGGGGGTATGACAACGCCTCGTTCCTGTACCGCATTGCGGGTCCCGTGAGCGCGGGCGCGACGACGATCACGCTGGCCGGCACGCCCGTCGACAGCTACCACCAGCCGGCGACCAATCAGGCGGTCGAGATCCTCGAAGCGGCGGCCACGCTCAGCCCGGGCGAGACGGCCGGGTACATCGCCGCCGCCACCGGCTCGGTCACCACGCTGGCGCAGCCGTATGACCCGACCTCGGGAACGGTGGGTCTCGCCACGGGATTGACCGCGGCCCAAGCGACCAGCCCACTGCTGTTCCTGCGTGTATGGCAGGAGACGATCGCCTATTCGTCGGGACCGGTCGCGCTCGGCGACACCGGCCTGACGGTCACGCTCGCCACCACGGGGAGCACCTGGCATCTCGGCGACCACTGGACATTCGCCGTCCGGCCGGGCACCCCGACGACGCTCTCGCCGGTCTATCCGGAGCGGTTGCTGGCATCCCCCCAGCCGCCCGACGGCCCGGCAATGTGGGCGTGCGCGCTCGGGCTGGTCAGCTGGCAGGGCGCCACCCCACAGGTCACCGATCTGCGTCACACCTTCGACGATCTCGTGACGCTCACCGAGCAGGCGAACGGCTGTTGCGCGGTGGAGGTGACACCGGACCTCGTCGATGGAGGCGCGACGCTGCAGGCGCTGGTCGATTCCGTCGCGAGCGTGGGCCCCGCCACGATCTGCTTCGGGCCCGGCACCTACGCGCTGCCGTCGCCGCTCATCATCCAAGCCGGAGCGTCGGCGCTGACGCTCGAGGCGTGCATGGGAGGCGTGGTGATCGAGGCGGCCGAGAACTCGGCGCCGTTCACCCTCGGCCTGATCGCGGCCGCGCCGGCCGCGTCGACCACGACGACGACCGTCACCCAGATCGAGAACGTCGCCCCGCTCACGATCCGCGGGCTGGAGCTCTCGATGCCACCTGTCGCGTTCCCGTACTCGGACTCGGCGATCGGCGGCCTGCCGTCACAACGCCAGGCGCTGCTCACCGAATTCGGCAACGGCCTCCAGGTCGCGTTCGGCATCAGCATCCTCGGCTGCTCGAACGTGACGATCGAGCAGTGCCGGTTCTACTTCCCCGATGTCGGAGCTGCCACGAACCTGTTCGCCGCCGGCATCTACGCGACCGCAGCGACCGCCGGCGTCGAGGTGTCGGGGTGCAGCTTCATCAACGTCCCGGAGCCGATTGCCGTCCCGTTCAGCGACATGCGGCTGGGAACGCTTGCCGCGCCGCCGTATCAGGTGTGCTTCGGGTACCTGCAGATGCCGACCCAGCCTCCCGCGGCGACGCCGAGCACGACCGCCACCAGCGTGTCGGGCCCGGAGGCGATCCCGATCTCCCGGGA
>JBELAG010000347.1:0-5963 GCA_049509055.1 Solirubrobacteraceae bacterium
TCCGTCTCACACGGCGCCGGACAGCGCGGCCAGCGCTCAACCAGCTGGCAGCTCACGCCGACCTCGATCATGTCCGTCGCCGACCTGCGCGCGCTCCCCAAGGAGGAGAACTTCCCGACCAAACGCCAGCCGCGGCCGCGGCCGACCTGCCGCGGCATCGTGCTCGCCTCCGGCGTCCCGCCGGTCCTGATCCAACCCGAGTACTGGTGGCTGGGCAACCACGCCGCCGACGTGCGCCGCTCCCAGGAGCTCTACGACCGGCCAGCCGTCCCGGCGGTCGCCGCGACGGCGGTTAACCCGTGGCTGTCGACGGTGGCATGAGCAACGACGTCGCCGACGCCGAGCACGACGCCACCGCCGGCGAGGAGCAGGCGCCGCCGCAGACGTACTTCAGCTCGATGATGGAGTGGTTTGAGCGGTGGCTGCGCCCGACGTACCGCCGCTCCACGCGCGGCGATCTGCGCGAGTGGTGCGAGGAGTGGTGGCAGCACGCCGAGGCGCTCAGCCGGATGGACGCGCTGTGGCGCGCCTGGGAGGCGCTCCGGCTCGATCCCGGCACCGGACTATCGGTCTGGTGGCGCGATCACGCCGATCACCACCTCGCGGCGCTTCTCGACGCCGACGGCCCGTTCAAGGCCTGCGGCGACGGGCACGTCAAGGACAGCCCCGAGATGCTGCGCCACACGACCCCGCCAGCCGAGATGTTCGCACCGGACCCCGGCGACGACCAGCCGCCCTCGCCGATCCCAGAGAACGGCCGACGCGGCGCGACGGCCGTCGAGGCCAGCCCCCGCCGGCATACCGAGAATGCTCAGACGATCGACCGCGGCCGCGGACTGCGCTGACCATGAGGGAAAGGTCTCCCGGCCAGGAGCCGCAAGGCGGGGAAGAACGGGAGTACGAGTCCTACGCGAGCCCGGAGGCGTCGCTCGCGGCCGCGCGCGCCGGCGCGATCGAGCCGACCGCCGTCGAGCTGCTGCCGGCACCGGACGGCGCTGTGGTCGTGATCACGCTCGCGTCCGAGCAGCTTCCCGCGGCGATGGTCGACGTCATGACGCAAAGGGCCCCCGCTGGCGGGTACGACACGGAGGCCCGGTGGATGGTGGCGCAGGTCGCACGGGGATCGGGCTACAGCCCGATCGCGCGCTACCAGCTGTCGTTCGACCAGGCCGGCGGCCGACGCGCCGACCTGGCGTTGGCGATCGACATGTGCCAATACGCGGAGGCGCTCGACGCGGCCGCCCGCGGCGCACCGATCGGTCTCGCGCTGGCGGAAGAGCCCGAGAACACGCTGTTTGTGCCGAGCGTTGACATGGCGCCGGTCACGATCACCCTGCGCGCGCTCGCGTCGCACGCGCTGCCGCGGCCGGCGTGGCGACGGCAGCCAACCGCGCTGCCGGGCGCCGGTCGCGAACGCGCCCAGCAACGCTGGACCAAGACGCACAGTCTCGCGGCCGCCGAGCGCGAGACCCGTGCGCTCACCGACCGCCAGGGCGTCGGCACGCACGGCGACGCCGTGTTCGACGAGCCGGCGATCACGGCAGCCCGGGCGGCCGCGCCGCGGTTCGCGCACGCGCACCCGCTCGTTGTTGGCGGCGAGCTGCTCAACGGCCTGCCCGACTGGGAGGAGGATCGCCACGCCTACCAGTACGGGCTGCGAGCCCGCCTGCCGCTGCCGGTCCTCTACATCGACCTCTCGAGCAAGCACGGCGACCCCGTACGCCTCGGCGAGGCCGAGCGCTGGGCTCTCACCCGCGTCGGTCCGCCGCCGCTGCCGTTGCACGGCGCGTTGTGCTGGGATGACGACGAGCACGGCCTCGCGATCGTCCCGTTCGGCGTCGATCGCCGCGGCGGCCCCGTCCCCGAGCCGCGCCTGCTGTTTCAGTTCACTCGTTCGCGAAGCGCCGACATTCAGCCGCAGGACCGTAGGCTGTGGTTCACCGCCGACGAGAAGTACCTCTCCAACGTCCACAGCTCGCTGGCCAACGACCTGACCGAGCTCGCTGCCGAGCACCTCTGGATGCTCTCCGCTCCGCTCGTCACGACGGTCCTGTCGCTGCTGTACCTGCTGGAGTCCGCCAACGTCGAGCTGCGGCCCGCCGCTGTGTACGGCAAGGCAGCGCGCCGCGCCGCCGCGGCCGGCCAGACGCCGGCGTCGGTCATCCACATTCACAGCCCGGCGTCGCGCACCCCAGCCGAGGCGCCACAGCCGGCCGGGAAGCTGACCGAGCGCCACTGGCGGCGCGGAAGCTACGCGCACTACAGCGCGGACACGCGGATCGGCGCGGCTGACCCCGAGAAGCTCACCTGGGTTCCCGAGCGCGGCGGCTACTACCGCAAGGTGTGGCGACGCCCCACGATCGTCGGGCCAGCCGACGCCCCGATCCGGCTCAAGACCCGCAAATGGACGCTCGGTCCCGATCCACGCCTCCCTGGCCCGTAACGTTCACGCGGTCGGCGTCCCGAGGTCGTTAGCGACGTCGCTGCTGGGTTGGGGCGCGACCCTTCGGGTTGCGTCCGGCGGGCCGGGCCCTGGCGCTCGGTCCGCGGCCGGCGACAGCCTCAGCGGCCGGCACGCCCTGCCCGGTGTCGGCGACGACGCGAGCGTCGACCGCCTGGCCAGGGACGCCGGCGTTCTGCAGCCGCTCACGTAGCTGCTCGCGGCGCTCGTGCGTGTCGTAGGCGACAGCGGCCGCGTCGACCGCTTCTACGGCGGGCGGGATGCCGGCCGCGGCGGTCCCGGTCAGCAGCTCGGCGTCGGCGAGCTCGCGCCGCTCCTGCCGCTCCCGTACGTCCTGCTCGCGAGGCGCCTCGGGCTCGTACTGCCGGCGGTCGGCGAGGTCCTCGGCGATCAGATCGCGGATCTCGGTCAGCTCGACCGTCTGCTCGTGCAGCTGCGCCAGGCGCTGCTCCGCGCCTGGGTCAAGGCTCGGATCGGCGCCGGCGAGCTGCGCGCGCTGCTCGGCGAGCCGCTCGAGTTGCTCGTGCGCGCGCTGGTCGTAGGCGACGAGCTCGTCGACGGTCAGCGTCGTGTGCGCCGGGATCTGCCCCTGTTCGCCCAGGACGCTGGGATCGGTCTCGCGCACGTCCAACCCGTAGCGGCGCTGCAGCTCATCGGCCATCCGATAGACCGCCTCGCCGGCGCGGGGATCCTGTCCCTGCCACTCGCGCGCGGTCGTCCACGCCCTGCGGATGTCGTCGGCGTCGGCGTGATCCCACCACGCCCGCGAGCGCACGCCAGCGAGCGAGGACAGGGCCGCGTCGCGCTCGAGCGCCTGGATGCGCTCCTCCCGCGCGCGCGCCTGCCCGGACTGTCTGGTGGCCTGCTCGAGCCGGTTGGCGCGCTGCTGGGCGTGGCGTTGCGCCAGCCGCGTGCCCATCAGGATCGCGATCCGCAGCAGATCCTCAGTCAGCTCGCCGATCCCGTCGGACTCTCGTTCGGTCGACATGCTCTACCTCCTTCGGCCAGGTCGTTGTGTTGGGGGCCGCCGGTCAGGCGGCCCGGGATGCGCGGCCGCGGCGGTGTCGCTGCGGCCAGCCCGCGGCGGGACTCCGCCCGTCGCGATCTCGTTCAGTCTGCGTGCCTCCTGGGCGGCGCGGTAGCTCTGTAGCTGCCGCGCGTACTCCGGGTCAACAGCGGCGTGCGCGTCCTCGAACCCGACACGAAGCGGCCCGAGGTGACCGCGAACCTCAGCGAGAAGCCGCTCGGCGCGCGCCAGCTCGCCCGCCGCGTTGTGCGCCGCGGCGACCGCGCTGGAGAGCGCCATCATCTCCTGCAGCAACGCGAGACGCCACAGCGTCTTGTTCGACGGGTTCACCAGCGCCGCTGCCAGCAACGGCAGCGACGGCGCCCGCGAGCTCACGGGACGGCTCGCAGCCGCGCGCGTTTGCGCGGACCGCGACAACTCGATCGCGCATGGCTCCAGCCGCGGCGCGAGCTCGGGCTCCAGCGCCGCCCACCCGTAGAACGACGCCGCGCCCGTCCGCGCGGCCCCCGCGGTGTCGTGCGCCGCGGCGTCGCGCACGGCCCGGAGCTCCGCCACGGCCCGCTGTACGTCGGGATCGCCAGCCGGCGCGGGCGGCCGCGCCGGCGGGTCACCGCGGAACGCGCGCTGCCACTCGTCGATCGCCTCGGGGTCCTGCGCGGTCCAGCCGCCGTCCGAGCGCAAGCGCGGCAGCGTCAGATCCTTGGCGACCTTCCCGCCGGCGTGCCACACCGGATCCCGGCCGGGTGCCGGCGCCAACGCGACGCTGTAGCCGACCACCTCGTCATCGCGCCCGGCCGCGAACCTCGGCCGCACGAGCAGACCGTCCGCGCGGAGCATCCGCACGAACTCCGCTTCGCTCCCCGCGCCGGCACCGGCGACCCGCAGCTTGGCCTCCAGCTGGTCGCGGTCCGGCTTGGGCGAGTCGATCAGCTCGGCTTGGTGCTCGCGCTCGGCGCGGTACCGCTGCCGGTAGTTGGTCGCCCGCGCTCCGCGCTTCGCCGCGCGGCCTTCCAGCACTCGCAGCCCATAGTCCCGCTCGAGCGCCCGGCACTCCTCCTGGGCGCGGTTGAAGTCGTTGTGGATGTTCGCCGCCTTGCCGTTCTCCCCGACGAGCTGCACCACCACGTGAATGTGATCCTGGCCATCCGGATACTGCTCGCTGCCGGGTGAGCGGCCATGCCGGATTGCCAACCAGCGATGGTCTGCAAAGCCCATCGCGTCGATGAACCGCTCCGCGATCTCTCTCCACTGGTTGTCGCTGAGCTCGGGGTCGTGCGGGTCCAGGCTCAGCGAGCAATGCCACACGTGTGCGTCGGTGCGCCGCGCCTGGCCCCGGTCGTCCATGACCACGTTGCCGTCTCGGTCACGGCGCTTCCGAGTTACGCGCGCGCCTGAACGGACACGCGGCTCGTCCAGCCACGCCGCCAGCTCGCCGGCCGCAGAAGGGTTGTAGCGGGGCGACAGGTCATAGCCGCCCCACTCCTCGCGCACGCCCTCGTAGCCCGCCAAGACGTGCGGGTTGGTGTGCAGCTCCCGCGGCTCCAGCCCCACGAGCTGCCGCTCGTCCGCCTGCTCCTTCGGGCTCGTGAGATACCGCAGAAGCCCTCGGGTGCGACCGCCGTGCGTCACGTTCGGAACCACGACAGTCTCCTGACCGGACCACCAGCGGTCACTCGTAGGCCCCCCGCGGCACCTCATCGGTGTACGCACGATGGCTCTCCACCCGCCGTGCCCACCACTCCGGCGAGCCCTCGTCGGGCTCTTGCTCGCCCTCCGGCGCCCACTCGCGCAGCTGCGGCAGCCCTCGCGACCAGCGCCCCAGCCGAACCCCGACCCGCATCAGCTGCGTTGTCAACGCGCGATGCTCGGCGAGAGCCTCCTCGAGCCGCCGCGCCGCCGGCAGCTCCCGCGAGATGTTCGCCCCGTGCGCCATCTGGTTGAGGTTGTTCCCCACCCGCGCCAGCTCCGCGCGCACCGCCCCCAGCTCCTCCAGCACGCCGTCGATCAGGGCCCGGTCCTGCTCGTTGACCGCCGCCCGCGCGGCTGACAGAGGTCGATCGAGCGCCGCGTCGACCAGCAACCGAGTCACGCTCAGACCACGCGCTTTCGCCCGCTCGCGCAGCTGCCGCAGCTCCGCGGCGCTGAGGCGCACGCTCAGCCGGTGGGTCCGGTCCTCGCCCCGCGACCGCCGCTGCCCGCCCGGCTCAGCCACCGGCGCACCGCCCTCCCCGCCGCCCGCCGTTGCCGTTGTCGTTCAGGCGAGCGCGACAGCGAGCTTGACCGGGGCTGGCCGAGCGCGACAGCGAGGCAGCCCGGCGACCGGCGTCCGCGTGACAGCGGACCCGGGAGCCTACCGGACCGAAATCCGGTCGAGCGTATGAGAAGCCCGAAGGGATGCTCATACTATAGCTCGCTCCCCCCGGCCGCGGGAGATCGCTGACCACCAGACCGGGGGCAGGACCACCGGCCGTCACA
>JBELAG010000348.1:0-6515 GCA_049509055.1 Solirubrobacteraceae bacterium
AGCCGGCTGCACGCGGACTGGCCGTCGGATCCGGCGACCGGCGCGATCGCCACGAGCTGGCCGGGCGCGAGCACGGCGGCCAGCGCGCCGGCCTGCGCGCACAGCTGTCGGACCAGCGGCCAGTCGATGCCGACGGGCGACGCCGCGGGCGGCCCGGGGTCGCCCGGCCCGCTGCGCGCGCTGATCGCCGCGGCGCCGGAGCCGAGCTCCAGACCGAGGCGCCGCGTGCGGGCGACGAACGCCGCCATGTCCTCCGGTGGGCCGGCCGCGAGATCCGCCACCAGGTTCTGTCCTGCGCCCGGCGAGCCGCCGTCGGCGTCGCGGATCAGCGCCGTGACCGACGCCGCCGCCGCGGCCGCCTCCAGCCAGGCGTGACGATCGCCGGGCGCGCGGCGGCGCTCGGCGCCCTCCTCGCCGCTGCCGTCGTCATCGGCGACATCGACGACGACGCCCGCCGCCACGATGCCGACGATCTGGTCGCCGATTCGCACCGGCACCGCCTCCGCGATCGCCTCCGGTACGGGCACGTCCTCGCCCCGGCTGACGGCCGCGGCGTGCGCCGCGATCGCCTCGGTGGCGCTCGGCGTCAGCGAGCCGGCCGGGTGCACGACGGGCCGTCCGAGCGCCGGAATGGCGATCGCCACGGGGCACTGCAGCGCCTCGGACACCGTCGTCGCGACGCTTCGCCGCCGGCGACGGCTCCGGCGACCAGCGTCAGCGGCTCGGACCGGGGAGCGGACGGATCCGCTCCCCGGTCCGGAACCGGCTGGTGGCTGTCGTCAAGTGCCCGTGCGCGCTGCATGCTCGCGGCGCAGACGGGCTCCACTCACCGACGGTTGCTTCATGCGGGCGCCGGCGCTGCTGTACCCGACCCGCTGGCCAGCCCGGGAATCCCGTTGGGATACCCCAGCGACGGCACATCGGACGGATAGACCTCGTGACCGTGCTCTGCGGTGTCGCCGATCTCCAGGTTCTCGTCCGACATCCGCAACGGGATGAACAATCCGACGAACTTGAGCAGGAGATACGTCGCCACCGTCGACCAGGCGATCACGAACAGCCCCGCCCACAGCTGCCACTTCAGCAGTGTCCAGTTGCCACTGATCACACCCCCGGCCGAGATGCTCGGGGTCTTGCCGACACCCGGATATATGATCATCCCGGAGTCGGCGAACACGCCGGTGAGCAGACCGCCGGCAAAGCCGGCGATGCCGTGGGTGTAGATCACGCCGAGGGTGTCGTCCACATTGCGGAACGGCCGCAGCCTGCTCAGGTAGTTGAGCGAGAAGTAGACGATCGTCGAGGCGATCACACCGATGCACATCGCCCCCCAGCCGTTGACGTAACCGGCGGCTGGGGTGATCCCCACGAGCCCGACGATCATGCCGTTGACACCGGAGATCAGACCGGGCTTGCGACCGGTCATGTAATCCCAGGCGACCCACACCAGGAATGCCACCGCGGTGCACAGGTTGGTGTTGAGGACCGCGGCGGAGGCGGATGCGCCGGCGAAGTACGGATCGCCGCCGTTGAACCCGTTCCAGCCGAGCCACAGCAACCCGGCCCCGACCGCGACCATGGCGACATTGTTCGGCGCGTCGATCTCGCGGTCACGTTGCAATCGTGGTCCGATCACCGCCGCGGCGACGAACCCGGACACGCCGGCCGAGAGGTGGATCACATAGCCGCCGGAGAAGTCGACCGCGCCGTGCTGGGCGAAGAAGCCGCCGCCCCAGATGCAGAACGCGTCGACGGTGTAGACGATCGACGCCCACAGGGCGACGAACGGGATCCAGGCCTTGAAGTTGATCCGCCCGAGCACCGAGCCGAGCATCAGGATCGGTGTGATCCCGGCGAACACGAACTGGAAGTACGCCAGCGTGGCCTGGGGGAAGCGGATACTCGGCCCTGTCGTGGCCAACGGGATGACGGCTTGACCCTGCTCGCCGTTATGCCCGAGGATCTCGCCCGGAATGCCGATGAAGTTCCCGAAGAAGCCCGAGTGCGCCAGGCCGTGCCACGGTGTGCCGAAGCCCATCTTGAAGGCCCACAGCACCCACACCACGAGCACGACCGCAAAGGCGGCGAACGTCAGCATCATGCTGTTGATCGACCACCGCTTCTGCATTACGCCGCCATAGAGCACGACGAGGCCGGGCACGCTCATCAGACCGACGAGCGTTGCCGCCGTCATCTGCCAAGCGTTGTCTCCGGGGCTAAGCCACGATGGATATGGCAGCCACATGTAGATTGATCTCCTTGTCCTTGTGGACGGTGAAGTGGATGGATACGTGCCGCTGCGCCCGCAGCGACAGAGCCTTTCGGCCCATTGACCTGTTCAGTGTGTCGATGTCACGCGCCCCTCCCCAATGGCCTCGCGTCCAGCAAACCCGGCCCCCTTCTGGACATAGGGATAAACAAACCCCGCGATGAGCGCGAAATCCGGCCGCGTCGGCCCGCCGCGGACTCGCCGGGCTCACCGGCGCTCGGCCCCACCGGCCGGCCCGCGCCGGCTATGAGAAGGAGAGCGGCGTGTTGTGCGGCAGGACGAGCACCGAGCCGCGGGCCGAGTCCAGGCGCGCGCGGGTCGCGCCACCGAGGGCGACCCGGCCGTCGTGTGCTCCGGTCTGGGAGTCGACCACGATCAGGTCGGCCTGGAATCCCGTCGTCAGCTCGACCCCGAGGGCCGCGGCGAGGCTCTGCGCGGTCTGCTGGGCGGCTCCGTCCGGCTCGCCGGCCACCGAGATCGTCGTGATCGCGGGGTTGGCGCCGGTGCGCAGCCCAGCAGCCGCCACGCCGATCGCCACCGAGCCGCCGTCGAGCAGGCCCTGGGCGGAGCCGCCGGGCTCCACCCGTCCCGGCGCGGTCCGGTAGTCGGACCCGAACAGGACCGCCTGGGCCCCTTGGGCCGCGGCCAGCGTGGCGAGGCCGTGGCTGGTCGACGGATCGATGACCACGTGGCGTGCAATGTCGGGGGCGCCGAGCCACACGGCGCCCTGCTCGAGGCGGCGCGCCGCGTCGTGCACGCCGATCTCCTCGCGGCGAGGGTCATATTCCTGGGAGTGTCGGACGTAGGCGAGCGAGAGCGTGGCGCCGGCGGCGGCGAGCATCCTGCCGAGCGCGAGGGCGTCGTCGTCGTGAGTGGTCGCGTCGTAGGAGACGATGATCGAGATCGGCATAGAGCCGCATCCTGGCGTGGCGGTGCGGACCGCAGCATTGGCCACGTGGACAAGGTTCGATCGGGCCGGCTATCCCGGCGGCTGGTCGAGCGGCGGTCCCGGCGGACTCGGCCCGACGGACAAGGCCGCGCCGTGTGCCACGATCGCCGCCGTGTGGCGATCAGTCACAGCCGCAGCGACCCGGCTCGCTCCGGCGCTGCTGCACATCCATCTGCACCTTCACCTGCACCTGCACCTGCACCGCTTTCACGGGTCGCCGGTCGACTACGTGGGGCTGGCCGTCGCGTCGCTGGCGAGCTGGGTCGGGTTGCCCGGCCCGGGCGAGCCGGTGCTGATTGCCGCCGGGGTCCTCGCCGCCCGGCACCGGCTCGATCTCGCCGAGGTGATCCTCGTGGCGTTCGCCGCGGCGACCGCCGGCGGCATCATCGGCTGGTTGGTCGGGCTCAAGGCCGGCCGCGCGCTGGTGACCGCGCGCGGGCCGCTGCACGCGATGCGGATCCGGGTGGTGGAGCGCGGCGAGGCGATCTTCAAACGTTATCCGGTGACCGCGATCCTGATCACGCCGGCCTTCGTGGCCGGCATCAACGGCGTGCGCTCCGCGGTCTACCAGCCGGTCAACGTGATCTCGGCCGCGGTGTGGGCCGCGGGGCTCGGCGCCGGCGGCTATCTCGTCGGGCCCCCGGTCCTGGAGTGGTTCGACGACATCGGGACCGGGGCGACGATCGCCGTCGTCGCGGTCGGCGTGGCGATCGTCGGGATCGAGCTGGCCCGGCGCCACCGCCGGGCGTCGCGCTGAGGAGCCAGGGTGCGACGCGGGTCAGGCGCGCGGGCGCCCGAGAGCGCGAATCAGCTGCGCCCGCCGCCGAACAGCCGCAGCATGAACAGGAAGACGTTGAAGACGTCGAGGAAGATCGAGGCTGCGATTGGCACCGCTCCGCCCGGCGTCGTCCGGCGCAGGCGGTTGAAGTCGAAGATCGTGAAGCCGCCGAAGATGACGAGCCCGCCGATCGACCAGATCAGGTTCCCGCCCGGGATCGCGACGAAGATCGCGACCAGCCCGAACACGAGCAGCACCATCAGCCCGCCGAACAGCACCCGGTACCACGAGGTCAGGTCCCGCCGGGTGGCGTATCCGTAGGAGCCGAGTGCGGCGACGAACACCGCGGTGCTGCCGGCCGCCTGGTACAGCGCATCGGGGTTGGCGCTGGCGTAGACCGCCAGGACCGGCCCGACCGCGATGCCGATCGCCAGGCCGAGCCCGAACAGCAGCCCGATCGCCAGCTGCTCCCGGCCGCGCGCGGCCGCGGCCTGGAGGCCGAAGATGCAGGCGAACGAGACGAGGAAGAACGCGATCCCCGTGCCGCCGCTCAGGTTACGCCCGATGTAGGCGCCCAGCGCGGTGCAGCCGACGGTGAGGGCAACGAGTCCCATCACCTGGCCGAACACGCCGGCCGTCTGCTCCTGGGGCAGCGCGTCGCCGGCGTACCCCCATCGGGAGCGGGTATTGACGTCGGAAAGAGGCATGTCCTGAAGGATAGGCCCCCGGCGTGATGACCGGGGCAGGAAAGCGCGCGCCCGCACGGCGGTGCGGTTTGCCGCGGCGCACGCCGCCGAATCGGGATACTGGGGAGGTGTCCGACGCCACGCTCGCCTCGTCATCGCCCGCGCCACCGGCGGACCCGCCCGCAGACAAGCCCGCGATCCCGCGGTCGGCGTGGATGGCCCTGGCGGCGTGCACGGCGGCCGCCGCGCTGCTGCAGCTCGACGGCACGCTGATCACCGTGGCGCTGCCGTCGGTGGCACGCGGGCTCGGCGTCGCCGGCAGCTCCACGTCGGCCGTGCTCAGCGCCTACTTCGGCGCATACGCCCTGCTGCTGATCCCCGGCGGCGAGCTCGTCGACCGGTTCGGCGCCCGGCGCCTGGCGCTCGCCGGTCTCGGTCTGTTCGCGATCGGCGCGCTCGCCGGCGCAGTCGTCTCGAGCTTCGGGCAGCTGCTCGTCGCGCGGGTTGTGCAGGGCGCCGGGGCGGGGCTGGTCAGCCCGGCGGCGCTGGCCGGAGCGGTGAGCGGCTTTCCGCCCGAGCGGCGGGGGAGCGCGCTCGGGATCTGGGGCGCCAGCGCGGGCATGTCGAACCTGATCGGGCCGCTGCTCGGTGGACTGCTCACGGTCGCCTTCGGCTGGCGCGCCAACTGGTGGGCGCTGCTGCCGCTCACGCTCGCCGCCGCGGTCGCGATCGCGCGCCTGATGCCCAGCGTCGTGCACGATCAGGACGGCGCGCGCAGCCCGGTCGTCAACCGCATCGTGCTCGCCGCCACGCTCGTCGCGGGGCTCACCTTCGCGGTGATGATCGGCGCCTTCTACATCGCCGAGCAGTATCTCCAGCGTGTCGCCGGGTTCTCGGCGCTCGGCGCATCCGGGGCGCTCGTGCTCGTGGCGCTGCTCGTCGGCGCGGCGGCGCCGCTGGCCGGAAAGCTCGTCGACCGTTACGGCGAGCAGATGCCCGCGGTCCTCGGCTTCGTCGGATCCGGCGTCGGGCTGGCGGTGCTCGGGATCCCCGGCGTGTCGCTGTCGAGCGTGATCACGATCCTGCCGATGATCCCGGTCGGGCTCGGGCTGGGGATGCTGTTCGTCCCGACATCGCGCGCGGCGCTCAACGCCACGCCGCCGGCGTCCCACGGCCGAACCTCGGCGCTGCTGTCGGTCGGGCGACTGCTCGGCGCGGCGATCGGCGCGGGCCTCGCCGGCATCGCCCTGTCGGGGACGCTCACCGCCTCCACCGTCCACCACACGCTGCTGATCAGCGCGGCGCTCTGCGTGGCGATCGGGATCCCCGCCTCGAGCGCGCTGCGTGGGCGCCCGCCGGCGACCGCCGCCGCCGGCGTCTGAACTGCGAACCGACGGCCGCCGGCCGTCGCCGGGCCGATTTTTTCCAAAAACACGTGACAATCGCGCCGGGAAGCCCTACCATCCAACATCCGTCGAGGAACCAGCCCTCGACTCAAGAGACATGAGGTCTCAAGGAATGGAGGCACGATGAGCCTGGAACTGCTCGGCGGTCAGCACACCGCCGATGGAATGATGGTGACGTTCGCCACCGAGAGCGGGGTCGAGTTGCTGCACGGCACTCGCGAGGAGGTCGCGCGGTTGGCCGAGGTGATGCAGCAGGTCAGCGTGCTCGCCACGCTCAACGACGACGAGAACGTGTGGCTGGACAACGTGACGGTGGGCGACGCGCTCGTCGGTCTGGGGATCAGCCCCGGCGGCAAGGCGCGGGTCCGGATCATCCGGCTCTGATCCGAGCCGGCGGGGCGGCCGGGTCGGCCTCGCCCCCGCTGGC
>JBELAG010000349.1:0-5952 GCA_049509055.1 Solirubrobacteraceae bacterium
TTTAACACTTTGGGGGGGGTGGGTGGGGTGGGGGGGGGGGGGGGGGGGCCGCGCCCGCCCCCCCGCCCCCTGCCCCCCGCCCGGGTGCGCTGGGGGGGTGGGGGGGGGGGGGGGGGGGGGGGGGGCGGGGCCGGAGGTCTCGACGGCGGTCGCGCCGCCCTCGTGCTTGCGGCGGTGATGGGGGACCCGTCTGCGGTGATCTGTGTTGCTGATCGTCGATCGGGTCGGCTGGTGGCGGTGAGCCACGCGTTCTGTTCACTGACGGGCTACCACCAGGAGGCGCTGGTCGGGCGCACGCCGGCCGAGGCTGGGCTGATGGCGGACGACGAATCTCGCTCAAAGCTGTTCGCCTGGCCCGACCGGGAGGTCGCGACATCCATCCACGTCGCGTTGCGCTGTCAGGATGGCACGGTCCGATCGGTGCTGTTCTCAGTGCAGGTGGCTGGTGATCTGAGCGTCGCGATCAGCCACGTCTCCGCCCACGACGACGTCGCCGGCCGCGGGTGGGCTGATGAGAGCCGGCTCGCGGCTGCGGTGGAGTCGATGCTCGACGCGTTCATGCTGGCGTCATCGGTCCGTGACGGCGATGGCGAGATCGTCGATTTCCGCTACGAGTACGTCAACCGAGCGGCGGTGACGATGATGGGCGGCGGCCATGAACGGGTCGGGCAGCGAATCGGTGAGCTGACCGCGGGTTTCCTGCGCAGCCGGCGGTTTGAGATCTACCGTCGCGCGGTGATCAGCGGCGAGGCGTGCCGGACCGAGGAGGTGATCAGCATCAGCGCACCGGACGGGACGCTGTTCCCGCCGCGGCTGATTGAGTTCAGCGTCGTCGCGCAGGGCGAGACGCTCGCGGTGAGCTCTCGTGACGTCACCGAGCTGCGCCGGATCCAGGCCGAGCTGGAGAGCAGTGAGGCCCGCTTCCGGGCCGCGACCGCGGCGATGCAGGACCTGTTCGCGATCTTCTCAGCCGTGCGTGACGAGCACCACGAGATCATCGACTTCGTCTTTGACTACGTCAACGACGCCTACTGCACCGCCGTCCGGATGGGCCGCAACACGTTGATGGGTGCTCGCCTCGGCGTGGTGTTTCCCGGCTTTCTCGACAGCCCGCGGTTTGCGACCTACCGGGACGCGATCCTCAGCGGCGAGCCGGTCCGAAACCGGGACTACACCGGCCAAAGCCTCTGGGAAGCGACCGGTCTCGCCGGCCGCCTGCTGGACCTGGTCGTCGTGGCCACCGGCGACACCCTCGTGCTCTCCGGGCGCGATATCACCGACCGGGTCGCCGCCGAGCGAGAGCTGGCGCTGCGCGGCGAGCTTCTCGACCTCGCCCACGACGCGGTGATCGTGCGCGACGCGACGGAGAGTCGCGTGACCTTCTGGAATCGTGAGGCCGAGGCGATCTACGGCCACGCCGCCGCTCAGGCGGTTGGTCAGATCACGCATGAGCTGCTGGCGACGGTGTTCCCGGAGTCTCGCGCGGCCGTCGATGCGGCGCTGGCCAGTGACGGGCAGTGGGCGGGCGTGCTGCATCACACCCGCCAGGACGGACGGGAGATCGTCGTCTCCAGCCGCCAAGCGCTGCGCCGCGACGCCGACGGCCGCCCGGCCGCGATCATCGAGCTCAACTCCGACATCACCGAACGGGTCACCGCTGAGGTGCGCGTCACCGAGCTCAACGCGCAGCTCGAGGCCGCCAACCGAGAGCTCGAGAGCTGGTCAGACGCGCTGGGACGCCTGGCGGGCGGCGTGGCTCACGAGCTCAACAACAAGCTGACGGTGATCCTCGGCTACAACGCCGGGGTGTCGCGCAAGCTTGACCGCGCGGATCCGTTGCAGGGCGAGTTGACCGAGGTTCGCGCTGCCGCCGAGCACGCGACCGCTTTGACCCGGGATCTGCTGGCGTTCGCGCGACGACAGATGCTCGCTCCCGAGCCGGTGGTGGCGTCACAGATCGCCGACGGACTGCGGCGGATGCTGCGCCCCGCGCTGGGTGAGGCGATCGAACTAGTGATCACCGACCGCGCTCATCACGCGCGCGTGTTCGCCGACCTGGCGCAGCTCCAGCACGCTGTGCTCTACCTGGCGCTCAACGGCTGTGACGCGATGCCCGACGGCGGCCGGCTCACCATCCAGACCAGCGCGGATCCTCGCCCGGCGGGCGGCCAGACCGGATCCCCGACGGTACGGATCTCGGTCTCAGATACCGGCACCGGCATACCGGCCGACATTCGCGACCGCATCTTTGAGCCGTTCTTCACCACCAAGGAGTTCGGTGTGGGAAGCGGTCTGGGGCTCTCCGCCGCGCTCGGGATCGTCGAACAGTCCGGCGGAACGATCAACCTCGAGTCCGAGCCCGGCCACGGCACCACCTTCGTCATCACGCTCCCGCAACTGCTGCCCGGGCACCAGCCGCCGACTGACCAAAGCTCACCATCACCCCGGTACGGTGTCCTACTGGTGGAGCGAAACGAGGAGGTCGCGCTACTGATCGAACTGCTGCTCAGCGACGCCGGCCATCACGTCCAATACGCCGCCACGCGCGAGCACGCCCTCACGATCATGCGCGACCCTCCGCAACCGGTCGACCTCGTCCTGGCCGATATGACCCTCGCCTCCGGCGACGGCGGAGCGATGATCCGGGCCGCGATGGGACTGCGACCGCAGCTGCGGCTCATCTACATGTCGGCAGACCGCGACGCGCTGCCCAGGCGTGAAGGGATGCCGACCGGCGACGGGTTTCTCATCAAACCCTTCACCAGCGACGAACTCCGCGCCGCCCTGGGAACGGCGTTCGCAACGCCGCCGCGCCACGACAACTGCGACGCGCTCTGACCACAGATCGGCGCGGGCGGGCAGCTCCAGCGCCGCTGGCAGCCCGGACCGCACGATCCGGCGGCGACCCCGGGTCCGACGTTGTGTCGCGGATCGACGCCGGCGGCGTCTCGGGCGCGCGGACGAGGCGACCCGCTCAGCGGCGAACTGCTGACCGCTTCAGCCGGACTTCGGCGTGGCAGCAGCCGTCGGTTTCACAGTCGCCGAGATGGCGAACCAGCAATCGTCCTCGGCCTTCTCGCTGTGTCGAGGACGACGACGGTCAGCTGTGGCTGGGCGCGGTAGGCGCTCTGTCAGACGTGCGCAGGGGGTCGGCTTCGTTGACGAGTTCTGCGAGGATTTCTCGCAGCCGGCGTCGGGTGGCGCCGCGGGCCAAACGGCCGTCGTCTTTGAATGCTTCATGGGCGGTGGGGACCGCGAGCTCCTGGTCAACGACACGGGCGCCGGCCAGCCCGAGGGCTTTGCGGAGTTCGGCTTGCGCCCAGACCGCCCCGAACATGCTGGTGCTGGCGCCGATCACCGCGACGGGCTTGTTGGCCAGCGGGGAGGTGGCCGGCGTGGGTCGCGATGCCCAATCGACGGCGTTCTTGAGCACGCCTGGGATCGAGCCGTTGTATTCGGGGGTGACGAACAGGATGGCGTCAGCCTCGCGGATCGCCGTGATCAGCGCGTCAGCGCCCGGCATGCCGCCGCCCGTCTCCTGCTCGTCGGTTTCATCGAACGGCTCGACCGCTTTCAAGCCCTCAAACGCAACCAGCTCTGCTCCGGGGGGCAGCTCGTCAGCTGCCGCCCGGAGCAAACGGCGGTTATGCGAGTCAGCGCGCAGCGATCCGGCGATGCCGAGGACGCGCACCGCTCAGTCCTCGTCGTCTACCAGCGCCAGCTCGAGGGTGACCGAGACGGTGACGTCCTTGCCCAGGACGACGCCGCCCTTGGGCAACGGGGCGTTCCACTGCAGGCCGACGGCGTCGCGGTCCACCGTGGTCTCCAGATCCAGGCCGATCTTCTCCACGTCGCCGAGCGTCACGACCGGTCCGGCGAGCCGGCCGGTGGCGGTCACTGGCGTGCTGATTCCTTTCAGCGTGATCGTGCCCTCGCTGGCGAGGACCCCGTCGCTGACCGTCAGCGATGAGGACTCATAGACGATCTCGGGAAACCGCTCGGCGTCGAAGAACTCCGGCGAGAGCAAATGTCCTTTGAGCTGATCATTCTTGATCTCCAGCGAGGCGACCTTCACCTTGCCCACCAGCTTGCCGTCGGTCAGCGTGGCCTCGATCTCGCCGAACTCGCCGCGAAACGTGCCGACCATCATGTGGCGCACGGAAAACCCGGCCACGGAGTGGACCGGGTCAACGGTCCAGGAGCCAGCGGGTAGTTCGGTTGCGCCCGGCGCTTCTGTGTCGGTAGCCATGTCGCTCCTCAGGAATCGATTCGGACCGCAGTCCGTTTGCCTGTTCACACCGTATCATGAGAGCGGACCCGATGACTCGGTTGATGCCATGAATCCGATCGATCTCCCGGTGCTCGGCGCGCCCGTCGAGCGAGCCGATGCCGCGCGCAACCGGCAGCGAATCCTCGAGGCCGCGGAACGCCTGTTCGCCCGCGACGGTGTGGCCTGCACCTCGATGGATGCCATCGCGACAGAGGCACAGGTCGGCAAGGGCACGCTGTTTCGCCGCTTCGGTGACCGCGCGTCGCTCGCCCTCGCGCTGCTGGAGTCCAGCGAGCGCGCCTTCCAGGACGCGTTCATCCGCGGCCCTGCGCCGCTCGGTCCCGGGGCACGGCCGCGCGAACGGCTCGTCGCCTTCGGCCATGCCCTGCTCGAGCACCTCTCGGCCCACGGCGAGCTGCTGCTCGCCGCCCAGACCGCCGGGACACCGGGCAGCCGATTTGACGGCGGACCCTACGGCGCCTACCGCGCCCACGTCACCATGCTCATCCGCGACGGCGCGCCGGACCTCGACGCAGACTACGTCGCCGACGCGCTGCTCGCCACCCTCGGGGCCGAAGTCGTCCTGCATCAGCTGCGCCGACCCGGCATGACGCGTGACCGCCTCGCGGCCGGCTGGGCAACGATCGTCCGCCACCTCGTGCCCGCGCGCCGTCCATAGGCAGGCCCTGAGCCGCGATCACGCTTGATCATCGTGGCAGAGTAGGACGCACGTCTGAACGAGCTGAACGCACGAGCAGCGCCCGTGAATCCGGCACGGAGTCCTCTGGCGTGTCGGGGCTGGGGGCCGAGGAGGTCCCTGGCCGGACCACGCAGCGCGTTCTTGACGATCTCCATGCCGAGGCGGCCGTCGAGGCGGGAGCGGGTCCGGGGAACGAGTTCGGGCAGGTCGGCCGGCCGTTGGATCGCGGCGCCCCGTTCCTCGTCGGGTTTCTCGGGGCGCTGGGCGTGGCGTGCGCGCTGGCGCTGGCCTACCTCGTGGTGGCGATCGGGCAGATTCTCGTCTACTTCGGCCTGGCTTTCTTCTTGGCAACCGGGCTGGACCCCGCGGTTCGTTGGCTGTACCGGCGCGGGCTGGCGCGCCCGGTGGCGGTCGTGACGGTGCTCGCCGCTGCGTTCGGAGTGTTTGCGCTCTTCCTGGTGTTCGCGGTGCCGGTGGCGGTCACCCAGGCCAGCAACCTGGCCCGGGACATTCCCGGCTACCTGCACAACATCGAGAACCACCACACCACGCTGGGTAAGCTGAACGCCAGGTATCACATCGTCACCCGTCTGCAGAAGCTGTTGGAGGGCAACGGAGCATCGGTCAACACCGTGCTCGGGGCCGGCAAGATCGCGCTGGACCTCCTCGGGGCGCTCGTGTTGGTGGTCATCCTCACGATCTACCTGCTCGCCGATCTCCCGCGGGTGAAACGGGGCCTGTACCTGCTCGCCCCGAGGAGCCGCCGGGCGCGGGTGGTGCTCCTCACCGACTCGATCCTGGACCGCGTCGGAGGGTTCGTCCTGGGGAACCTGTTCACCTCGGTGATCGCCGGCATCGGCACGTCGGCGTGGGCCGTGATCGTCGGCGTGCCGTACGCGGTGTTCCTCGGACTGCTGGTGGCGCTGTTGGACCTGATCCCGGTCGTCGGGTCGACGATCGGCGGGATCATCGTCTCGCTCGT
>JBELAG010000035.1:0-25448 GCA_049509055.1 Solirubrobacteraceae bacterium
CTGCAGGGCGACGAGCGCCAAGCCCTTGCGCTCGAAGCGGGCGATGATCTCGCCGGTCAGGTTGCGGGCAAAGGCGTCAGGCTTGACAAGGATGAGCGTGCGCTCCACGGCGTCGTTCTCCTACTCTGGATCTCGGATCGGATGGGGAACTGCTAGGTCGTGGTGGGCTGCTCGGCCGGCTCGGCGTGGCTCTCCAGCCGCCGGCGGGCGCGGCGCGGCGTCGGGGCGGGAACCCCGATCTCGGCCTCGCAGAACGGGCAGACCTTCCACAAGGGGTCCAGCGGGCGCCCGCACGACACGCACGGGTCCTTGAGCTTGCGCATGCAGTTGGGGCAGCGCAGAAAGTCCTTCTCCACCTCGCAGTCACAATGCGGGCAGAGGTGGTAGCCGAGCTCGGCGAGCCTCGCCTCGGCGGCCTGCATCTCGAGCTCTCGCTCGCGGACGTCGTCCAGGTACTCGGGCGGGCGGACGATCATGTAGACGATCGTCCCCACATACGGGAACAGCGAGGCGAGCGTCGCGCAGCCGATCAGCAGCGGGTCGGCGATCCGGCGCCGGGCATCGGCGTAGGTCCAGTAGACGAGCGCCAGCCAGATGACGACCATGAACAGGATCACGAGCTCGACCGCGAGGTTGAGTGCGCTGTTGTGGATCCCGAAGATTGCGAAAGACGTCATTGAGGAGGCGAGTGTAGTGGTCGCCGGAGGCGATCGGCGTATACAAATACGCCGTCGAGGCGGCAGATCCTCGTCGCCGAATTGTATTTCCTAGAGGAACGTGCGGCCGAACAGGTAGCCGATCGCGAAGAAGATCAGGATCCACAGCGCCACGGTGACGGCGACGAGCCCGATCATCTTGAGGAACTTGGGCTGGTCGTCACGGTTGTTCATAGGTCCCCCGGGATGCGCCGCCCGCCGGCGGCGCGGTGGTTCACAGGATCGAGGCCCGGCGGCCGCGCCCGGTTGCCAGCAGGTCGGCGACCAGGTACAGCGACCCGGTCGCGATCACGACGCCGCCCGGCCCGGCCAGCTCGCGCGCCCGCGCCAGCGCGCGGCGCGGATCGGCCACGATCTCGGCGGGCGGACCGCCGAGCTGGCGCGCGAGCGACTGAAGCGTGGGCGGTGGCAAGGATCGCGGATTCTGACTGCTCGTGAGGACGATCGCATCACAGGCCGGCAGCAGCGCGGCGAGCATTCCCGCGGCGTCCTTGTCATCGAGGATCGAGAGGGTCGCCACCAGCCGCTCACGGCCGGCGACGATGTCGGCCAGCGACTGCACGAGCGCGCGCATCCCGTCGGGGTTATGGGCGCCGTCGAGCAACGTCAGCGGCTCTGAGTCGATCTGCTGCAGCCGTCCCGGCACGCGGACCTCGGCGGCGGCGGCGGCGACCGCCTGCTCGTCGAGCTCGCCGAGGTAGGCCTCGGCGGCCGCCCTCGCGAGCGCGAAGTTGCGCCGCTGGAATGCGCCGACCGCGCCGACCGGCACGCCGGGGTCGGTCCCCGCGTGGATGATCCGGGCGTCGCGCTCGGCGCTGATCTCATCGGCGACGAGCACCACCTCGGCCGGCAGGTCGGCTCCGAGCACCAGCAGCGTCCCCGGCACGAGCACGTCGAGCTTCTCACGGGCGATGTCGGTCAGCGTCGGGCCCAGCCAGCGGGTGTGCTCGAGGCCGACGCTGGTCAACACCGAGACCGACGACGGAATCACGTTGGTGGCGTCGTAGCGGCCTCCGAGCCCGGCCTCGATCACCGCCACCGCCACCTCGCCACGCGCGAGCTCGGAGAAGGCGGCGGCGGTGAGCGCCTCGAACTGCGTCACGCGATCGCCCTCCTCCAGCGAGCGGTCGACGAGCGCCGCGGCGCGGGCCGCGCGGGCGACGGCGGCGCCGAACGCCGCGGGCGCCAGATCCCGGTCGTCGATCCTGATCCGCTCGCCGAACGAGATCAGGTGCGGCGACAGGTAGGCCCCGGTACGCAGCCCGTGGCGGGCGAGGATCGCGGCGATCATCCGCGTCGTCGAGGACTTCCCGTTGGTCCCGACGACGTGGATCGAGTCAAAGCTGCGCTCGGGATGGCGCAGCGCGGTCATCAGCCGACGCATCCGGTCGGTCCCGAAGCGCATGCCGAACAGCTCCAGCGAGAGCAGGTAGCGCTCGGCCTCCGGCCCGGTCACAGCGACTCCAGCTCGGCCCGCAACCGCTCCAGCTTCTCGCGCTCGGCGCCGACCACCTCCGCCGGCGCCTTGTCCACGAACTTCTGGTTGGCGAGCTTGCGCTCCGCGCGCTCGATCTCTGATTCGAGCTTGGCGCGCCGCTGCGCCAGCCGGCGCGCGGCGCCCTCGAGATCGAGCTCGGCGTGGGCCAGCATCTCGACGCTGCCGCCGGGGATCGGCACGGTCGCGACCGGCTCGGCGTCCCTGGCGCTGCCGGCCAGTGAGATCCGCGCCAGCCGGGCGACGTGCGCGGCGGTCTCCTCATAGCCCGCCGCGTCGAACGCCACGGGCAGCGTCGCCCCGGCCCGGACGCCGGCCAGATCGCGCCAGCGGCGCAGCGCCTGCACGGCGGCGATCACCCGCGCGACGGCCTCCTCGGCGTCCTCGTCGATCAGCGACTCGCCGGCCGCGGGGGCGATCCGCGCGGCGAGCAGGCCCTCGCTACCGGGGACGAAGGACCAGATCTCCTCGGTGAGGAACGGGATCAGCGGATGGGCGAGGGCGATCGTCTCGGTCAGCACGTGCAGCAGCGTCGCCGACAGCTCCCTCTCCCCCGCGCGCAGACGCGGCTTGACGAGCTCCAGGTACCAGTCGCACAGCTCGGTGAAGATGAAGTCGTAGAGCACGAGCGCGGCGTGGGAGAAGTCGAAGGCGTCGATCCGGGCGCTCACCTGCGACCGGGCGCGGTCCAGGCGGGAGAGGATCCAGCGATCCTCGACGGCGGCCGGCGAGACCGCCGCCCGGATCTCGGGGCCCGCGTCGGCGACCCCGAGCAGGATCAGCCGCGCCGCGTTCCACAGCTTGTTGGTGAGCTGCAGCCCCTGGGCGACCTTGTCCTCGCTGAAGCTGACGTCCTGGCCCGAGGACATCGCCAGCAGGCCCCAGCGGACGGCGTCGGCGCCGTAGGCCGGGAACTCGCCGGCGGCGGCGCCCCCGGTGGCGAACACCGGCGGCCGCGGGCCGCCCTCGATCAGGTCGAGCGGGTCGACGCCCGTTCCCAGCGACTTCGACATCCGCCGGCCGTCGGGGGCCTGGATGATCGCGGTGATGTGGACATCGGAGAACGGCACCTCGCCGGTGAACTCCAGTCCCATCATGATCATCCGAGCCACCCACAGGAAGATGATGTCGCGGCCGGTGACGAGCGCGTCGGTCGGATAGAACGCCCGCAGATCAGGGCTGTCGTGCGGCCAGCCGAGCGTCGCGAACGGCCACAGCGCGCTGGAGAACCACGTGTCGAGCACGTCGGGGTCACGCTGCCAGCCGTCGCCGCGCGGCGGCTCGGTGCCGACGTAGGTCTCCAGGTCGCGGTACCACACCGGCAGGCGGTGACCCCACCACAGCTGGCGCGAGATGCACCACGGGCGGATGTTCTCCATCCAGTCGAGGTAGACCTTGGCCTGGTTCTCGGGATGGAAGCGCACCCGGCCGCTGGTCACCGCCTCGATCGCCGGGCGGGCCAGCTCGTCCATCGCCATGAACCACTGCAACGAGATCAGCGGCTCGATCCGCTGCCCCGAGCGATGCGAGAACGGCACCGTGTGGGCGTAGGGCTCGGTCCGGGCGATCAGTCCCTGCTCGCCGAGCTCCTTGACGACGGCGGCCTGCGCCTCGGCCACCGTCAGGCCGGCGAAGCGCTCGGGCGCCTCGGAGGTGATCCGGCCGTCCTCCCCGATCACCGACGGCTGCGGGAGGGCGTGGCGGCGACCGATCTCGAAGTCGTTGGGGTCGTGGGCGGGCGTGATCTTCAGCGCGCCGGTGCCGAACTCGGGCCGCACGTAGTCATCGGCGATGATCTTCAGCTTGCGGCCGACCAGCGGCAGGATCGCCTTCTCGCCGATCAGGCGGCGGTAGCGCTCGTCGGCGGGATGGACGGCGATCGCCGAGTCGGCGAGCATCGTCTCGGGGCGCACGGTGGCGACCGTGATCGCTCCCGAGCCCGAGGCCAGCGGGTAGTCGATGTAGTACAGGGTGTCCCTGACCTCGCGGGGCTCGACCTCGAGGTCGGAGATCGCCGAGCCGCTGCCCGGGTCCCAGTTGACCATGTAGCGATCGCGGTAGATGTAGCCCTTCTCATACAGCGTCACGAACACCTTGAGCACCGCGTCGGCGTACTCCCTGTCGAGCGTGAAGCGCTCGGTCTCGTAGTCGCAGGACGCGCCGAGGCGCTTGAGCTGCTCGATGATCGAGCCGCCGTACTGCTCGCGCCAGCGCCACACCCGCTCGACGAACGCCTCGCGGCCGATCGCGGCGCGGCTGGAGCCCTCCTGGCGCAGCGCGCGCTCGACCTGGGTCTGCGTCGCGATCCCGGCGTGGTCGGTGCCGAGGATCCACTTCGTGCGCTGGCCGCGCATCCGGTGATGGCGCACGAGGCAGTCCTGGATCGAGTTGTTGAGCGCGTGCCCCATGTGCAGCACGCCGGTGACGTTGGGCGGCGGGATCGCGATCGAGTAGTTGTCGCTCGGCGAGCCCTCCGGCTCGGGATGAAAGAGCCCGGATTCCAGCCACTTCGCCACGATCCGAGGCTCGACCTCGGAGGGCTCGTACCGGGTTCTGTCTGGCAGCTGCGACATCGAGGCGTGAGTGTAGGTCAGCCGGGCGCGGCTGCCGTCCCGCCGTCTGATCTCAGGCGGCGCGGACGACGCGCCGCGCTTACTCAGGCCGCGGCTTCGTCCTCGTCGGGGGCGGCGACGGTGACGAGCGTCGGGGATACGCCCTTCTCGATCGTCTCCCGTGTCACCACGCACTTGCGCACATCGCGGCGCGAGGGCAGCTCGAACTGAACCTCGAGCAGCACCTCCTCGATGATCGACCGCAGCCCGCGCGCGCCGGTCTCGCGCTCGAGCGCCTTGTCGGCGACCGAGGAGAGCGCCTCGTCGGCGAACACCAGCTCGATCCCGTCGAACTGGAAGAAGCGCTGGAACTGCTTGACGAGGGCGTTGCGGGGCTCGGTCAGGATCTGCATCAGCTCGTCGCGATCGAGCTGGTGGATCGCCGACATCACCGGCAGACGGCCGATGAACTCGGGGATCAGGCCGTACTGGATCAGGTCCTCGGGCAGGCAGTGCTCGAAGATCTCGCCGGTGTCGCGCTGCTCCTTGGACTGGATCGCGGCGCTGAAGCCGACGCCCTGATGGCCGATCCGGCGCTCGATCACCCGGTCGAGGTTGGCGAACGCGCCGCCGCAGATGAACAGCACGTTGGTCGTGTCGATCGACAGGAACTCCTGGTGGGGATGCTTGCGCCCGCCCTGGGGCGGGACCGACGCGGTCGTCCCCTCCAGGATCTTCAGCAGCGCCTGCTGGACGCCCTCGCCCGATACGTCGCGGGTGATCGACGGGTTGTCGGCCTTGCGGGCGATCTTGTCGACCTCGTCGATGTAGATGATCCCGGTCTCGGCCTTCTTGACGTCGTAGTCGGCGGCCTGGATCAGCTTGAGCAGGATGTTCTCGACGTCCTCGCCGACGTAGCCGGCCTCGGTCAGCGCCGTGGCGTCGGCGATCGCGAACGGGACGTTGAGGATCCGCGCGAGCGTCTGGGCGAGCAGCGTCTTGCCGCAGCCGGTCGGGCCGAGCAGGAGGATGTTGGACTTCTGCAGCTCGATGTCGGACTCATCGGACTGCATCATCTGGACGCGCTTGTAGTGGTTGTAGACCGCCACCGAGAGCGAGCGCTTGGCCTGCTCCTGGCCCACCACGTACTCGTTGAGGACGTCGTAGATCTCCCGCGGCTTGGGGAGGTTCTCGATGTCGAAACTCGGAGGGGCGGTCAGCTCCTCGTCGATGATCTCGTTGCAGAGATCGATGCACTCATCGCAGATGTAAACACCCGGTCCTGCGATCAGCTTCTTGACCTGCCGCTGGGACTTGCCGCAGAAGCTGCACAGAAGCTGTTCGTTGGAGTCGGTCGGACGTGCCATGAATCCCCTCCCAGAGCTCGACTCGGTCGGCGGCGATCTCCAGCGCTGAAAAGACTAATGCCTTTTAGTGCTGCGAGATCACGCGATCGATGATTCCGTACTCCTTTGCCTCCTCAGAGCTCATGAAGTAGTCACGCTCGGTGTCGTGACGGACCTTGTCGAGTTCCTGACCGGTGTGCTTGGCGATGATCTCGTCGAGCCGGCGGCGGACGTCGATGATCTCGCGGGCGTGGATCTCGATGTCGGTCGCCTGCCCCTGGAAGCTCGACGACACCTGGTGGATCAGGATCTTGGCGTTGGGCAGCGCCATCCGCTTGCCCGCCGCGCCGCCGGCCAGCAGCAGCGCCCCCATCGACATCGCGATGCCGACGCAGATCGTCGACACGTCCGGCTTGATGAACTGCATCGTGTCGTAGATCGCCAGGCCGGCATACACCGAGCCGCCCGGCGAGTTGACGTAGATCGAGATGTCCTTGTCGGGATCCTCGGACTCGAGGTGCAGAAGCTGCGCGACGATCAGGTTGGCGATCTGATCGTCGACGGGAGTCCCGAGGAAGATGATCCGCTCGTTGAGTAGTCGGCTGTAGATGTCAAACGCTCGCTCCCCTCGGGAGGTTTGTTCGACGACCATGGGTACCAGTGGGCTCATCGTCCTCGTTCTTTCGCATCCCGCGCCGGAATCCTGCCGACTGTAGCAACCGCCCCACCCGGGGCCACCTCATCAGACCGCACTCCTGGCCGGATGTTCTACGGTGCGGGGGCCGTTAGCTTCCCGGCGTCCAGATCTGGCCGGGCCCTGACGCCGGCCCGCCTTCGGGGTCGTCCTTGCCCGGGGTCCACAGCTTCTCACGGGCCTGGGCCTGCTCGACGCTGATCGGCTTGGCCGCTGACACCAGCAGCTCCAGCGCCTTGCGGGTGGCCACGTCGGCGCGCAGGCTGTCGAGCCGGCCCGCCTTGCGCAGCTGCTCGACCAGCTCGGCGGGGTCGGTGTCGTCGCGCTCGGCGGCGGGGCGCAGCGCCTCCACCAGCTCCTCGTCGCTGGGCTCGATCTGCTCGGCGGCGACGACGGCGGCGAGGACGGCCTCGCGGCGAAGCGCGTCGGCGGCCTCGGGCTCGGCGTCGTGGGCGAGCGTCTCCTCGTCCTTGCCGGCGATCCGCAGGTAGGTCTCCTTGCTGATGCCCTGGCGCGCGAGCGTCGACAGCGTCTGCTCGATCAGCTCGTGGGCCTGCGCGTGGATCAACTGCTCGGGCAGCTCGACGTGGGCCTCGGCGGCGGCGGCCTTGAGCACCGCCTCCTCGAACTCGCGCTCGACGGCGCGCTCGTCGGCCTCGCGCAGCCGGCCGGCGATATCGTCGCGCAGCTCGGCGAGCGAGTCGAAGCCGCCCGCCTCGGAGGCGAACTCGTCGTCGATCGCGGGCAGGCGCTTGGCCTTGACCTCGCTGACGGTCACCTCGAAGGTGGCGTCCTTGCCGCCGAGATCGCCGGCGTAGTCCTCGGGAAAGCTCACCGCCACCGTGCGCTGCTCGCCGGCGCCGGCGCCGATCAACTGCTCCTCGAAGCCGGGGATCAGCCGCCCCGACCCCAGCTCGATCAGCTGGTCGCGGCCCTCACCGCCGGGGAACAGCTCGCCATCGACCATCCCCACGTAGTCGATGACGACGTGGTCTGATGCCTGGGCGGGGCGCTCCACGGTGTCGAGCGTGGCCAGGCGCTCGCGCTCGCGTTCGATCACCTCGTCGATCGCCGACTCGGCGACGGTCGGCTCACGCCGGCCGACCTCCAGGCCCCGGTACTCGCCGAGCGTGGCCTGCGGACGGACTCCGATCTCGATCGAGAAGGCGAGCGGCTCGCCCTGGCCGGGGAGATCGCCGACGTCGAGATCGGGCTCGCCGATCGGCGAGATCCCCGCCTCGTCGATCGCATCGACATACCAGCTGCCCAGCGAGCTGCGCAGCGCCTCGTCGAGCACCGCCTCGAAGCCCAGCCGGCGGATCACGACCGGCGGCGGGACCTTGCCCTTGCGAAAGCCGGGGATCCGCATCTGGCCGCCGAGCTTGCGGGCGGCCTGCTGAACGCGACGCTCGACCTCGTCGGCCGCAACCTCGGCTTCGACGCGCACCCGCGACTCGGGCAGCTCGGTGACATTCGTCTTGACGGTCGCCATGAGCGGCAGACGATAGCTTGGCGGCGTGCCGGAACGGATCGCCACCCGCCTGCTGACCGGTCCGGCCGGCTTCCTGCTCGGCGGCGCACTCGACCTCGCCGCCGCCCTCGGGGCCGCCCTCGGGGCCGCCCTGTGGGCCCGCCGGAGCGGTCCGCGCAGGCGCGGACTCAGGTCACCTGACCGGAATCCGCGACGAGGTTCTTGATCTCGCGCAGCGCGACGGGCAGCGTCGTGGTGTCGAAGGTGTGCGACGTCTCGACGTCGGCCAGGACGCTCTCGGCGCGCGCGACCGCGGCGGCGTTGCGGGCCATCCAGCCGACGATCGCCGGCTCGGAGCCGTCGCCGGCGCCGCTCAGCACGTCGCGCGTGAGCGCGCGGTGCAGCCGGTAGAGGTCGTCGCGCAGCGCGGCGCGGGCCAGCGCCTGCCAGCGGTCGCCGCGCGGCAGCTCGAGGATCCGGTCGCGCAGCCAGTCCAGCCTCAGGCGCGAGCCGACCGCGAAGTAGGTCGCCATCACGACCGGCTGCTCGGTGCCGGTCGCCGTCGCGTCCTCGACGATGTCGAACACCGACAGCAGCGCCTGCATGCTGGCGACGCGGTGGGCCAGCTCGGCCGGCACGCCGGCGTGGGCGAGCTCCACCTGGCGCTCGGTGAACACGTTGCGGTCGGCTCCCTCCAGCACGTCGGGCAGTGCGCCGGCGAGCATCTCCGCGGCGGGGGCGAAGCGCTGCGTCATCGCGGTCACATCGATCACCCGGCTCGGCGACGAGCGCACCAGCCAGCGCGCCGCGCGCTCCACCAGGCGACGACCCTCGAGCAGCATCGACAGCTGGGTGCCGGCCTCGATCCGGTTGTCCAGCGCTTCGACCTCGATCCAGAAGGGGCGCATCGCGAACACGTCGCGTGCCACCGCGTAGGCGCGGGCGAGCTGCGGCGTCGCCGCGCCGGTCTCCTCGTTGAGCCGGAAGGCGAAGGTCATGCCCGCCCGGTCGACGAGCTGATTGGCGACGATCGTGGCGATCAGCTCGCGGCGCAGGCGGTGACCGCGGATGCGCTGGTCGTAGCGGCCGCGCTGGCCGGACTCGCCGGGCGCGGGCTCGCCGCCCGGGGCCGGCGCGAGGTCGGCCGTCGTCGCCCGGCCGGCGCCCAGCGGCCGCGGGAAGTAGCGCTCGAGGTCGTCGAGCAGATAGGGATCGTCGGGCAGGTCTGACTCCAGCAGCTGCTCGAAGATGTGGATCTTGCTCAGCGCCATCAGCGTCGCCAGCTCGGGCGCGACCAGCCCCCGTCGCTCCCCGCGGCGCGCGGCGATCGTCGCGTCGGTGGGCAGACACTCGATCTCGCGGTCGAGCCCGGCGCCGGTCTCCAGGCGGCGGATCAGGCGCTCGTGGACCGAGAACATCGACACCGCCTGGGTGAGCGCGAGGCTCATCGCCTGCGTCTGCGTGTAGCTCCCGTACAGGACCTGCTCGGCGACCGCGTCGGTCATCGACTGCAGCAGCTCGTTGCGCTCGCGCTCGCTCATCTCGCCATCGGCGGTGAGCCCGTTGAGCAGGATCTTGATGTTCACCTCGTGGTCGGAGCAGTTGACGCCGGCGACGTTGTCGATCGCGTCGGTGTTGATCCGTCCACCCTGCCCGTCGGGCCCGCCGCGCAGCGCGTACTCGATCCGTCCGGGCTGGGTCAGGCCGAGGTTCCCGCCCTCGCCGACGACGCGGCAGCGCAACTGCTCGCCGTCGACGCGGACGGCGTCGTTGGCGCGGTCGCCGGCGTCGCCGTGGGTCTCGCTCGACGCCTTGACATAGGTTCCGATGCCGCCGTTGAACAACAGGTCGACCGGCGCGCGCAGCAGCTCGCGGATCAGCTCCGCCGGCGACAGCCGCGCCGCCTCGATGCCGAGCGCCGCCCTGACCTGCTCCGACAGGCGGATCGACTTCGCGCTGCGCGCAAACACGCCGCCCCCGGGCGAGATCAGCGCCGGGTCGTAGTCGCTCCACGACGAGCGCACAAGCCCGAACAGCCGCTCGCGCTCGGCGAAGCCGGCGACGGGGTCGGGATCGGGGTCGAGGAACACATGCTGGTGGTTGAACGCCGCCAGCAGCCGGATGTGCCGGGAGCGCAGCATCCCGTTGCCGAACACGTCGCCCGACATGTCGCCGATCCCGACGACCGTGAACTGTTCGTGGTCGACGTCGGTTCCGAGCTCGCGGAAATGGCGCTTGACCGACTCCCATGCCCCGCGCGCCGTGATCCCCATCTTCTTGTGGTCATAGCCCTGCGAGCCGCCGGACGCGAACGCGTCGCCCAGCCAGAAGCCGTAGTCGGCCGAGACCTCGTTGGCGATGTCGGAGAAGGTCGCGGTCCCCTTGTCGGCGGCGACGACGAGGTACGGATCGTCGTCGTCGTAGCGCACGACGCGGTCGGGCGTGACGACGTCGTCGCCGACGTAGTTGTCGGTGAGGTCGAGCAGGCCGCACAGGAACGTGCGGTAGCAGACGATCGCCTCCTGCTGCAGCGCCTCGCGTCCCGCGACCGGCGGCCGCTTGACGACGAACCCGCCCTTGGAACCGACCGGGACGATCAGCGCGTTCTTGACCATCTGGGCCTTCATCAGGCCCAGCACCTCGGTGCGGTAGTCCTCCCGGCGATCGGACCAGCGCAGGCCGCCGCGGGCCACCTTGCCACCGCGCAGGTGGATGCCCTCCATCCGCGGCGAGTAGACGAAGATCTCAAACCGCGGTCGCGGCCGCGGGAGCATCGCCAGCTGCGTCGGGTCGAGCTTGAACGACAGGTACTCGGGCGGCGCGCCGTCGGCGTCGACGCGGAAGTAGTTGGTCCGCAGCATCGCCCGCACGACCGCCAGGAAGTTGCGCAGGATGCGGTCCTCATCGAGGCTCTGGACGGCGTCGACGGCGGCCTCGATCTCCTCGACGATCGCCTGCGCGACCGCGTCGTCGTGGCGGTCGGGATCGAAGCGGGCGCTGAACAGGCGCACGAGCCCATCCGCGATCCCGGAGTTGTAGAGCAGCGTCTGGGTCATGTAGGCGTCGGAGAACGCCACCGCCGCCTGGCGCAGGTAGCGCAGGACGGCGCGGATGATCGTCACCTCACGGCCGCTGAGGCCGGCCGACATCACCAGACCGTTGAGCCGGTCGTCGTCGAGCTCGCCCGACCACACGCCGAGGAACGCCTCGGCGAAGCGCCCGCCGGCGCGCTCCAGGCCCGCCGGGTCACAGTCCAGGCCGAAGTCATAGACCCACACCGGGCTGCAATCGCTCGGGGTGATCTGGTAGGGCCGCTCGTCGATCACGCTCGCCCCCATGTGCTCAAACGTCGGGACCACGTTCGACAGCGAGATCCGCGAGGCGCTCAGCAGCTTGCAGCGGACGAGGTGCGCGCTGTCCATCGACCGCCGGTACAGCGCGAGGATCGGGCGCTTCTCTGTGCGCAGCCGGTCGATCCGCTCGATGTCGGCGACCGCCGCGCGGGCGTCGCAATCGGCCCGATAGCCGGGCGGGAAGGCGTCGCGATACGTCGCATGCAGCTCGCCGCCGTGGGCCTCCCCGTGCGCCTCGATCAGCGCCGCGCGCAGGTCGTCGGTCCACGCCCGCGTGGACTCGGCGATGCGGGCCTCGATGGCCGCCACGTCGTAGTCGTCGGGGACGCCGGCGGAGGTGTGGATGACGTAGTCGATCCGGACGATCAGCGACTCCGACAGCTGCAGGCGGAAGTCGATCTGATCGCCGCCGAACGCCTCGACGAGGATCGTGCTCGCCTGCAGACGGTTCTCGGTGTTGAAGCGGTCGCGCGGCAGGCACAGCGTGCAGGCCACGAACCGGTCCAGGCGGTCGCGCGTGACGAACAGGCGCACCCGCTGGCGCTCCCCCAGCCCGAGGATCCCGATCGCGATCTCGAACAGGTCGTCGGCCTCGATCTCGACGAGCAGGTCACGCGGCAGCGACTCCAGGATGTCGGTCAGGCCCTTGGCGTCGTGGGTGTCGGGCGGGAAGCCGGCGTGCTCGAGCACCCACTCCACCTTGCCGCGCAGCAGCGGGATGTCGCGCGGGCTCGTCTTGTAGGCGGTCGTCGTGTACAGCCCGAGGAAGCGCCGCTCGCCGACAACCCGACCATCGGGCGAGAAGCGCTTGACGCCGACGTAGTCCAGGTACGCGGGCCGGTGCACGGTGGCGCGCGTGTTGGCCTTGGTGAGCATCAGCGGGCGCGTCGAGCGGGCGAGGTCGAGCGCCCGGCCGTCTAAGTACTTGACCGGCTGCTCGGGCTCGCCGCGCAGGATGCCGAGGCCCGACCCGGGGATCACCCGCAGCTCGCTGGGCGCGCCCGGGCCGAGCTCGTATTCGCGATAGCCCAGGAAGGTGAAGTGGTCGTCGGCCAGCCAGGCGAGGAACGCCTGTGTCTCAGCGAGCTCGCGCGGATCCGCGGGCGGCGCCTGGCGGCGCAGCTCGGTGGCCAGGGCGGTCGTCTTGGCCCGCATCTCGGCCCAGTCCTCGACGGCGCCCCGCACCTCCTCGATGACGTGGTCGATGCCGGCGTGCAGCACGGCGACCTGCTCGGGATCCGACACGCGCGCGACCTCGACATGGATCACCGACTCGGTCAAGAAGCCGTAGGCGACCGCGCCGGGCTCCAGCACGCGGGTCAGCTCGCCGTCGGCGTCGCGCAGCACCCGCATCACCGGATGGACGATCAGCTCGATCGCGTACTCCTGGCGGCTGAGCTCCATCGTGATCGAGTCGACGATGAACGGCATGTCGTCGGAGACGATCTCCACCACGGTGAACGGCGAGCTCCAGCCGTCGCGCTCGGGATCGGGGTTGTAGACGCGCACCTTGGACTCGCCGGGGCTGCGATGCCGGGCGGTCTGCCAGTGCGACACGACCGCGCCGCACAGGTCGTCGGGCTCACGGTCGGCGAGATCCTTGGCCGGCACCCAGTGGTAGTACTGGCGCACGAACTCGCTGTACGCCGCCGCGGGTTCGTCGGGCAGGCACCGGCCGACCGCGGTGCCGAGCGACGCGATCATGTCGAGCTCGAGATCCCCCGCTTTCACGCCCATCACCACACCGCCTCTCTCGTGACGCTCACGGCTCCCTGCTCCGGCAAAACTACCCCATGCGCCATCATGGGCCGATGCCCGTTGACACGACTGGGGACTCGGCGGCGCTGCGGACATCGCCCGTGAACGGCGATGCGCCGATCATCAGGACCGAAGCGCTGACCAAGGTCTACGCGGGCACCGACTTCACCGCGGTCGACGGCCTCGATCTCACGATCGACGCCGGCGAGATCTTCGGCCTGCTCGGGCCCAACGGCGCGGGCAAGACGACGACCGCGGGCATGCTGACCACGCGGGTGATCCCGACCTCGGGCCGCGCCAGGATCGGCACCGTCGACGTCGTCGCTCACCCGGCGCTCGCCAAGCAGCTGATCGGCGTCGTCTCCCAGCAGAACACGCTCGACCGTCAGCTCAACGTCTGGGAGAACCTCTACTACCACGGGCGCCTGTTCGGGATCGCGGCCGCCGAGTCGCGGTCGCTGTCGGACCGGCTGCTGGAGCAATTCCACCTGACGCGGTGGGCGAAGGCTTCGGTGTACGCGCTGTCGGGCGGGATGGCGCAGCGGCTGATGGTCGCGCGGGCGATCATGCACCGACCGGCGGTGCTGTTCCTCGACGAGCCGACCGCCGGGCTCGATCCCCAGAGCCGGCTGGCGCTGTGGCAGATCCTCGGCGAGTTGCACGGCGAGGGGCAGACGATCATGCTGCTCACCCATTACATGGAGGAGGCCGACCAGCTGTGCAACCGCGTGGCGATCATGGACCACGGCAAGATCCTCGCGCTCGACACCCCCGCGGAGCTCAAGCGGTCGGTCGGCGCGGACACGATCGTCACCGTCCGCAGCGAGGGTGACATCGACGCGCTCGCGGCGCACCTGCAGGGCGCGCTCACGGAGATCAGCCGCACCCGGGTCGTCCAGGGAGCGGTCGAGATGCACATGCAGGGTGCCGAGCGGATCGTTCCCCGCGTCGTGGAGGCCGCCGACGCCGGCGGCTTTGAGCTCAGCGACCTGTCGGTGGCCGAGCCGACGCTCGAGACGGTCTTCATCAACCTGACCGGCAAGGAGCTGCGCGAATGAGCGCGACGGTCGCGGGCGATCGGATCGCGGCGGTGCCGTCGCGCTCCGCGATGACCGCCAGCCGCGCCGCGCTCAAGGCGCTGATCCTGCGCGACCTGGTCGTTCTGCGCAAGAGCATCTGGGAGTTCATCGCGCGCACCCTCGTCCAGCCGTTCCTGCTGGTGTTCGTGTTCCTCTACGTGTTCCCGCACATCGGCCAGGGGATCGGCGGCGCCCACAGCCACCCGGCGGAGTCGGCGTTCGCCACCGTGCTCGTGCCCGGCGTCGTCGGGATCTCGATCATGTTCCAGGGCATCCAGGCGGTGGCGCTGCCGCTGTCGACCGAGTTCGGCTACACCCGGGAGATCGAGGACCGCGTGCAGGCGCCGTGCCCGATCTGGCTGGTGGCCGTCTCCAAGGTTCTGTCCGCCGCCGTCCAGGGGCTGCTCGCGGCACTGATCGTCTTCCCGATCGCCGCCGTCGTCCACGCCGGCGGGGTGCAGGCCCACCTCACCGTGCACTGGGCGGTGATCGTCACGCTGATCCCGCTGGCCTGCGTGGCGATGAGCTCGCTGGGCCTCGTGCTCGGGACCACCTTCGAGCCGCGCAACATCGGCCTGATGTTCGGCTTCGTCGTGCTGCCGCTGACCTTCCTCGGCGGGACCTACTACCAGTGGACGAGGCTGGCCCCGGTCGCGATCGGCGGCGTCCACTGGCTGCAGATCCTCGTGCTGGTCAACCCTCTGATCTACGTCACCGAGGGCATGCGGGCCGGCCTGACGCCGTTCTCCCACATGCCCCTGTACGTGATCTATCCGGTCCTGTCGCTGTTCGGGGCGGGCTTTCTCACGCTCGGGCTGCGCAACTTCCGCCGCCGGGTGCAGGTCTGACCCGCGCGGGGGCCTGACGCCCGGGGCGCCTCAGGCGCGCAGGGCGGCGACCGTCCCCTGTGGATCGTCGACCGAGATCACCAGCCGCGCGAAGTGCGACTCGGGCCCGAGCTCCACCCGCACCGCGGGCCCGCGCCCGCGCAGGGCCGCGAAGTCGGGGCGGTGGCCGGTGAGGCGCCGCACCCCGTAGGCCGCGACGCCGGGAATCGACGCGCCGGGCGCGCGGATCCCGCGCAGCGCGCACCATGGATCGTTGTCGACGCTGATCGACTCGATCGCGCTCCATGGCAGGCGCACCTCGTGGCGCAGCGCCGCCAGCTGCTCGAGCGGCGTCAGCCGGACGACGAGGTCCCCGCGTTCCATCTCGATGGTCGCCACCGGGGAACAGCATAAATCAGTCGCTCAAGATGGCCCCCGGCCCGGCCGATGCTGCTGTCATGGCGGCATTGTCCGTTCGGCGCGTCTCGGCGCTCGCGGCGATCGCGGTGGCCTTGATCGCCGGCGCCGTGTTCGCCGCTGGACGGATCGACCGCGACGGCGTCGTCACGGCCGACGCCCGGCAGCAGGCCGGCCAGCGGCTGCTGACCGCGATGCTCGACGAGGAATCCGGGGGACGTGACTTCCTGCTCACCCGGCGCCCGGCGCTGCTCGCACCGTTGTATCGGGGTGCGACCGACTTCGCCGCCGCGCTGGCCGCGTCGCGCCGGCTCGATCGCGGCGATTCGTCGCTGATCGGGTCGCTGATCGGGTCGCTGATCGACCAGGCCCACCGCAGCGCTGCGTGGCAGGCCGCGCTGCAGGCCCAGATCGCCGCGGCGCGGTCCACCGGCGCGCGGCCGACGGTCGCACAGTCGCTGACCGCTGACGCGCTGATGGACGCCTTCCGCGACGCCAACACGCTGTACGCCAGCTGCTGACCGAGCGCCGGGCCGCGGCGATGACCGACGCCAGCTGGATCGCCGGCGGGCTGGTCGCGGTCCTGTCGGTGGCGCTGCTGATGCTCGGCGTCGTGACCGTCCGGCGCAGCGTCAGCCGCGAGCGCCGCCGCGACCGCTCCAACCAGGAGCTGCGCGAACTGCTGCAGGTGTCGGCCACGGTCAAGGAGTCCGACCTGCTGCGGATCCGACACGTCGAGCGGATCCTGCCGGGCGCCGGCGCGGCCGTGATGGCCCGCGACGATGCCGACGAGCGGTTCGAGCCGACGCTCCCCGACCACGTCGAGCAGACCCCCCTGCGCGGCATCGACGCCTCGCGCCTGGGACCCCGCTCCTGCATGGCGACGCGGCTCAGCCGCTCCTACGAGCGCACGGGTGGCGAGCGCCCGCTGCTGGACTGCGAGGTGTGCGGCGCGATCGCCGGCGGTGTGGCATGCGAGCCGCTGCTCGTCGGCGGCGAGGTGATCGGGTCGGTACTGGTCGCCCGCGAGCGACCGGGCGCTGGCGATGGTCGGCCGGGTCGTCAGCGACACCCTCCGCGCCAGCGACCTCGCCGCCCGCTTCGGCGGCGAGGAGTTCCTCCTCCTGCTGCCCGACACCGATCGCCGGGGCGCGATCGAGGTGGCCGAGAAGGTCCGCGTCGCGATCGAGGCGATCGAGCTGCCGCGGGCCGGCGCGCTGACCGGCAGCCTCGGCGTGGCCTGCCTACCCGAGGACGCCGTCGAGCCCGACCAGCTGCTGCGCAAGGCCGACCGTGCCCTCTATGCCGCCAAGGCCCGCGGCCGCAACCGCGTGCAAGGCGCCGAGGCCGGCGCCGACCCGCGCTGGGGAGACGAGCGATCCCACCGCGGTGGCTCGCCGGCTAGCCTGACCGACCGGCGCCGGCGCGGGATGAGAGGCAAACAGCGGCTGGGGAAGGGGAACCTGCGGCGTGTCAAGGGAGCGGACCGGCAAACGTCCAGACGTGGCCGATCGACGTTTGCCGACGTTTCTCCTCGGTGCGAGCCCGAGGCCCCGTTGAATACGGTCCCCCAACCCCCAACCCCCCGCGCCCCCGCGGTCTACGCCCAGCTGCGCGGGACGAGCGGGAACGCGCGCTGCGCGCGCGTGGGCAGGATGTAGTTGGCCCGCCGCACGACGAAGATGAACTCGTTGATCCCGTTGTTGACGGTGTCGCCGATGGCCGGGTTCTGCAGCTGCGCGGAGGTCGCGTTCATCGCCGTCCGGGTGGTGACGAAATCGGCGATCGTGCGCTGCAGGGCGACGAAGTGCAGGCCGGCTTGACCGCCGTCGACGGTGTCGAAGTCGCGCCGGAGGATCAGCGGCTTACCATTTCGCCGGGCGCGGGCCGAGGTCTGGGCGTGGCCGATCACCCCGTAGCGGTTGATCGCCTGGCCCAGGAGCTTGGGGTCGCTCTCGGCGTCGGTGGTGAAGTGCTCCACCTGACCCGGCGTCACCTGCGGCGCGTACATGCGGGCGATCCGCTCGCGTTGGGAGAGCTGGCCGTACCAGCTGTCGAGCCGCAGGCGCATGTAGCTGACGTGCATCGTCGTCCCGCCGGCGAACGGCTCGGCATCGATCGTCACCGCGTCCTCGGTCGCCTGGTTCTTGACCAGGCCGGACTTGAAGCCCATGAACAGCGGCGCGGCGCCCGCCACGGGGCGCCCGGCGGGAATCCCGGCCGTGTCCTGGTAGCGAGCGGGCAGGCCGGCGCCGGCGAAGCCGGTGCGCGTCTCGCGCCAGGACAGCGCGCCGCCCAGCGCGGTGTGGCCGTCGGCCCCGGCCAGCGGCCGGCCGTGGGCGAGCGCCGCCTCGACGGCTCCGAGGCGCTCGTCGTCGTCGCACGCCAGGTGCAGGCACAGGTGGTAGTCGTCGATCGTCGGCAGCTCGAAGTCCGACAGGGCCTTGGCGTTCGGGATCGGCGAGCTCACCCCGAGCGCGTGCTCGAAGTACGCCGGGCTCCAGCCGGCGGTGAACAGCAGGCCGGACGGCCCCCACCGGTATGACCGTTCCAGCGTGCGCAGCGACGCCTCCAGCACCCGGGCGTGGGCCTCGCTCGGCCGCCCGACGACAAAGAAGAACAGCAGGCGATCGTGGCGGGGGGAGATCGGGTCGCCGTCGGCGTCGCGGGCGAGCGTCGCCAGCCACGCGTGCTGGCGGGCGGGCAGCCCGCCGGGCTGGGTCCCGAGCGCGACCCGCGGCACCGAGGAGGACCCGGGCCGGACGGCCTGATTGATACCGGCGGCGACCGCCGCGACCCCCACCACGGCGGCCCCGCCGGTCAATACGAACCGCCGGCGGGTCAGCACCGGTGCGCTCCCGCGCGGCTCGGCACTTGGCGGGCGCTCATGTCGCCGGCTTCCAGGTGAACGTCCCGGTGACCCGGTGCGGGTGCAGCCAGACGTTGAAGTACTCGACATGGCGGGCGGACACGGGCGGGCTGATCAGCAGGCTGAGCGTGTAGGTCCCGGGGCCGGGGAGGCTCACGTTGTTGCCGTAATGAGGGCCCATGTAGGCCGACAGCATCGGCCACTGGCGCTCGTCATAGACGACCTCGCTCCCCTTGGAGATCGTCGCCCAGACGCTCGCGTAGGGGATCGCGACGCCGGTGTGGGAGTCGTTGAGCATCACCATCAGATGGAACGTCGTCTTGGCCGTCGGCTTGACCATGTGCATCGTGGTGCCGTCGAAGACCGCGAACGGCACGGCCGTCATCGCCCGGGCCTGGATCTTCATTCCCTGCCAGTACGCCGTCGCCAGCGGCTGGATCGGGATCGGCTTGAGCCCGTCGGGGATGCCGTTGACCTTCGACGAGGAGCCCGCCGCCGCGCCGGAGCTCATGTTCATACCGGCCATCGAGCCCGACGCCGAGGTGGTGCTCGACGCCGGCGACGCCGCCGCGGCCGCTGTCGACGTGGTCTTGTTGGCGCTGGCGCAGCCGGCGAGGGCCGCGGTCGCGGCGATCGCGGCCAGGCCGCGCAGGACGACGATGGTGCGTGCCGGCGAACCGCTCATCGGGCGCGCTCCGGCGTCTGCGCGGCGATCGGGCCGCGCGGTCCTGCCGCCGGCTCGGCGATGCTCGTACTCATAGCGTTGTGGACTCCTTGTGGTCGATGACGAAACGGTGCGATGGGCCTCGCGGTCGGAGTCCGCACGACGTGCCGACTCCAATCAAGGTGGCGCCCATGCGGGAATCGTCAGGCCGGGGGTCCCCGGTCAGACCAGCCGGCGATCAGCGGTGCCGCAGTCGGGACAGCCATCAGGGGCCGCGCTGCGAGCGGCCCGACCTCGCGGACTCTCGACGGCGCGCGCCCCGCATGGCCGCGCGCGACCGCCCGGAGCATCAATCGCGCCCCGTGGAACACCGCGGCGAGCACCAGACCGACGCAGGCCGCCGCGGGCAGCGCCCACCAGCCGCCGTAACCGAACACCCCGGCCAGGCCGGCGGGATGACCGGTCACCATCCATCCCTCCAGAAGCTCCTGGCCCGCGTAGATCGCCACCAGCGCCACGGTGCAGGCGAGCCACAGCGCCAGAAACGACAGCCCGAAGCGCGTTCGTGTGGCGTGGCCGCCGAACGCGCGGCCGAGCGAGTGCAGGAAGCCGCCGGCCGCCACCGCGACCAGCGCGATCAGCCACGGCAGCAGCGAATGCAGGTAGGAGTGCCCCTGGCGCTCCAGCTCCAGTCCCGCGCTGCCCCCGAAGGCGAGCAGATAGCGCAGCTGGTGCACGGCGAGCGCGGCCGGCGGGAGCAGGGCGGCCCGCGCAGCCCCACCGATCCAAGCGCGGCGGACGTGGCGCAGCCTCATCGTGCCCTCAGAGAATAGAGATGCACCGCCCGGGCGCAGCGCCGCTCGGGCTCGAAGGCCCTAGGCACTGGGCTCCCATGCCTCCTCGGCCTCGATCGCCAGGCGGTCGCGCTCCTCGGCCTGCGCCTCGGCGTCGGCCTCGGCCGCGCTCAGCCGGCGTCCGCCGCGGCCGCGGCCCGGGCGCTCGGCCATTCCGAACACGAGCGGCAGCAGCCCGAGCCCGGCTGCCAGACACGTCACCACCGCGACCCGTGCCAGGAACGGCGGCACGGCGAGCAGCACGTAGCCGTCGAGCAGCGTGGTGATCAGCGACCCGCCCTCCCAAATGGCTGCCGCGGCGATCAGGAAGAAGGTGAACCAGCTGTGGCGCCGCAGCACCACCCGCCGCAGGCCCCAGGCCGCGAACGCCAGCAGCACGGCGAGCAGGATCTCCTGCCCGAGCGAGACGAACGGGCGCCCGTGCAGCTCCTGCCCGACGGCGGCGACGGCGAAGGCGACGAGCGCCGCCGCGGCCAGTGCGCGGGCCAGGCGTTCGTCGAGCTCGGGGCGGCGCAGGCGCATCGCGGCAGCGACGCACGCCAGCGCGACGAGGATCGGCCAGAACCAGACGATCGACGGGCTGGCGCCGAACCACAGCGAGCCGGTGATCGCCGCGGGAGCGCCGCCGACCCGCAGCGGCACCGTCCATCGCCCCACGTACGACGCGCCGGGGGCGATCGCGATCGTCGCCAGGGCGTGCAGTCGACCGTCGTGCCAACCGTAGCTGTGGCCGCTGGAGACTCCGGCCCACTGCGGCGGCGTGGTCGGCCCGAGATCGGTCGGCGGCGTCTGGGGCGGCACCTGGTTGAGGTAGTACATCGCCGAGGACTCGTTGACCTGCACCCCGCGCGGCGAGAAGCGCAGATAGGGCGCGCCGCGGTAGTCCAGGACGATCACGGTGCGGGCGGCGGGCACGCGCAGCCACAACCGCAGGTCGCCGTCGACCACCCTCGCCTCAATGCCCGCCGGAACGTGCGTCACGGTGGCCAGGTAGCTGGAGGCGGCGGGATCGACCGGGCCGTGCGCGGCGGCGCCGGCGGGCATCGCCAGCGCCACGATCGCCGCTGCCGCGGCGGCGCTGATCCCGACCGACAGCCGCCGGATCCGGGCGCGGCGGTTGACCCTAGACTTGACCGGGGAACGCCCCGGCGCGGCGACGCACTCCGAATCCATAACCGTTGGCAGACTCTACGACCACCCCGCACCGTTGTCGCCGGCGACGCGCTGGCGCGGTGCTCCTGGCGGCGGTCGCGATCGGCGCCATCTGCGCAGCGTCGGCGGCGCCCGCCCTCGCCGACGGCGACCCGGCCAGCGACGTGCTCGCCACGCAGTCGGTGTTCGTGCCCGCCGACGGCAACATCTCGAGCTCGGAGCAGCAGCGGCTGACCGCCGAGGTGGCGGCCGCGGCCCGCAGCGGCTATCCGGTGCGGGTGGCGATGGTCGCGACCCCTGCCGACCTCGGCTCGGTGACCGCGCTGTGGCGCCGGCCGGTCGCGTACGCCGCGTATCTGGGCGAGGAGCTGTCGCTCGTGTTCCATGGAACGCTGCTCGTCGTGATGCCCGACGGCTACGGCGTGGAGCGAATCGGCGTGGCCTCCGGACCGACGGCCGCGGCGCTCGCCGGCTCCCGCCCCCCGGGCAGCGCGGTCGGCGCAGCCGCGATCGTCGCCGTCGCGCGGCTGGCGACCGCCGCCGGTCACCCGGTGAGCGCCCCGGCGGCGACGGCCCGGTCGCAGCGCAGTCCCGGCAGCGGGTCGTGGCTGGCCTCCGTCGACCTGGGATCCTGGATCGCCCTGCTGGGCGGGGCGCTGGTGGTCGCGGCGGCGTGGACGGGCAGCCTGCGCGCGCGGCCGGCGCGGCGCCGATGGCGTGCCCGGTCGACCGGCGCGGCGCCGTGATCGTCGCAACCGACCGGGCAACCGGCTAGCCTGCGGGCATGGAATCGCAACGCGCCCGCGAGCTGCTGGCCAGAGAACGCGCCCGGATCGAGCAGGCGCTGAGCGTCCGCTCGGGCGAGGGTCCGCTGGAGGGCTCGGCCAACCGCGAGCCCGGGGACTTGGGCTCCGAGGACCTGTATCAGGACGAGTTCGACGCCGGTCTCGTCGAGGATCTGCGCGAGCAGCTCGCCGCGCTGGAGCGGGCCGAGGCGCGGCTGGCCGCCGGCACCTACGGGCGGTCGGTGCTGAGCGGGGAGCCGATTCCCGACGGCCGGCTCGAGGCCCGCCCGACGGCGGAGCTGACCGTCGAGGAGCAGCAGCAGCGCGAGCGCTCCTGACGGCCGTGCCGCCGTGGCTCGACGAGCTGGCGGAGTTTGTCCGGATCCCCTCGGTCAGCGCCGACCCGGGCCACCAGGGTGACGTGCGCCGGGCAGGGGAATGGGTCTGCGCGTTCATCCGGAGCGCCGGCGGCGAGTGCGAGCTCGCCGACTGGGACGGACAGCCGCTGGCGATCGGTGAGATCCGCGCCTCCCGTGACGCCGGGAGCGCGCCCACCGTCCTGTGCTACGGGCATTTCGACGTCCAGCCGGCCGATCCCCTCGGGCTGTGGGAGTCGCCGCCGTTCGAGCCCGAGATCCGTGGCGAGCATCTCTACGGTCGCGGCGTGGCCGACGACAAGGGTCAGCTCTATCTGCTGCTGGCGGCCGCGCGCGAGCTCGCCGCCGCCGGCCGGCTGCCGGTCAACGTGCGCTTCGCGTGCGACGGGGAGGAGGAGACCGGCGGGCACACGATCGTCGACTTTCTCGCCGCCGACGAGCAGCCCGCCGACGCGGCGGTGATCTTCGACAGCGGGATGGTCCGCCGGGGACTGCCGGCGTTCGACCTCGCCACGCGCGGGCTGTCGTACTTCCACGTCACGCTGCGCACCGGCGACCGCGACCTGCACTCCGGCATCTACGGCGGCGCGGCGCTCAACGCCGCCAACGCGCTGATCACGACCCTGGGAGCCGCCGTCGCCGCCGACGGCCGCCTCGCCGAGCCGCTGCGCGAGGGGATCCTGCCGCCGACTGCGGCCGAGCTGGACAGCTGGCGCGAGCTGCCCGCGGGCGCCGACGTGCTCGCCGAGCAGGGCGCGCGGCCGATGGACGACCGCGCCGCCGAGGAGTTCTACGTGCGCACGTTCGCCGAGCCGGCATTGGACGTCAACGGGATCGAGAGCGGGTCGCCGCACCTGCAGAAGACCGTGCTGCCCGTCGAGGCGGTGGCCAACGTCTCGATCCGGCTCGCCCCCGGCCAGCGGCCGGAGCAGATCGGCCCCGCGCTGGAGCGAGTCCTGCGCGCGGCCGCTCCGGCCGAGTCGCAGCTGAGCGTCGAGCTGCTGTCGAGCGCGCCGCCCGGTGTGGTCGCGCCCGACGCCCCCGCGGTCGCGCTGGGACTGAGGGCGTTCGAGCGCGCGCTCGGGGTGCGCCCGCTGCTGATCCGCTCGGGCGGCACGCTGCCGATCGTGGCCGCGCTCGCCGACCGCGGCATCGCCACGATCATCACCGGCTTCTCGCTGCCGGACGCCAACATCCACTCGCCCAACGAGAACCTGCTCGCCGCGTACGTCCCGCTCGGGATCGCGGCCGCCCGGGCGCTGTTCGAGGACTTCTCAGAGCTTCCCGTCTGACCGCGCCGGCACGGAGCGCTCAGACAACCCTCACCGCACGCCAACGTTCCAGCGGCTACAAACATGGTGCCCGGGACGCTCCCCCGGGACTCCAGCATGACCGGCAACGACCATTCCGCACTCGGCCACCCCGCCGTCATCACCACCGGGCTGACCAAGCGCTATGGCGAGCGGCTCGCCGTCGACGGGCTGGAGATCGAGCTCCCGCGCGGAGTCGTGAGCGGATTCGTCGGCCCCAACGGCGCCGGGAAGACGACGACGATCCGGATGCTGCTCGGCCTGGTGGCGCCGAGCAGCGGCAGCGCCACGGTGCTCGGACATTCGATCGACCATCCCGCCGCCTACCTGTCACACGTCGGGGCGCTGGTGGAGTCGCCGGCGTTCTACCCGACGCTGTCGGGCCGGCGCAACCTCGAGGTGCTCACGCGCCTGGGCCGGCTGGACGGCAGCCGGATCGACGAGGTGCTCGGGCTCGTCGAGCTCGCCGACCGCGCCGGCGATCTCGTGCGCTCCTACTCGCTGGGCATGCGCCAGCGCCTCGGCGTGGCGGCGGCGCTGCTGCCCGAGCCCGACCTGGTGATCCTCGACGAGCCGGCCAACGGCCTGGACCCGGCCGGGATCCGGGAGATGCGCGGCCTTCTGCGGGGCCTCGCCGACCGCGGTCAGACGGTGTTCGTCTCCAGCCATCAGCTGTCGGAGATCGAGGCGATCTGCGACCACCTGGTGATGATCCACCAGGGCCGCACGGTCTTCCAGGGGCCGGTCGCGGAGCTGCTCGAGTCCCAGCACTCCGACCTGCTGGCGATGCCCGAGCATCCCGCCGATCTGGCCAGGCTCGCCGAGCTGTGCAGCAGGCTCGGCAAGCCCGCGAGGGTCGATGGCGACACCGTGCGGGTCGCGGCGCCGGGCGACTGGGCGGCGGAGCTCAACCGCCAGGCGATGGCGGGAGGGATCACGCTGCGCGGGCTGCAGAGCACGCGCGCCTCGCTGGAGGAGGCGTTCTTCGCGGTGACCGAGGGTGGCCAGGACTGATGCTGGCGGCGTTCAGCAGCGAATGGGTGAAGCTGCGCCGCCGCGCGGTGCTGCTGTGGGGGCTGGGCGGCGGGCTGCTGTTCACCGTCCTGATCACGATCTTCACGATCGAGCGCGCGGTCAAGGTGATCAGCCCGGGCTTCCACGGCCACGGCTTCCGGATCACGGTGGCGCAGCTGTCACAGGCCGACGGGCTCGTCCACGGCTTCGTCGACGCCAGCACGCTCGTCGGGATCGTCGCCCTCTGCCTGTTCGCCGGGGCCACCGCCAGCGAGTACAGCCAGGGGACGATGAGCAACCTGCTCGTGCGCCAGCCCCGGCGCGCCGTGCTGCTCGCCGGCAAGTACCTGGCGCTGGCTCTGTTCATCGCGATCGCGGTGGCGCTGGCGATCATCGTCGCGTCGGCCTTTGCCTTCCTGCTGGCTCCTGGCAAGGGCGTGAGCACGTCGGCGTGGACGAGCAGCACCGGGCTCAACGACCTCGCGCAATCGTTCCTGCACGTCTACCTGGCGTGCCTGGGCTACGGCGTCTTCGGCATGGCGCTCGCGATCGTGCTGCGCTCGCCCGGGGTGTCGATCGCGCTCGGAGTCGCCTGGGTGATCCCGGCCGAGGCGATCATCACCGCGATCTGGTCAAACGGCGACCGGTGGCTGCCCGGCCAGCTGCTGAGCGCGCTCGCCCACGGCGGCACGAGCTCCTCGTCCTACTCGCACTC
>JBELAG010000350.1:0-5927 GCA_049509055.1 Solirubrobacteraceae bacterium
CTAGTGATCGTTGAGGTCGAGGACGGGCGTCGGCGCGTCGATCTGCTGCTTGTCGTCGGTGGGGATGATCGCCGTGCCGACCGCGAAGAACTCGATCATGTGGCTGTCCCAGCCGTGACTCTTCTCGTGCAGGTTCATCCCGACGATCCCGCGCGCCTGGGTCGCCTGGGCCTCGGACTGCATCCGCTCCATCGCCAACTCGCGCGCCGCGTAGAGGGCCTGGGTGTAATTGGGCAGCTCGACGTTGCGCCCCATCTGCCCGACGGCCTGGGTCACGCCGCGGCGCGCGACGTGGTAGACGCAGCTGCCCATCACGAGCGCCACCGGCCGGTGGCCGGTGCGCAGCAGCGTCCAGAAGGCCTGTCCGGAGAGATCGCTGGTGAACGGCCGGCCGCTCGGCGCGCGGTGCAACTGACCCTCGCGATGACGGACGGCCGTGCCGATCGCGATGAACTCGGCCATGTGCTGACCCCACTCATACTGGCCGACCTCGAGCCGCACGCCGACGACACCGTCGGCGCCGAGCACGTCTGCCTCCTCCTCCATGCGGGTCATCGCCAGCTGGCGCGCGTCGTACATCGCCTGGGAGAGGACGGTCATCTCCTGACTGCTGCGGGGATTGGCCATCTGCAGGCCGATATGGTAAATCGAGCTTCCGATGACCAGCCCGAGAGGGTCAAAGCCGGCTTGCGTGATGAGCAGGAACTCGTTGACACTGAGGTCTGACGTGAACAGTCCCTGGCGGTTCTGTTCGAGACGAGCGCGGCCGGCTTCCGGGATACCCTCGGTGGAATTGGGGTCGAACTCCTCGTCGCTCATGTCACTCCTTCCAGTCTCATCACGGTCTCGGGCGGGTAACGGGGCTCGTTGACCCCAAGTCGGACCGCGGTGCCGGCGGCGTGGAACGTGATCACATAGCCGCTGCGCTCGGGGATGTCCGCTGCGCCGCTGTCATAGGTGTTGGTCATGGGGTTGAACCTGCCCGCGCCGGAGCCTCGCAGGCCATACCCCTCGAACTTGAAGGACTCCTCGCGCATCGTCTGCTCAAAGGCCATTCCGACCACGCCGTCGGCGGAGGCGTCGCGCGCTTGGCCCAGCAGGCGGGCCCTCGCGGTGTCGCGGGCCGTGAAGACACCTCGGGTGATCTCCTCCAACTCCTGGTTCTTGGTCACGGTCGCGGCTCGGCGCAGGCGCGTCCCGGTGCTCGGTGACACGAACACGACGGCGCTGGTCGCCACGAGGCCGAGCGAGTCATAGCCGGCCTGGTACAGCGCCCAGTAGTCCTGCACCGACACGTCGGTGAGCAGCGGCCAGTTGGGGGGCTCGGTGCCGGGGAAGCGCACCGCGGTCCCGGAGATGAGGTAGTCGACGCTGCCGCTCGCCCAGTCGTGTTCGCCTCGCTCCAGGCGCACCCCGAGGACGGCGTCGGCCCCGACGATGCGCGCCTCCTCGGTCAACCGGTCCAGCGCGCGCCGGCGGGCCTGGTTCCAGGCCTGCGTGATCATCGCCAGCTCACTGACGATCGTGTCGTTCAGCCCGCCCCCGAGCGTTGCCCCACCGATCGAGAGCGAGGGAGAGGACTGGTAGCCGGCGGGGAGCGGCAGGTACTGCCAGCCGACGTGATGGACGCTCGCGCCCATGACCTGGGCCAGCGGGCGGGTCCCCAGTCGCCCCAGCAGCGCGAACTCGTTGACCGACAGAGCGCTCGTGAACAAGGATCCCTCGTGGCCCAGCCCCTGCAGGCGGCGCTCGGCGTCGGCCGGGATGCCGCCCGCCTCGATCCGCGCCAGCGACTCTCGCTCGTCCGCGCCGTCGTCCCCCTGGCCGGGATCGGCGTCGTCCTGCCCTGCGGCGTCGAAGAACCCCATCACATCCAGCAGTTCGACCGCGGCGTGCCATTCCCTGCCGCCCGGACACGGGCTCGCCGTTCCGGCCCGGCGCCGGCGGCGGGCTCCGGCGGCGGCCGTAGGATGGGGAGTCGTGACAGCTATTCAGCCCGAGCTCTGGGTCGATCGCGCCGGCGCCGCAGTCGATTTCTACGCGGCGGCGTTCAGTGCGGTGGTCGTCCACTCTGTCGGAAAGGGCGATGACGTCGTCGTTCAGCTCGCGGTCGGCGACGCCGCGTTCTGGTTGGCGGCCGCCTCACCGGACATGAAGCGCTTCAGCCCCGAATCAATCGGGGGTGCGACCGGCCGCACCCTGCTGGTCGTCGATGACCCGGTGGCGGTCTTCGAGCGCGCCGTCGGCGCCGGTGCTCGAGCGGTTGCCGCGGTGAGCGATGAACACGGTTGGCGGCTCGGACGGATCGTCGACCCGTTTGGGCACGAGTGGGAGATCGGACGCCCGCTCGGCGAGTGGCCACCCGGCTGAGGATTGTCGGTCAGCCGCCGGCTGACAGCAGCTCGTCCAGGATCTCGCCGTAGAGGCCGACCGCGATCGACAGGTGGCCGTGCTCGGGCAACCGCTTGGGCTGGGCGTTCGGCACGTGCTCGATCAGCCAGTCGCCGTGTGCGGCGGGGACGAACTGGTCACGCGCCCCCTGCCACACGGTCACGGGGACCTCGATCGAGGCCAGCTCAAACCCCCACGGCCACGAGAACGCCAGGTCGTCGTCGACCCAGCCGTCGACTCCGCTCGCCAGCGCAGTCTTCATCGCGAGCACCGCCTGCTCGGCGTAGGGCCCGGTGAGCGTGGCGCGATCGATGTCACACAGGAGACCGTCGAGCAACTCATAGACGTCGTCGGCCGTGGCCTGCAGCATCCCGGTGCGGACCGGGTCCAGGTACTCCCGCAGTGGCGCCTCGCCGGCCAACGCAGCGCGGAACTCATCGACATTCTCTGGTCCCATCCCCGCGAGCCAGTCGAGCCGCTCAGCGGCCCACGGAGCGATCCCGGCGATCGACGCCGCGGCGATCACCCGGTCACCGAGCAGGGCCGCCGTGGCCAGCACGTGGGGGCCACCGCCGGAACCTCCGATGGTGTGAAAGCGATCGATGCCGAGCGCGTCGGCGATTGCCCGCACATCCGCCGCGCAGTCGGCGACCGTCCGGCCGACATGGCGGACGCTGCCGCCGTACCCCGGACGCGAATAGCAGATCTGGCGCCACCCGCGCTGGATCGCGACCTCGTCCAGCGGCGGGTAGGACGGGTGAGCCGCTCCCGGGGTGCCATGATGAATGATGACCGGCCGGCCGTCGTCGGGCCCGACTGTGGCCAGCTCCAGCGATCCGTGCGGGCCCTCGATGTTCCAAATCGCGGTCACTACCCCCCGTAGATTATGCCTGCGCACCGTCGCGTGCCAAGGCGTCACACTTCTACCGATGGTCATCTTGCGCTCGTGGTCGAGGTGGGCGTGCCGAGCGCCGAGGATTCGATGCGGGCGTCCGCGATGGCAGTGAAGGCGTGCCTGAACGGAGCCCGCACCCGCGCCGAGCACCCCGCCGTACCGCAGTCGCCGGCTGAGCTCGCCGCCGACGCGATCGCCGCTCAGGCCGCTGGGGCGTTCGCCGTGCACATCCATCCGCGGGATCTCAACGGGTTGCAGACGATGGCGCCCAAGGTGTGCGATGCCGCGGTGGCGGCGATCCGCGCCGCGGCTCCGCGGCTGCCGGTCGGCGTCTCGACGTCGGCCTCGATCGATCCGGATCCGTTCGCCCGCATGGCCGCGCTCACCGGCTGGCGGCAACGACCCGACTTCGTATCGGTGAATCTCTCCGAGCTCGGCTGGGCGGGGATCGCACGCGCCGCATTGCATGCCGGCATCGCGATCGAGGCTGGACTGAGTGTCGCGGCGGACGCCGAAGAGCTCCGTGCCAGCCCCTTCGCGCATCAGACCCTGCGAGCCCTGGTGGAGGTCGACGGCGGCGCGGAGGACGCCCGCGGGATCGCGGGCCTGATCCCCCCGGGCGTGGCGCAGCTCTGGCACGGCTCGGGCGCACGGACCTGGGAGGTCATCGCAGCCGCCGCAGCCGCCGGAATCGACGTCCGCGTCGGGTTGGAGGACGTGCTGGTGCTCCCTGACGGGCGCACCGCGGCAGACAACGCCGAACTTGTCGCCGCAGCCGTTGCGTTGACCGGCGCGACCGGCTGAGGGGACGCCGACCGACAACGGCGGCTCTCGACGCGGACGCGAGCCGCCAGACGTGTGTGAGCGCTCACACAGCGGCGACGCCGTGTGGTCTACCGTAGTTTCAGGGCTGTCGTTGGACGGCGCTGCTGCCGACAACTGATCGTGAGAAGCCCCCGGTCGCGCATCTGCCGCACCAGAGCCTCGACTCATGACCGACAGCACCACCCTCTCCGCCCGACGCGCCCCGCAGCACGATTGCGAGCCTGAGGCCTGCGAGGCCGGGTCGCGCTCAGCGTGCGGCAGCGTCGCCGCCGAGCTTCGCATCCGGCGGCTGCGCGATGGCGAGACGTGGCGGCCCTACAACTACGGTGCGGTCGACCGCCGAGGACAGGTCGTCGGCGAACGACGATACGCGCCGCGGGCGGGCTACGCGGTGATCGGAGCGTATTCCGGCGAGCATCTCCTGGGATGCGCGGAGGTCTCGGTCGCCGACGCCGAGCAGCTGGCGTCGTCGGTCGAGTACGGCGGCGGGGACATGCGAAACGGGGCGTTCTTCTATGAGCACGCCGACCACAGCGACCGCTTTCTCCTGCTGCATTCCCTGTGGGTGGACCCGGCCCACCAAGGCGCAGGATTCGGCGACATCCTCTGCGAGGAGCTCGCCGCGTTCGGCCTTCCGACCTACGCGGAGTTCGCACAGGCCTGGGTGTGCACGTGGTTCTGGCGCCGCTTCTGCCCCGCCGTCTTCCAAGCTGCGCCGCCGGCCTGACGACACGGGATCACCGGTGATGGGTCGCGCGTTTTAACCGATGCCGGGAAGGACCCTCGTGCCCTCCTCCTGCACGGCTTCCAGCGCGTTCGGATCCAACCCGAGAAGGTGGAGGATCGTTGGCGCCACCTGGGTGGTCTCGACCCAAGCATGGACCACCAAGCGCGGGACCGTCCCCGGCGCATACACGAGCAGCGGCACGTCACGGTCACCCGGGTTGTCGCCACCGTGCTCGGCGATCTTGCTGCCGGTGGTGTACACGGTTCCAACCTGCACTCGGCCGAACACGTCGGGGTAGCGCGGGTCGGAGTACGGCACGCCGAAGAACCGGGCGGCCTGATGGCCGGCGTAGATCTGCGCCAGACCGGAGTGCGCGACCTGCTCGGTGCCGCGGTTCACACCGTCGTTGCTGTAGAGCACCGCGGTCGCGCTGTGGTTCCACAGGTAGGTCTTGACGAAGTCGGCCGCGGCCTGTGTCTTGACCGACAGGTAGCTCTGCCAGAGGTCGTCGTCGGTCCCGGCAACGATCAGCTTGCCCTGATCCCCGGTCTGCGACGTCCAGGCCACGTTGATCGCGTCGATGATCGGGCCGTCAGCGATCCGCTTGAGCAGCAGCGGGTTCTGCGGCGACTGTCCATGCTTGGCGGTGATGATGATCGCCGTGGACGACGCCAGGCCGTCCTGCCGGATCGTGTCGACCATCCGCTCGAGCTGAGCGTTGACGTAGTCAAACGCGCCGGCCAGCAGCGGGCGCGGCGTCGTCGTGCCAGGGTAGTAACCGGCCAGCTCGGTCGGCCCTTCGGTGTAGGTCCCGTCCGGGTTCTCGGTGAGGGTGCCCGGGGAGTCGACCTTCTCGGCGACCGACACGGTCTGGAAGTTCATCCCGAGGATCGCCGGCACCCCGACCTTCTGGGTACCGCTGTGGTCATAGCCGTTGAGCTCGTTGATGACTGCCTGCACCTTGTAGCCGTCGTACTGCTTGGTCGCGGCATCATCGTGCGCCCAATCGGTGTCGGACGGGTACGGGACGCCGTCGGGCTCGACCGCCTGCGAGTCAATCTCGGGACCGAAGAAGTCGTCGATGCTCAT
>JBELAG010000351.1:0-5892 GCA_049509055.1 Solirubrobacteraceae bacterium
GAGCGTCGTTGCGGTCGACCGCCGTGGTGACGCGGTAGCCGTCGGCAGTCAGGTTGTCGGCCAGGAAGACCCTGGTGATCTCGTCCTCGTCGGCGAGCAGGATCCGAATATGGGCGTTGGTGGGGTGCGTGGTGCTCATCGGTATCTCCGATCAAGTGGCGCCCCATGGCGGCTGCCGGGGGCTGGGTTCCCCTGGCTCGCGGGCAGCCCGTCAGGGCTGCCACCCTGCCCAGGGGCCCTGTCCCCCGGGCCGCCGCGCCCTGCCATCCACTGCGTGCGAACATGCGTTCGTATGACGTCGGATGGGAGCGCCGTGATGCGCCTACAGCGAGCGCTGGCCAACCCGCGCGCCACCGCGGCGCAGATCCGTGCGATCGCCGCCGAGCTGCCGACCGTCGGCCTGGAGGACGCGCTGGCGATCCTGCTGGCGCTGATCGACCGCGAACCGCAGACGTTTGGGCGCGCGGCGGCGCGGTGGGGCGCGCGGTTCACCGTCGAGCGCAAGGCGTCGCTGGAGGATGCGCAGCTGGCGATGGCGGCGTTGGGGGTGCTGCCGGGCGCCGGCGCTCGCGCGGGCGCCGAGGCGCTGATCGAGCTTTCAGACCGCTACGGGCTGCGCCGCGTCGACGACCTCCTGAGCGCCTGGCTGCGCGCCCGCGGCCTCGGCGAGTAGCGCCGCTTCGATCCGGGCGGCGAGCCGGCCGGTCAGCTGCGCGGTCTGCTCGAGCACCTCGAGGCTGGCCTGCTCTGCCCAGCTGGCCAGGTAGGGGATGCTGTTGGCGCTGCAATCCAGCCCGACCGTGTGCGCGCAACAGAACGCGACCGATTCGGCGATCAGCTCCCCCTGGGCGTAGTCCAGCGTCGGCGCGTCGGCTTCCTCGGCGACCAGGGCGTGAGCGAGCTCGTGGATCAACGCGACGAGCTGCCCGTTGGGCTCCAGACGCTGCGCGACCGCGATCCGCCGGCGTTTGAGATCGCAGATGCCGTCAGCGCGGCCGGTGTCCTGCACGTCGACCTGGTAGCCGAGCTCGCCGGCCAGGCCGGTCAGCGCGGTGATCAGGTCGTGGTGGCTGTCGCCGCGGATCTCGGCGATCGGCGCGGCCAGCGGCGCCGGCACCGCCGGCGGCGGCAGCTCGGCGACCTGGTCCTGAGCGAACACCGCCGCCAGCCGCCACCCCGTCCGCGGCTTGTGCGCCGGGTCGGCGCCGGCGTCGCGCCACGCCTGCATCTGCGTCTTGCTGGGTGGGCAGGGCGCCCAGATGCGGATCGCTTTGCTGCCCTTGACCGGGCAGTACCCGAGCGCCAGCCAGGCTTTGAAGCCGGCGACGCGCTCCGCGGTCGGATGCTGAGACAGGATCAAGAGGGATGTTGCGCGGGCTGTACAGCCGAAAATGGCGGCGGGCATGCAGATACGCCTGCCAGCCATCGCTGCAGCGCACCTGCTCGACGGATGCGCAGACCAGCTCGCGCTGCTGCGCGTGGCGTTGCTCGCGCTCCTGCTCGGTGAGCGCGCGTCGTGTGGTGGCCATGATCGATACCTCCTGGTGGGGTGGGGCCCCGCCCCGGCTGTGGTGGGGCTGCTTGGCCGCTCCCCTCCCGCGCGCCCGTCAGGGCGTGCCACCCTCAGAGGGGGAGCAAGCAGCCCCGCCTGCGCGCCCAGATCCGCCGGTGTCCATTGGCGTCGGCGCCGTCGCGGTCGCCGTTGCGGCCGCCGCGCGAGCCTCCGGGGATTTCTGGCGTCGAGCCGGCGGGCGGGCGCCACGCGAGCGCCCGCCCCCACGGCTCAGGCTCTACGCGAGGTCGTCAAGGTGCTCGTCGCCGAGCTCGTCGGCGAGCTCGTCGTCGACGTCAACCTCGGGATCGACGCCAGCATCCGCGTCCGGGCCGGGATCGGTCTCAGCCGAGGCCTCCGCGGCCGTCCGGCGGGCGTCGTGAGCCTGGCGTTCGGCGCGGGCGTACTCCGCGTCAGCGCGCTTGACCGCGGTCTCGAGCTGGCGCAGCGACGCCGGCAGATGCGGGCCGGCGAGCTTGCGCAGCGCTTTGGCGGCGTGGTCTTTGTGCGAGCTCCACCGGATCGGCTGAGCGCGCTGGCTGGCGGGAACGACCAGCCGCGACGCGTACTGCTCGGCGGCGATGACCATGATCGCCCGGCCGTACAGGTCGCCTGCCGAGCGGGCGCCGTCCAGGAATTTCCATAGCCACGCGATCGCCGTGTCGGGCTGGCGGGGGTCGCCGTAGTCGATTCGCAGCCGCCCGCGCGACCCGTCCTTGAGCGTCTTGGTGGCGTCGGTGCGGAACTCGTCGATCACCAGCCGGATCCCCGACGCCGCCAATCTGGCGACCCGCTCCCCGGTCTGCGTATACGGCGAACCATCGTGGTCGGCGCCGAACAGCCCATAGACCAGGACCCGGGCGACGTTGATGTCTGCCGGATCCACATACGCCAGCCCGGTGAGCAGGCTGGCGCCGAGATCGAGGTTGACGCCATGCGCTCGCTCGCCGAGCTCGCGCAGCGCCCGGTGGTGCTCGGCCCGCGCCTCGGCGAGCGGGTCGGCCGGCTGACCGCCGGGAGCACGGCTGGTTTTCTTCTCCGCGGCGCGCTGCGCGATCTTGGTCTCGAGCTCTGTGACGGTGCGGGCGATCGCCTGCTTGACCAGCTCGCGGTACAGCGCGCGGTCGACGATCAGCGGCCACCCGCGGTCGAACTCGATCGTCACGCCGGCGGCGCGGGCCTGATCAACCTCGGCGTCGGTGAGCCGGACGGTGGGGCTGTAGGAGTAGCGGTCCAGCTGCTTGGCCAGCTCGCCGGCACGCTGATAGAGCGCCTCGGTCTTCTTGCCGAGCTTCAGCGCGGCGAGCTGGTGGCTGTCGACCTGGTGCAGATGCGCGGCGAACACTTTCGTGCCGGTGTCGCGCAGCGCGGCGTCGATCACCCATCCCGGCTCGCGCGCCAGGCGCTCAGCCGCCCACTGGTTGCCGTCGGCCAGGTAGGCGATCACCGCGTCCAACAGCCCGGGTGAGACGGTGCCGATCGCGCGCAGCTGCTCGACCGAGCTCAACGCGATCTGGCCGTCGCCGACCATCCGCTGCGCCGTCTCGGGGAGTTCGAGCAGTCGCATCCGGGCGGTCACCCGGGCTTTGGGCCAGCCCAGCGCCTGGGCGGCGCCGTCCTCAGTCAGGCCGTTGGCGAGCATCGCCGCTACCGCCCGGGCCTCCTCATATCCGTTGAGCTGCGATCTCACGACGTTCTCCGCAGCGCGTTCAACGTGCTCGGCGTCGGCGCCGCGGATCTCCGCGCGGATCTCGCTCTCGCCGAGCTGGCGCAGCGCCGCGTAACGCTTATGCCCTGCGACCAAGACAAACCTGCCGTCGGTGTCGGGGCGGACGATCGCGGGGGTGATCTGGCCCAGCAGCGCGATCGATCCCGCGAGCGCGGTGACGTCCTCGGCGGCGAGCTCGCGGACGTTTTGGTCGGTGCGGATGCGGTCCAGAGCGATCATCTGCACACCGAAACCGACATCACTGGTGGTGGTGGCCATCAGGGCCCTCCCTTGGGGGATTGGTGGGCCTCCGCCGAGTGCGGGGGCCGCTTCCTGACCCTGCGGCGCCCGCCAGGGCGCCATCATCGGGAGGGCAGCGGCCCCCGCACCCGGCGGACGCGAGCGCGTGCTGACCTCTCGGCCTTCAAGTAGCAACGGCGCGGATTTGCACGTTTGGCGTTAGACGCAGTTCGGGCACTCGGAAGGCCGCCGCCGCGGGGGCGTCGGCGCCGGGCTGCGTGCTAGACGCGGCTCATTGCGGCTCTTCGAGCGCGAGCTGGGGCGTGTTAGACGCGGTACATCCCGACCAACGCCGCGTCTAAGCAGTATTAGAAGCGGCCGCTCACGGGACATTGACACCTGGCTACGTGATCTGGTACGAACGCGGTTGCTTCCCGACGGACGCGGCATCGAGTCCACGCCATGCCCCACGGCCCGAGCAGATTCGTGAGATGATCGCTTCAATGGCGACTTGGGGCAAGTGCGCGAGGACGGGTCGGGCGATTCTGCTCCTGCTGGCGGGGCTCGTCGCCGTGGTCGTCGTCACCCAGGTGGCCCGGATGCCCACCGCGCGTGCGGCGGCCGGCTACCCGAACATCGAATGCAGCAAGGACGTCAAGAACCCTCTCTTCCTGCTTGGTGTGTCTGATCTGCACGACGTGAGCCGCGCATCCGCATGTGCAGTCTGGGCAGGTACGCTCAAGTTGGGTTCGCCGACGAAGTGCATCGGCAAGCCGTTCACCCGCGGTGCATACGCGGTCGTCGTCCGGCATCGCTTCCACGGATGGAGGATCAGCCTAGTCGATCTCCGCAGTGAGGATTGGTCGGTGATCCGCTTCTCGCGCGACGCTGCGAGTTTCGAGGCGGGCGGCCAGGACGCCCCGCCCTACCCCTGCGGCGCTCCCCGACCGTAGGCGGGACGCTGGGGGTTGGTCTAGCCGGTCTCGGGGCGTGTGGCGGCCACGCGACGTCAGTCGTCACAACTCGCGCGGCAGTTCCTCGCCTGTCTCGCTCGTGACCACGCCGACATTCTCTAGCTCGACGAGCAGCGCCAAGACCGTGAACGGCGCAGGCGCCAGGTAGGGCCGCTGAGCTCGCCCGTCAGAGAGCGCAGCAATGGGCAGGTGAGAGCGTCTACGGGGCACCCGACAAGCTCGAGGTAGCACCGGAATGCCTCCGGGATAGACGCTGACCGGCGATGGACACAGGCGCTCGTCATGAACGCGTCGGCACCTGGGCGGCCAGTCCCACGCCCTGGCGTGTCTGCTTGATCGCGTCGCGCAGCTGTGCGACGCGGTCGCCGACGTGTCGCCGATGAGGAGGTCAGCGTCGAGCTTGACGATCAGGCGCTTGAGCAGACGTGCCGGGTGTGGAGGGCCGAGCACGCTTAGCCCGCCGGCCAGCGTCCCGGCGGCAGCAGTAGCCCCCAGCGTTGGGCGTGGGTGCAGGCGGCGCGGTAGCGGCCGTCGGCGTTGCCGGGGTGCTTACCGGCGCGCAGTCGCTGGTCGCGCTCGGTGAGCCGCTGCGCGCGTTGCGCGGCGGCGTAGAGCACCTCACCGGCGGCGTGGTGGGCGGGGTAGTCGGAGTCCAGCAGCTCTGAGGCGACCCGCAGCCGGCCGGCCGGCGTGTCATCGCCGGTGCGGAAGCGCAGCCGCAGCCCGACGTTGAGCTGTTCGGCGAGTTGGCGGGCGCGGTCGCGGCGCTGGGCGCGGGCGGCGGTGAGCTGGAGGTGGTGCTGGCGGGTGTAGTGGGCGTAGGCGCTCATCTGCTTGGTCAGCTCGTTGAACCGCTGCACGTCGTAGGCCATCCCGTGCTCGGGCCCGTCCTGGCGCGGCGTGTGCTGGGCGAGGAAATGAGCCAACGCCGCCACAGCGCCGGCGGGGAACCCGGCCGGGCGAGCGTCGACGTAGCGGCTATAGCGAGCCAGTGCGCGGTCAAGGCGCGGTCCGTGATGCGCGGCCTGCTCTGACCAGAACGCCAGCCGGAACCCGCCCGCGGCCGCCATCTGCGGGCCGTGCGCCGCGACTGTCCACGCCTCGATCAGCCGCCACCGCGCCACCGGCTCGCGCTGCGGCCAGGCGAGCAGTCGTTGCAGCCGTCGGGCTGGTGAGCGCAGCAACGGCGCCCAGTCCTCATCGCTGCGGGCAAACCGGCAACCCATGATCTCGCGGTAGACCGCCCAACGAACCTCCTCCCCACTCCGGGCCCGGTCCTCTTCGCTGCCTGTCGTTGACGTTTCATCAAGGCTGACGGCGTCAGTGAGCCGCGCGTGCGCGCCCGTCAGTCCTCTATGAGCCGTTTCGTTGTTTGAGATCTCTTTTGGAGAAGTCCGAGCCGTAGGCGAGGCTCCGCA
>JBELAG010000352.1:0-5874 GCA_049509055.1 Solirubrobacteraceae bacterium
CCTGCTCGTGGCCCTTGCCGGCGATCACGAGCACGTCGCCGGGAGCCGCATCGGCGATCGCCTGCGCGATCGCCGACCGCCGGTCGGCGTCGTGAAAGACGTCACCGCCCGAGCCCTGCAGGATCTCGGCGATGATCGCCTCGGGATCCTCCGAGCGCGGGTTGTCGGAGGTCACGTAGGCGCGGTCCGCGAGCCGGCGCGCGATCTCTCCCATCTGCGGTCGCTTGCCGCGGTCACGGTCACCGCCACAGCCGAACACCACCAGCAGCCGCGTGGCGGTGAGCTTGCGGGCGGCGCGGAGCACGTTCTCCAGCGAATCGGGAGTGTGCGCGTAATCGACGAGCACCGCGAACGGCTGGCCCTCGTCGACGGTCTCGAAGCGGCCGGGGACCTGCCCGGCGGTGGCGATCGCCGCCGCGCAGGTCTGCGCCGGGACGCCCAGCGCCCGCGCCGCGGCCAGCGCCCCGAGCACGTTGTAGACGTTGAACTCGCCCCGCAGCGGCGAGCGCAGGTCAAGCGGTTCGCCGTCCCGGGTGTGGACGGTGAAGTGCGACCCCGCCGGGTCGGTCCGCACGTCGGTCGCCCGGTAGTCGGCGTCGCTGTGGAGCGCGAAGGTGACGGCGCCGGAGATCTCGCCGGCCAGCCGGGCGCCGTAGCCGTCGTCGCTGTTGATCACCGAGATAGCCGGCCGGCAGCGCACGAACAGCGATCGCTTGGCGGCGAAGTAGTCCTCCATCGAGGGATGGAAGTCCAGATGGTCCTGGGTGAGGTTGGTGAAGATCGCCACCGCGAAGTGGATCGAGTCGGCGCGGCGCAGCTCCAGGGCGTGGGAGGAGACCTCCATCGCGCAGGCCCGGTCCCCCCCGTCGAGCATCTCGCGAAAGGTGCGCTGCAGGTCGATCGCCTCCGGCGTCGTGCGCTGGACCTCGTGCTCGACCCCGCCGATCACGCTCTTGACCGTTCCCAGCAGTCCGGTCTGGCGCCCGTCGGCCTCCAGCAGCGCCCGGACGAGGAACGCGCTCGTCGTCTTGCCGTTGGTGCCGGTCACGCCGACCGTGGCCAGCTCGGCCGTCGGGTCGCCGTAGAACGCCGCCGCCGCCGGCGCCATCGCCCCGCGGACGCTGGGCACGTGCACCTCGGGCACGGCGAGCGCCAGCGGATGTTCGACGACGAGCGCGGCCGCCCCCCGCGCCACCGCGTCGGGCGCGAAGTCATGGCCGTCCCGGGTGAATCCGGGCACGCAGAAGAACAGCGTCCCGGGCTCGACGAGCCGGTTGTCGTACGCCAGGCCACCGATCTCGACATCGCCGGCGCCGGCCGGCGCGCCGGGCAGGATCTGCTGCAGCCGCATCGCCGATAGGCTAGTGGTCGCACCGGCGCTCATCGGGCGATCACATGGGGGCCAGGACGGCGGGCTGATCGGCGCCGCCGGCGGGCTCGACCTCGATCACCGCCGGGCCGCTGTCGGGCAGCCGCCCGTCCTTGTAGCGCTGCAACGGCGTCTCCACGTAACGGAACGACAGCCACGTGACGGCGCCGATCACCAGCGCAAGCGCCGGGGCGGCGGCAAGCTCCCGGGGCACGGTGTCGATGTGGAGGTTGCGCTTGGCGATCGCGAAGATCACCGGATGCCAGAGATAGAGGCTGTAGGAGCCCAGTCCGATCGCCGCGACCGGTCGCCACCCCAGCGCCGCCTGCAGCCCGCGGCCGATCCTTCCCGCGCCGGGCAGCAGCAGGCGGCAGACGAGGACCGCGCTGGACAGCGACACCAGCAGGTAGCCGATCCGCCCGGGCGTGTGGAGGATGACGTTCTCAGAGCTCATCGCCGCGAGCACGACGAGCGCCGCCAGCGCCCCGGCGTCGAGCGCCCGCTGATGGCGGGGCAGCCGCACCGACAGCCCGGGCATCGCCAGGGCCAGCGCGCACCCGACCAGCAGCGCGTCGGCCTGGGTGTCGATGTTGAGCCCGACGTGGGCGTTGAGCCCCTCGCCGGCGAGATGCGCCCGCCAGGCGGCGATCGCGACGATCCCCACCCCGATCACGGCGATCCGCGCCGCGGGGCGGCCGGAGATCCGCAGCACGCCGGCCAGCAGCCACGGCCACAGCAGGTAGAACTGCTCCTCGATCCCGAGCGACCAGGTGTGCCCGAGGTAGCCGAAGTCGGGGGTGAAGCGACCGTGACCGAGGTAGAAGTCCTGCACGTAGAGAACGCTGGTGAGCGCCTCGGTGAGGTCGAGATGGCGGGCGTGGCCGTGGAGGACGAGCAGGCCGAACAGCGCGCAGAACCCGACCACCACCGCCAGCGCCGGGAACAGGCGCAGCAGGCGCCGCGCATAGAACGTGGCCAGCCCCCGCCCCGTCAGGCATCCGGGCTTCATCAGGATGCCGGTGATCAGGTATCCCGACAGCACGAAGAAGATCGTCACGCCGAGGCCGCCGCCCGCCAGCAGGCCGGCGTGGAAGGCGACGACGTCGAGGATCGCCAGCGCGCGCACGCCGTCGAGCACGGCGACCCGATGCGCCCGGGGCGCGACGCCGACGCGCCCGGCGCCGTCGCGGCCACCGGGGCCGGCGCTACTCGCCACCCGCACCCGACCCGGTTGCCGGCCGGCGACCGGGCCCGAGCACGTCCCAGGCCACCCACAGGCTGCCGAGCGCCTGGCTGACGCCCCAGGCCACGCCGATGCCGACCAGACCCGTCGACGGCGCCACGATCCACGCCGCCACGAGCGCGAAAGCGGCCATCCCCATCGTCAGCAGCGAGCAGGCGCGCAGGCGGTCGTGGACCCGCAGGACCGCGACGTAGAGGTTGGTGATCGCGTCGGGCACCGCGCAGACGGTGAGGATCAGCAGCAGCGTGTACCCGCGGGCCGCGTAGGCGTGCCCGAACAGGCTGAGGATCGGATAGCCGAGCACGATCGCGACGAGCATCGCCGGCGCCGCCAGCACGGCGGTGAAGCGCGCGCTCGACCGCACCCGGGCAACGAGCGTCTCGGGGGAGCGCATCCCGTCGGCGAACAGCGCTGAGCCGATCGTGCCCGAGATCATGAAGAACACGCCGCCGATCATCCAGGTCATGTAGAAGTAGGCGTTGTCGGCGGTCGACAGCCGGGAGATCACGATCACGGGCAGCAGATAGGTGGGCAGCACGTTGCCCAGCGAGGTGAAGTGGTTGCCGGCCAGGTTGCGCGCCATCATGCGGATCTCGGCGAGCGTGCCGCGCACGAGCAGGCGCGCGCGGGCGTGCAGCCTGGTCCTGATCATCCGCAAGCCCAGCGCGCAGCAGCACAGCCAGCCGACGACCCAGGCCACGAGGATCAGATCGAGGCTCGGGGTGAGCAGCGCGGTCACCGCCGGCACGAGCAGCACGGGGAGCTTGGTGATCCCGAACACGAACGCCCGGATGGCCATCAGCTCGCTCGCCTGCTCGGCGATCATCACGAAGTCCAGCACGCTGCTGAGCGACGTCAGCGTCGTCCCGAGCACGAACAGCACCGCGATCCAGGCGTGGTCATGGAGGATCGACAGGTGCGACGAGATCGCCCCGACGAAGGCCAGCGCGATCACGGCGCCGACCGCGCTGGCGACCACCGCGGCGATCACGCCGGCGCTGAACGTCGTCGACCATTCCTCGACCGACCGGCGCCCCGGCAGCAGCTGGACGAGCGCGGTCGGCGCGCCGACGTTGGAGATCATCGACGTGATCGTCATCAGCGACGTGATGCCGGTGGCCAGGCCGACCGTCGCGGCCGTGAAGTAGCGCGCCGAGGTCAGCCAGAAGGCCGCGCCGAGAGCCTGGTTGGCGACCATGCTCGCCATCAGCCACAGGGAGTTGCGCCGCAGCGGGTCGTCGGTGAGCCGCTGCCCGAGGCTGCGCCCGACGCGCCGGCGCCATCCCCCGCCCCCCGCCCGCCGCGCCCCGGGCGGCGGCGGCGCGATCGGCGCGGGCACGAGCGGCGCCGGGCTCGGCGGCGGATCGGCGCGTGTGACGGCGTCAGGGTTGCCGAGGCTCATGGCGGCGGGATCGGAGAGGTCGTCTGATCGGAATAGGTATTGGTGGCATAGGCCGGGTTGGCGATCCCGGCTCGGAAGGCCGCGGTCGCGGCGTGGCTCGTGCTCAACGGCCAGTCGTCGCCGCCGTCGTCGGTGTCGAAGTAGATCAGCCCGTGGATATTGTGATAGCGCGGGAGCCTGGCGAACATGTCGGTGATCCACGCCGCCTTGTCGCCGCCGGTCTCCGAGCTGGCGGTCTCGCCGATGATCATCGGCTTGCCGGGGGCGATCGCCACCACCTCACGGTAGGTCGACGCGAACACCTGATCGAAGGTCATCCAGCCGCCCGGCCCGCGCAGGTCGCCGAGGTTGTAGCCGTCCAGGCACGTCCAGTCGACGTAGGCGCTGCCGGGGTACAGGTCGGCGAGCGGCGTGAACCGGTGCTCGAAGTCGACGTTGGGACACCACACCCAGGTCGCGTTGGTGGCGCCGGCGGCGGTGAAGATGTCGTGCACGTGGCGCCACGCCGCCACGAACCGGGCCGCGTCGTTGCCGTTGGCGCCCGCCTCCCACGGAAACCAGTTGCCGTTCATCTCCCAGTCGAAGCGCAGCAGGAACGGGTGACCCCAGTGCGCGGCGGCCTGCGCGAACTGCTCGATGTAGCTGTCGAATGAGCCGCCCGCGACGCGCGCCAGGGTGAACGCCGGCTGATCGGCGCTCAGCGGGATCGACATCGAGGACCAGTTGAGCATCGGGATCGCGCCGTAGGCGTGCACGGCGCCCATCTCGCCGGCCGGGAACGCATAGAACGTGCACGCCGCCGGGTCAGAGCAGTTCTGAAACGGCACGTTGAACGGCACCACCGACGGCGCCTTGCCGGCGATGCGGGCGAGATCGCCGCTGATCGCCGGACGCCCGGCCGCCGGAACGGGGGCGAACGGATCGGGGGTCTGCAGGCCCCACAGCCAGCGCGCGGGGCCGGCGGCGCCGAGCACGACGACCGCGACCGCGACGGCGGCCGCGAGGGCCGACACCACGACGATCATCCGCGCGGCGGACCGCACCGTCACCGCCGCGCCCGCGCTCGAACATCCGTCCGGCGGTGGAGGCGGGCCGGTCGGATGTCCGTCCAACGCCGGCCGCCGAGGATCGCCCCGCGCCCGGCACGGACCGACTCCTCCCAGTGAATGCTCAAGCGCCTGCTATCCGGGTGGCTCTCGGCGGCGCTGGTGCTCGCCGGCTGTGGTCTGACGTGGGCCGCGCTCGTGCCCGCGCAATCCCAGGCCCGCGCGTGCGGCCGCGATGCGGTGAACGAGTCGTCGGCCTGCAGGCTGGTGATCGCGAATCACTCCCGGGTGCTGTCGAAGGTTACGGCCACCACCGCGGACCTCCAGGTGACGGTCGCCTGGACCGGCCGGCCGGCGACCTACGGCTTTCAGTACGGCGACACCACGCCCTATGACGCGACGGTCACGACCGCGGGACCGCGGTCATCCGATGGCCGGACCGTCCTCATGCGAGCGCAGATCTCGGGCCTGACGCCGGACACGCTGTACCGCTTCGTGGCCTACGCGCACAGCTCCCGGGGCTGGAGCTACACCACCGTCGGAAGCTTCCGCACCACGCCCGAGCGCCATCCTACCGTTCCGTCGCCGGCCCCCGCCAGCGGTGCCGGTCGCACCGTCGCACCGACGGCCTCCGCCGCGACCGCGACGACCACGACGACGACGCCCTCCGGATCGACGCCCGCCCCCGCTGCGCCGACCGGTCCCACGATGCTGTGGGGTGCGCAGATCGGCAGCCAGTTCACCGGTAACGAGGCGCCGTGGGACATGAACGCCGTCAGCGACTTCGCGGCGATGGTCGGCAAGGCGCCGTCGG
>JBELAG010000353.1:0-5802 GCA_049509055.1 Solirubrobacteraceae bacterium
CTCGAGATCGACCGCCCCGCCGGAACCGACCGCCCCGCCGGCGCCGGCCTCGCCGCCGACCGCCTGATCGAGCTGCGCCGGCGTGCCGGTGAACAGCAGCTCGCCGTCGGCCAGCAGCAGCACGCGGGTGGCGTAGCGCTCGACCTCGGCGACGTTGTGGGTGGAGAACGCGACCGTCGTCCCGCGCCCCGCCAGGGCGGAGATGAACTCCCACAGCCGCTCGCGCTGGCGGGGGTCCAGCGACGCCGTGGGCTCGTCGAGCAGCAGCACCGCGGGCGACGACAGCAGGCCGATCGCGATGTTGACGCGCTGCTGGTTGCCGCCCGACAACCGCCCGACCTCCTCCCCGGCGCGGTCGCCCAGCCCCGTCTGCTCCAGCATCGCCGCCACCGCCGCCTTGGGGTCGGGAAGCTTCTCCAGGCGCGCGAACAGCCGCAGGTTCTCGGCCACCGACAGCTTTGAGTACAGCGCCGGGGATTGGGGAACCCACCCAACCCTCCAGCCGATCTCGGCTGCCGGCAGGCTGAGCTCGCCCTCGTCGGCGGCGAGCACGCCCGCCAGGATCGACAGCAGCGTCGTCTTGCCCGCCCCGTTGGGCCCGATGATCCCCACCAGCTCGCCCGGGACGAGCTCGAAGCTGACGTCGCGGAGCGCCTCGCGGGTGCCGAAGCGCTTGGTCAGCGAACGGGCCGCGAGGGTGGTGGCCGGCGAGGTGGCGGACGTCACCGCGGTGAGGCTACCGGCCGAGGCCGCGACTACGAGCTGCGCACGCGCGGCGCCAGCGAGGCGCCGCAGACCCGGCAGTAGGCGTCGTCGCCCGACGCCCCGGCTCCGCAGTCCGGACATCGTTCCGGTTCGTCGGTGAGCACCCCGAGCCCCACGCCCCGCACCCCCCACGGCTCCAGCACCAGATGGCGGCGCAGGTAGAGCGCGGTCTGGCGCAGCACCGCGATCACCGGCAGCGCGACCAGCGAACCGACGATGCCGTACAGCTGGTAGCCGATCAGCAGCGCCAGGATGATCAGGATCGGGTTGATCCGCAGTGAGATCCGGAACACCTGCGGCGCGACGACGTGGCCCTCGAGCTCCTGCAGCGCGATGAACACGAGGATCAGCCAGACGGCGGCGATCGGGTGCTCGAACAGAGCCAGCAGCACCGGCGGCACCGGCCCGATGATCGGCCCGATGTAGGGGATGAACTCCATCAGGCCGTAGAACGCGCCGAAGAAGATCGCGAAGCGCTCGCCGTCGGGGAAGATCCCGACGAGGCCGAAGATCGTCAGCACGACCCCCGCGCTCGTGCCCATGATCAGGCTGAACAGCAGCTGCCCGCGCACGTAGCCCGAGACCGCCTGCTGGACCAGCCGCGGGTAGTCGTCCTCGGGGGTGCCGTCGCCGGGCGGCATGATCGATCGCACGAGCGCACCGATCTGGCGGCCGTAGATCAGCAGGTAGACCGACAGCACGAGGATCAGCACGAGGTCGAAGCTGATCGTCACCACGCTGGCGAGCAGGTCGCGGGAGAAGGTTACGATGTCGCCCGAGCGCTTGAGCAGGTCCTTCTGGAGCGTCTGCAGCGCGGTCTGCCCCTGCTGCTGGATGTGAACGTTGATCCCGTGGCCGTCCAGGAACTTCTGCAGCGAGGCCAGCTCGCGGTTGGCGCTGCTGACGATCTGCGGCACGTTGCGCTCAAACCGCGTGACCTGCGTGCTGACCGGGTTGGCGAGCAGCACGCCGATGCCCGCGACGATCGCGAAACAGCCGAAGTAGACGAGCAGGATCGCCAGCCCGCGCGGCATCCGGGCCGACAGCAGCCGCACGACCGGCGCGAGGATCAGCGCCACGACGCAGGCGACGATCAGGACGAGCAGGACGGTGCCCGCCGCGCGTGCCAGGGCCCACAGCGCCAGCAGCGCGATCGGGAGCAGCACCAGTTGCACCCAGCGGGGGACGACGACGGGAGCGACGGAGGGGGCGACTGGCGTGAACTCGAGCTCCGGCGTCTCATGGGCCGCGTCCCGGCCGGGTGCGGCGTCCGGATCGGGCGCGCCGCCGTGGTCGGGGGCCTCGGGCGAATCCGGTGGTCGCGTGAAGTCGCGCGTGCGGACCCGGAAGCGCATCACCTGAGAGTATGAGGGGTCAAGGAACGCATGCGATGAGCCACTCCGCCAGGATCCTGTTTGTCGGCGACGTCGTCGGGGGGTTGGGGAAGCGGACCCTGCTGGGGCTGCTCCCGACCCTGCGCGAGCGCCACGCCGTCGACTTCACCGTCGTCAACGGCGAGAACGTCGCGGGCGGGTTGGGGATCACCCCCAAGATCGCCGATCAGCTGTTCGCGGCCGGCGTCGACGTGATCACGCTCGGCAATCACACCTACCGCCAGCGCGACATCTACGCCTACCTCGATGAGCGCCGCGAGATCCTGCGGCCCGCCAACTTCCTGCGCCGCCAGCCGGGCCACGGCTGGTGCGTGGTCAGCCGCGGGGGCGTCCGGCTGGGGGTGGTGTCGCTGTCGGGCAACCTGTACATGGACGCCGGTCGCCCGGTGTTCGCCGAGGCCGACGCCGCCCTGCACGCCCTCAAGGGAGAGGTCGATCACGTGCTCGTCGACATGCACGCCGAGGCGACCAGCGAGAAGGTGGGGATGGGCTGGTATCTCGATGGTCGCGTGACCGCGGTGGTCGGCACCCACACCCACGTCCCGACCGCCGACGCCCGCGTCCTGCCCGGCGGCACCGCCTACATCACCGATGTCGGCATGACCGGCCCCAAGGGCGGGGTGATCGGCGTCAAGCGCGAGCTGGCGATCGAGGCGATGACCACGAAGATGCCAATCCGCTTCGAGACCTCCGACGAGGACCCGTGGCTCAACGCCGTCCTGATCACCGCCTCGTCGGACCCGCTGCGCGCCGAGGCGATCGAGCAGCTGCTGGCGCCGGCCGCCACGGGGATCTGACCTCGATCTCCTCCCTTTCAGGGGTCCGCGACGATGCGGATCGGGATCGGCTCGGGCTGCTCGATCCACATCTGCTCCTCAAAGTGCGCACGGCGCTCGGGATGCGATCCGAACAGCGCGACCAGCACGCCGGGCAGGAACCACACGATGTAGGGGTACAGCCAGTAGGTGACGGTCAGCTGCAGCGCGATCACCACCGCCGCCGACAGCGCCGCGACCTCCACCACCCCGCGCCGCTCGGGATAGAACGCGACCAGCACGGCGAGCCCGATCACCGCGCCCTGCAGCAGGCGCTGCAGGCCGCCCAGCCCGCCCCACAGCCCCCATACCGAGAATGGCGTCATGCGATTGGACTGATACACGATCGAGTCGGTCCAGAATGCGTGCAGGTCGCCCTTGAGCACGACGGGGAGCATCACCACGAACACGGTGGCGCCGAACGCGATCACGTAGGCGGCCAGCGAGCGCTCGCGCGGGTGCTCGTCGGTGCCACGCATCAGCAGCGGCGCGAGCGCGAACGGCGCGAACTTGGTCATGCCGGCGAGTGCCGCGGCGACGCCGCGGCCGGGCGCCGAGGTGATCACCAGCAACGCCGCCACCAGCAGCGCCGCCACCAGGCTGTCGTTGGTGTTGGAGTTCATCGCGTAGAGGGTGAACGGATAGGCGGCCCACGCGTACGCCAGGATCGCCGCCAGCGCGTTGCCGCGCAGCCGCCGGCCGAGCACGATCAGCCCGCCGAGCGTCGCGAGGTCGAAGAAGATCGACGCCGCGTGCGCGGCGGGCAGCGAGTCCCACGTCCCGCTCCACCCGAAGATCAGCCGGAACGGCACGTAGAAGTAGTAGCTCACCGGCCCGTAGGTGTCGCCATACAGGTTGTCGGTCGGCCAGCCGCCGTACAGCGCGTGGCCGTGGATCAGCTTGTCGGCGCCGATCACGCCGGCGTAGCCGACGTCGATGACGTTGGAGTTCAGGATGTTGAGGCCGATCCGGAAGGCCATCAGGAAGACCGTGGCGATCGCCAGCCATTGGAACGGCACGGCGATCGTCAGCGGCTCGCGCGGCCGGCCGCGGCCGAACGCGAGCGCGAGCATGCGCACCATCAGATAGATCAGGAACGGATAGACGAGCGGTACCGACAGGCCGATCGCCGCATGGTTGAAGAAGGCCAGCGAGATCGAGAAGCCCAGCAGCATCAGCAGGTCGAGGTGCAGCAGCGTCGGTCGCCGGCGCCATGGGAGAAACGGCGCCACGAACAGGGCGCACAGCGGGAGCCAGATGTACCAGGCGTTGACGCGCCGCCCGAACGCCCCGGGGTAGCCTCGGGCCATCGTCCAGGCCACCTGAAAGCCGGTCCAGACCTGGGTGACGACGCCGGTGTCGTCGTCGATGTAGACCTGCATCAGCTCCCGCGACGGACGGGTGGCCGAGAACCAGCTGACCTGCCAGGTCGGCGCGCCCTTGGTGTACTCGTAGGGCTGTGCGAGCGGATGGCGGCGCAGCTCGGTCGTGACCCGGGGGTCGCGGCGGGCGATCGCCAGGACCTCGCCGGCGGTCATCCGGTATCCGGCGGGCGGCTTGGTCAGGGAGAGGACCTGCACCGGCGTGCCGGGAACGACGGCGGCAGCGGTCGTCGTCGCGGCCTGCGCGGAGGCCGCCCACATCAGGGCGCCGAACACCAGCGCCACCAGCAGCCCGGCCAGCCGGCTTATGCCCGGAAGCTCCAGAGCTTCTGCCCGAGGAAGTTGATCGGGGTGGCGGCGGCGTTGGCGATCGCCTGCGCGAGCACCTTCTCCATGCCGGTGGCCCTGACCAGCGACACGAGGATCACGTAGTTGAAGCCGAACGACACCAGCGACACCGCGTAGAACCGCCACGCCTGCTGCGCCGGATGGGCTTCGCGCTTGTGGCCGAACGTCCAATGGCGGTTCCAGTAGAAGTTGTTGGTCGTCGCCACGAAGTAGGCGATCGGCGAGGCCACCTTGTAGTCGATCTTGAGTCCGTGGACGCACAGCGCGAACACGATGAGGTTGACCGCGTAGCCGGTCGCTCCGACCCCGCCGAAGCGGATCAGCTGCAGCCAATTGTCGCCCTTGCGGATCCCGAGGCGGACCCGATGGTGGAGCGGAAGCTCGACGACGGCGGTGGAGACGTCTTCCGGCATCTCGGTCAGGGTATCGGCCATTTGTCGAAAGCTCGTAAGTCACGGGAGCGTTAACCGCTCGCTAATCGGAGGCTACGGACCCCGGCACTCCGAAGTGTCCCCGGATCATCGGCGCGATATCCCGCAGCGACCACTGGTCCCGTGCCGCTCGGGAATCCGGTCCGGTGCCACACCACAACAGCGCGCCGAGCGAGTCGCTGCGGTGCAACGATCCGTGCGAGCCGCCGCCGACGTGGTCGGATCCGCCCCAGTCGACGAACTCATATCCGGGAGCCGCCGACAGCAGCACGTCGCCGGCGTTGGGGCAGTGCAGCGCCGACCACACGCGTGCCAGCGCATCGGGGTACTCCGTGCTGAGGATCCGGCCGTCCTGGATCTCGGCGCGCAGCACCGCCAGCTCGCCGTCGACGCTCCAGGACTCGCCCCGGGCGTCGACCAGGTCGCCACCCGCCCGGAAGCGCAGCTCGCCGCGGCGGCCGCGGACGATCGCCTCGCCGTCGGATCGCCACATCGCCAGATCCACCCCCTCCAGCCCGCCGACCACCTTCAGGCTCCGGGCGACCGTGTCGGCGGCGGTGTCGGGGTCCAGCGCGTAGATCATCGCCGCGCGCTGCGCCGGGCTGAGCGCGATCTCGGCCTCCGCCGCGCGCGACGCGCCGGGCGTGGCCACCTCGAACTCGGCGAA
>JBELAG010000354.1:0-5797 GCA_049509055.1 Solirubrobacteraceae bacterium
TACTCGTTGTCGGCCGCGGTGCCGAGGCTCGGCGACGGCCGGCGCAGCCCGGCGTCGTACTGCTTCCATCCCCGCTCGTAGGCGCGCAGGACGGCCGGGAAGGACTGGCTCACCGAGGCGCCGGCGACATCCAGTGCTTGGGATTCGGTCGTCCCGAAGCCCAGCGCGAGGTTGACGCTGCGGCCGTGCGCGATGCGCAGACCCGCGGTCAGCGTGACGTGGCCGTCAGGCGCCGAGGAGTACGGCGTCAGCGCATGGGCGCCGTCAAGCATCGTGAGGCCGTCGCTGGCGGTGTCGGAATAGCCGACGCTGGCCGTCGAGAACCCGCTCGACGCCTCCAGCGCCTCATAGGTCGGGACAGCGTAGGAACGATTGGCGGCATCGGTGACGGTGTTGGTGTTGTCGACCACCGGAACCGACTGGCTGCCGACCTGCGCCAGCGCCGCCGTGTTGCCGCCGGCGTTCTCCGGGCCGCCGCCGCCGGTCCCACCGGCGAGCGGGTCGAGCCGGACGTAGAGCTGATCTGAGGCCGGGCCGTGGAAGCCGACGCGCATCAGCACCGCGTCGTGCTCCGGATCGGCGATGTAGGTCGTGGTGATCGTGTAGCCATGGGCGGCGTCGCTGGCCACCACCGTGCACGACATCCCGGTGGGGTCGGGGTCCAGCGCGTACGTCATGTCACGGGTCTGCAGGTCGGTGAACGTGCTGCCGTCGGTGACCAGGTACTGGAGCGTGTGCACGTTGGTCGCATCGACCGTCGGCCAGTACACGTCCGACAGCGCGCCGTCGGCCACCGTGAACCACACCTTCGACTGCGTGTTGCGCGCCGTGCCGACGCAGTCCTTGCGGGCCAGGTCGAAGTAACTCTCATCGCCCGGAGAGCCGGGAGCCACCGTCGCGTCGGCCGGGGTCACCGCGGGCCGGCCGGCGAGCCGGTTGGGATGCCGGGTGTTCGGGTGCCGAGTGACGGCGCCGGCGGGTGCAACGGCGACAACCACCATGCCGCAGACCACGGCCCAGGCGAGCAGGCAGCGCTTCATCTCTCTCCCTCGTTTCGAGCCCTGCCGGGCGGCGAGGCCTCGTACCCTGTCTCACGCGCCAGGATATCCCTCGCGCCGAGCGCCCGTCAACACGGAGCCGGCCGGGGGGGGCGCGGCGCCGGCCGTGGGCCAAGCTGAGGCTGGGCAACCTTCCCCATGTGAGACATCAGACCGTTCCCCAGCCTACGCGCCCGCGGGGCGCACCCGGTGTGGTCCGGCTGCGGCGCGGTTCGGTCCGGTTCGGTCCGGGCAGCACCGCCGCCTGGCGCGCTCGGCTTACCCCGCCGCGCCGGTCGCGCGCCGGTGGACGACCGGCGCCGCCCCGGGGGTCAGTCTGGCGCCCGCCCGGGTCCCCGCCGCGCTGGGCGCGGTCGCCGGATCGCGCCGGCCAATCGGCGCTGTCGCAACCGGCGATCCGTGGCACATCCGGCAGCCGGTGCCGGATTTGTCACGACCCGCGCGTCGGGGCGCCGCTGCGCGACAAATCTCGCGAGTGCGATCGGGATTTGGCACGAATTGCCGGTTGGCGAGATGGGGCGGGTGAGGCGCGCCCGGACCCGGCCCCCAACGCGCTCCGCGACGCTCGGCGCTACGCGCCGCTCGGCGCGCCCGGCAGGGCGACGACGTCAACCGACACGCGCAGGCTCTCGGTCGCGCCCCGGGTGTAGATGACGCCGTTGAGCGGCGGCACGTCGCTGTAGTCGCGCCCGTAGGCGGTGACGATGTAGCGGCTGCTGGCCAGCTGGTCGTTGGTCGGGTCGATGTCGAGCCAGCCGGCCCAGGGGATGAGCGCCGACAGCCAGGCGTGGGAGCCATCGGCGCCCATCAGCTTCGGCCGGCCGGGCGGCGGATCGGTCTCCAGGTAGCCGCTCACGTAGCGCCCGGCGAGCCCGAGCGAGCGCAGGCAGGCGATCCCGAGGTGGGCGAAGTCCTGGCAGACGCCGCGTCGCTGGGCGAACACCTCGGCCAGCGGGGTGCTCACCGACGTCGAGCCCGACTCGTAGCGGAAGTCGGCGTGGATGCGGTGACACAGCTCCGAGACGGCCTCCAGCAGCGGGCGCTCTGGGGTGAACGTCTCCGCCGCGTAGTCGGCGAACGCGGGCGAGGCGCCGACGAGCGGCGAGTCGAGCACGTACTGCACGGCGTCGAGCGGGTCCAGCGCCCGGCCGGCGCTGATCGCGTCGCGCGCGTGCTCCCAGGGCCGGCCTGCGTGCAGCGCCGACTCCCCGGGCCGGTCATCGACCTCGACGAGGCTCTTGGCGGTCACCGTGAGCGCCCGGTGCGGGCTGTGGATCGCGAGGTGCGACACGCGATTGCCGAAGTAGTCCAACCGCTCGCGATAGTCCTCCGGTACCGGATCGATGATCACCTCGGAGGTGTGACAGCGCTGGCCGGGAAGATCACGGGGCAGCAGATGCAGCTGCGCGTAGCTGTCGGTCACGTCGGAGGCGTAGCGGTACGCGGTCCGGTGCGTGACCTCGTAGCGGGCGGGCATCGTCTGCGCCCTCCTCAGCGCCCGCCGGTGCCGGATCCGCGCGCGCCCGCCGGTCCGACCAGCGACCAGCGCGGGGCGAGATGGTCGAAGTGCGATCGCTCGACGGCATCCGCGGCCGCCAGCAGCTTCTCGCGCAGCGCGAGCAGAAACGCCTCGAGCTCCGGGCGCCGTCCCAACTCGTCCTGCTCGGCGAGCGTCACGGTGTCGGCGAGGCGCAGGGCGGTGGAGGCCTCCAGCAGCAGTCGCTGCTCGTCGCGCAGGCGCCGGTCCGATCCGGCCGGCAGGCCGCCGAGATCGTCAGTCAGTCCCGCCAGCCCGAACGCCAGCGACCGCGGATTGCCCTCGTCGAGCAGCAGCAGGTCGAGGACGGTCTCCAGCTGCGCGTGCGAGCGGTAGCGGCGGCGGTAGGTCATGATGCTCTCCGCCGCCGTCAGCACCGACTCCAGCACGAGGCTGTCGGTGGCGGTCGAGCGCGAGACGGTCACGAGCTCGTGCAGCAGCGACAGCAGCTGCGCGCTGCGCTCCAGCCGGGCCCCGGCGTGCAGGAAGCGCCAGCCGATGTCCCTGACCATGCTCTCGTTGACCAGTCCGCCGAGCGCGAGCAGGCTCTGCATGACCCGCTGCAGCGTGCCGGAGACCACGGCCTGCGGGTCGTTGCCCGGATCGTGGAGCTCGTCGATCTCGCGGTCCAGCGCGCCGACCACCAGCCACGTGTCGCCCGACAGCTGGTCGCGGACCGCGTAGGCGGCGCCCAGCAGCGCGCGCACGGAATGCGCGAGGGTGCCGGGCCGCGCGTCGTCGACGACGAGGTCGAGCAATTCGCGCCCGGGCGACTCCAGCCGCTCCTGCGCTCCCTCACCGATGAACCCGGGGTACGTCGCCGTCGTGGCCGTCAGGGCGCCGAGCAGGGCGCGCAGCGACTCGACGCCCGCGAGGTTGGCGCTGCCCTGGAAGTCGCTGCGGCGCTCGTAGACGACCCGCAGCAGACGCGTCATCGCCTCCGCGCGCTCGGCGTAGCGCCCGAGCCACCACAGGTTCTCCGCCGTCCGCGACGGGATCGACGCCATCGGGTCGATCCGGTCGACGGTCGGCCCGGAGTCCAGCCAGAAGCCGGTCAGCCCCTCGGGCTCGGACGCGAGCACCCAGGTGTCCTTGCTGATCGCGCCCGCCTGGTTGGAGATCCGCGTCGCGTCGAGGCCGGGCGCCACGCGCGTGAGCCCGCCCGGCATCACCGTGAACGAGTCGTTGCGGGGAACGGCGAACGCGCGCAGCACGCTGCGCCGGGGAGCGAGCCCGGCCGGGGTGAGCGTCGGGACGCTCGCCATCGCCAGCGGCTCCTGCCCCACCCAGGCGATCGGCTGCGCCTCGATCCGCCGCCGCCACTCGTGCAGCGCGTCGGCGCTCAGCTCCCAGCCGAAGACCGAGCCCGTCCCCGCCGGGCGCGAGACCGGGCGCACCACGAGGCGCTCGAGGTTGGCGAGCACATGGCGCAGCCCGCCGGGATCGCCGCACCACCACGTCGGGACGCTCTCCAGCGCGAGCGGCCGGCCGAGCAGATGCCGGCAGATACCCGGCAGGAAGGCCATCAGCGCCGGGTTCTCCAGCACGCTCGACCCAAGCGGGTTGACGATCGACACGGCCCCCGCGCGCGCGGCCTGGACGAGCCCGGGCGTGCCGAGCTGGGAGTCGGGCTTGAGCTCCAGCGGATCGCAGAACCACGCGTCGACCCGGCGCAGGATCACGTCGACCGGCTCCAGCCGCCCGAGCGAGCGCATCCACACCCGGCCCCGGCGCGTCACGAGGTCTGATCCCTCGACCAGCGGGTAGCCGAGCTGGGAAGCGAGGAAGGCGTGCTCGAAGGCGGTCTCGTTGAACGGTCCCGGGGTCAGGACGACGATCCGGGGATCGTCGGCCTGCGGCGGCGCGACGTCCTGCAGCGCTGAGCGCAGCGCCCGGAAGAAGGGAGCGAGCCGGTGGACCTGGGCGTCGCGATACAGCGAGGGGAACACCCGGGAGATCACCGAGCGTGCCTCGAGCGCGTAGCCGAACCCCGACGGCGCCTGCGTGCGGTCGGAGAGCACCAGCGGGTGTCCGTCGCCATCGCGGCCGATGTCGGCGGCGTAGGTGAACAGCTGATGGCGGCCGGGAAGGCGGATCTGGTCCCAGGGCCGCAGAAAGCCGGCGTGGCCGAACACGATCTCGGGCGCCAGCAGCCCGCGCCGCAGCAGGTCGCGCGGGCCGTAGAGATCCTCCAGCACGAGATCGAGCACCTCGGCGCGCTCGATCAGCCCTCGCTCGATCGATGCCCACTCGTGGCTGGAGAGCACGATCGGCAGCGGATCCAGCAGCCACGGCTGCCCGGGCCGGTCGGCGTCGTCGTAGGCGTTGTAGACGACGCCGTCCTGGTCGATCAGCCGCGCGGCCTCGTCATGACGGCGCAGGAGCTCGTCGACGCCGAGCTCGGAGAGCACGCCCGCCAGGTGCGCCCAGTGCGGGCGTGGCGCGCCCGCCGGATCGACCATCTCGTCATAGCAGCCCGGCAGCGCCCCGTAGCCGGCCGGCGAATGGGTGGGCAGGGACGCGGTCATCGCGCCATCAGCTACGCCGCCGGTCGTTCGATCTGCTCGGCGATGACCTCGAAGCCGGTCAGCGTGTGGGGCCCGAACGAGGTGATCAGGGCGACGTCGACCGCGTCGCGCCCGCGTCCGACGACGACGCGGCCGACCCGCGGCGTGTTGTTGCGCGCGTCGAAGGTGTGCCAGCGCCCATCGAGATACACCTCGAACCAGGCCGCGAAGTCCATCGGCTCGACGGGCACCGGGACGCCGACGTCCGGGATGTAGCCGAAGACGTAGCGCGCCGGGATGTTGAGGGCGCGGCAGAAGCTGATCGCCAGGTGCGCAAAGTCGCGGCACACGCCCTGGCGGGCGCGGTAGACGTCCGCCGCGGTCGTCCACGGGTTCGAGGCGCCCGGCATGAACTCGAGGTGGTGGTGGACGAAGTCGACGATCGCCTGCACGCGTCCCCACCCGGCGGGATGGTCTCCGAACTGCTGCCAGGCGACGGCGCCGAGCTCGTCGGGCAGGCAGAACCGGCTCGGCATCACGAAGCTGAGGACCTCGTCGGGCAGCGCCGCGATCGGCGTCTCCGGCGCGTCGGGCTCGATCCGGTCGGCCGGTTCGGTGAGCAGCAGCTCGGCCTCGTAGGCGATCCGGGATGTTCCGGCGGCGATCATGAACCGCTCGCAGCGGTTCTCGTAGTG
>JBELAG010000355.1:0-5774 GCA_049509055.1 Solirubrobacteraceae bacterium
GGCCAGACCGCGATCTTCGCGGACTTCTCGAGCGTGCTCTCCGGCAAGCTCCCGCTGTTCATCGGCGTCGTCGTGCTGCTGTCGTTCCTGCTGCTCACCGCGGTGTTCCGCAGCCTCGTGATCCCCGCCACGGCCGCGATCATGAACATGCTGTCGGCCGGAGCGGCGTTCGGCGTCGTCACCGCGGTGTTCCAGTTCGGCTGGTTCGCGTCGCTGCTGGGGATCGACTCCACCGGGCCGATCGAGGCGTTCATCCCGGTGATGATGTTCGCCATCCTGTTCGGCCTCTCGATGGACTACGAGGTGTTCCTCGTCAGCCGCATCTACGAGGAGTGGCACAGAACCGGTGACAACCGGCTGGCGGTGACCCGCGGGCTGGCCGCGACCGGACGCACGATCACCGCCGCCGCCGCGATCATGATCCTCGTGTTCGGATCGTTCATCCTCGGCGGTCAGGTGATCATCGAGATGTTCGGCCTCGGACTCGCCAGCGCCGTGCTGCTCGACGCGCTGATCGTCCGCTCGGTGCTCGTCCCCGCGTTGATGCTGATCCTCGGCAAGGCCAACTGGGCGCTGCCCGCGGCGCTCGATCGCGTGCTCCCGCGTCTCAACGTCGAGGGCAGCGTCGTCGAGGACGGCGACCACGACGCCGCGCCGCCGGCGTGGCCCGGCGACCTCGCGCCCGCTCCGAGCAGCGCCTGACGCGCGCGGTCATCCGGGCCGCAGCGCCGCGGCTACTCTTCGCCCAGTTGCCGGCTCGGCACCGGCACATAGCCGGCTCGATGGCCCTCGAACTCGCCCAGCATCGTGCACGCCTCCTCGGTGAGTTGGAGGTAGGGATACGTCAACGGCTCGAGCGACTTCCTGCGCAACGCATCGACGGGCCACCGTGCATAGCCGAGCAATGGAATGAGCAACCCGATTCCAGCGAATGTCCTTCGCTTTGTTACGACCGCGGCGAGCAGGGACAGGAACACGAGAAGCGGAAATGGATACACAATCAGACGTGCATCAGGATGCTTTAGCGCTGAGCGGGCGTTGCCCCGTCCGTACCACCTCGACCGATTCACCGCGTATCGCATTGTCGCCTGAAAGCGATGCACGATGATGGCACGCGGCTGATAAACCAGCCGTGATCGACCCGGCCTCGAGTTCACGCGACGACAGAACTCCTCCTCCTCGCCGCCAAACCTGAAGGCCTCATCAAATCCGGACACGTCTAGCATGACTTGACGGCGAAACGCCATGTTCGCGCCGACGACGGTGAACAGCACTGCTCCGGGCGCCAGAGATGGGGGGGAACGCCACACATTGCGAAGATACAAGCGAAGCCTGTACGACAGGCGATTGGACACGAGGAGTTCAGCACCGAACGGTACCGGTGGACGGGCCGCCAGATACCGCAGGACGAGGCCATCGGTGGAGGCCGCGATCACCTGACCGCCAACTCCGTCGACGAGTGGGTCTGCGAACGACTCGTCCAACGCCTCCAGCCAATGCTCCGCCGGTTCGCAATCATCGTCGGTGAATGCCACGATCTCCCCAGCCGCTGCGTGGATGCCGGCGTTACGCGCAGCGGCCAGGCCGCAGTTGGGGTACAGCGAAACGACGCGGGCTCCCGACGCCGAAGCGACCTCCGCCGTCCTGTCGGTGGAGCCATCGTCGACGACGATGACCTCGAAGGCGTCCGCATCCAGCGACTGACGTTGGATGTGCGCCAGGGTCTCACCTATCATCGCCTCGCCGTTGTAGCAGCACACGACGACCGAGAATCGCGGGTTCCGCGCTGCGTCGCTCACGGTCGAGTTATCCGTCTAGTGCTACCGGGACCGGCTGAGCCGGCGATATCGTTGCGACAGGTCATGACGTCATGGTGTCGGATCGAAGCTTTGAGGACCGTCGTGTTCCGTTCTGGGCACAAGCCTGGTACTGGATTCTCGGCGAGCCGAAGGCAGGATACTCGATGTGTTCGGCCGTAGCGTCGCGTTACCGGTCCGGGCCTGGAGATCACCACGGACCCCGGATTCCGGATCAGGTGAACCGGGCATACTGCGAAGTCAAGCCGCACCGCCATCCCCGCCTCGACCGATCGTAAGATCTCGGCGGTTCGAGGTCATCGGCAGATGAGCCAGGCGTCATCCGGTGCTCGACAAACGGTAGACGCGTACCCAGGCGACCAACATATGGGCTGGGAACGGCGTCGTCTGGGATGGTGGACCCGGCCAGTCTCCGCCGACCGCGAGATTGAGAATGATGTGCATCGAAAGATCGGACGGCCAAGCAGCCCGGGACGGCAAGCTCGACCGCATAACCGTGGCGTACGGTCTCCCATCGAAGAAAAAGCGAATGAGGCGAGGCGTCCATTCGACGGCGTACACATGAAAGCTGTCACTCAGGGGCTGGGCCAACGTCAAGCCCGCGCTCCGCTTGAGTGTACCGAAATGGGCGGTTCCAAAGGCGGTGTCCGGCCGCCGACCGATCGCCTCCATCGCGTCGAGCTCTACGGGCACGGGATGCTCAGAGCCGTAGCTCTCGAGCCAGAATGCGGGCCACAGCCCTTGCCCCGGCGGAGTCCTGAGCCGCGCTGTCACCAACGCGCTGGAGAGGCTGAACGCCCCGCTCTGAACTCGGCCGGAGGAATAGGTAACCGTGCCCGTCGAAGGAGCAGTGAAACGCTGGGCGGTGATACTCAGGAAGCCGCTACCAGTCAGACCGACGGTATGCTCCCCAGAATCGTACGTCTGTAGCTCGTGATGGCCCCACCCGCCGCCTCCTTGCACAACGTCCCACTGTTGCGTGCTCGGCGGAGTTCCGCTGGGGCCCGCGAAGTCTGCCTCCCACACCAGGGTCGCGTGCTGCGACGAGACGTTGGGTTTGCGGACGATGACCGACAGGCTGCGGGATCCGCGATGAAGAATGAGTACCAGCGAGGCCGCGAGCACGCACACGACGAACACAAAGACCGCGCGACGTGCCGCAGTTCCGTGAACCGAGTGCTGCCGAGCATAACGCGCAGAGTTCCCGGACGTTTTGTCCGAGGAGGTCCGCGCGAGACGACGGTTGCGATCCATAGCAGATCAGACTTCAGGAAAGCGGCTGCGCGCGGTACGGTGCCGGCCCGACACGACGAGACCCGGTGGTGCGTCCGGGGTCAACCGACCACGCAATCTCTCGACGATGCCCAGGTGCGCGGTGGAGCCGCGCCGCCGCCGAGTCGACGAGACCCTGCAGACGCATGGACCGGCTACTCGGCACGCGAGGCGCGGTTGCGGTCGGGCATCGGTTGGCTGATTGCCAGGTAGGTGGCAAACGAGACCAAGGAGACCAGAAAGCTCATCTCCCCAAACGTATCGGTTCGCGGCCACGACGCAAGATGCGTGAGTTGGAGGCTGAGGGTGTTGGGGGCCACCAGCGCGGTGACCGCGACATAGACCCACGCGGCGAACGCATAGATGGTGAGTGTGAGGCTCACGGCAGAGATGAGTCGCCGGGACATGACCGACCTTTCGGTTGAAAGTGTGATACGGCTGGATGATCAAGCGTACGAATCGTGACGACTCTCGGTCATCCGGCCGTCAGCGCCTCGGTGAGGCCCTCGCGGCTGGTGACGTCGAGCTTGAGGTAGGTCTGGCGCAGATGGAACTCGACGGTCTTGGGGGTCACGAACAGGGCCTCGGCGATCTGCCGGGTGGTCAGGCCGCTGGCGGCCAGCTCGGCGACGGGGCGCTGGCTGACGGTCAGCGAGTCCACGCCGCTGGCGGCCGGCCGGCGGGGGCGGGCGCCCGCCGCGGTCAGCTCGGTCTGGGCGCGTGACTCGAGCATCCCGGCGCCGCCGCGGTGGCTGAGATCGAGGCCGCGCCGCAGCGGCTCGCGGGCGTCGGCGCGGCGGTTGCGCCGGCGCAGCGCGGCGCCGTAGTCGACGAGCGCACGGATGTGCTCCAGGCGGGCGGGATAGGCGTCGCCGGCCTCCACAGCCTGGGCGAGCTTCTCGAGGCCCTGGCCGTTGAGCGCCAGGCCGAGGATGCGCAGGTTGCGGATCGCCATCCGGGTGAGGCCGAGCTTGTGAGCGCGGGCGAGCTCGTCCTTGATCAGCGCGCGCGCCGGCCTGGGCTCGCCGAGCGCGAGGTGGGCGAGGGCGGCGGTCGAGCGCCACGGGATCGCTCCCGGGCTGGAGTGGGGGTAGTGCGCGTCGATCGCCGCGCCGGCCTGAAGGGCGTCGGCGAGCGCCTCCTGGGGATGGCGCTCGGCCAGTCGCAGCAGTGCCCGCGTGTGCAGCAGCAGCGCCTGCCAAATCGGTGGGACGAGGACGTGACGATCGTGGGCGGCGAGCACGGCCTCGGCATGATCGAGCTGCCCGCGCTCGATGTGGCACGACGCGATCACCGCGCGGGCGCAGTGGGCGAAGGAGGTCCCGGCGGTCAGCGGGCTGTCGAGCGCGGCGCTGGCGTCGGCCTCGGCTTCGGCGATCCGGCCCTGCTGGTAGAGCGCCCACGCGCGGACGCAGCTGACGAACTCCTCGGCCAGCGACAGTCGCTCGGCGTCGGAGGCGGTGAGCACCGCGTCGCCGATCTCGATCGCCAGCTCGAGCTCATCGGCGACGACCAGCGCGGCGCACAGGAGCGGCGCGCCGAGCTCGAGGCCGCCGTTGGCGTGCAGCAGCGCCCCGTCGCCCCAGGCCAGCGTCGCGAGCCTGCGGACCTGCGCGCGGGGCGCGCCCAGGAGGCTGTCGTGCACGGCGGTGTGGGCGATCGCCGCGCGCTGCAGCGCGGTCGGGGGGCCGGAGATCGCGCTCAGCAGACGCTCGCGCAGGGCGACCACAGGGCCGTGCAGGTCGGACACCATCGCGGCCGAGCAGAGGTAGGTGGCGGTCAGGTCGGCCCCCAACTGCGGCTCGGCGTCGCCGAGCTCGCATGCGGCGGACGCCAGTACCTCGGCGGCGTCGGCGAAGCGCCCGGTCGCGTAGTGCGCGCGTCCTTCGGCCAGCGCCAGCTCGGCGCGCCGGCGGGGATCGGTGCTCAGCCGTCGCGCCTCGGCGAGGCGGGCGCCGGCGCCGGGATCGCCCGCGCGGGCCTGTGCCTCGCCCAGCTCGGCGAGCAGCTCGACCCGCTGCTCGGCGGCCGGTGCCTCCGCCAGCGCGCGCTCCAACAGCGCGACCGCGGAGGCGGGGGCGCCGTCGCGCAGGGCCATCGCCGCGGCCGCGCGCAGCGGCGCGATCGCGGTGGGGTCGTCGTCGGCGTGACCGCGCAGGAGGTGTCCGGCGATCTCCCGGGGATCGGCGTGGCGCTCGGCCAGGATCCGGGCGGCCGCCAGGTGCGCCGCGGCCTGCTCGAACGGGCTCAGCGAGGCGAGCACGGCCGCGCCGAGCAGCGGCTGGGCGAACGCCAGCGGAAGTCCGGCGCCCAGCAGGTCGATCGACGCCAACGCGCCCGCGCCGTCGAGCACCGCCGCCGAGTCGAGCCCGGTGAGCGCCGCGACGTGGCGGACGCTCGCGCCGTCACCGAGCACCGCCACGCCGTGGGCGACCCGGCGAGCGTCGGCGCCGGCGCTCTGCAGCGCGGCGGCGACCGCGAAGCGCAGTCGCTCGGGGATGATCTCGCCAAGGCGAGCCGCGGTCTGGGCGGTCGGCGCGCACTCGTCGCGGTCGAGCGCGTCGATCAGCTCGCACACCAGGAGAGGGTTGCCGAGCGTGACCCGTCCGCAGGCGGCGCTCAGCTCCGGGTCGGCGGCGGGGAAGCGCGCGCGGACGAGCTCGGCCACCCCGGCCTCGCTGAGCG
>JBELAG010000356.1:0-5774 GCA_049509055.1 Solirubrobacteraceae bacterium
CCTGGACAGGGTGCATCGCGGGCGCGCTGACCGAAGCCGAGTTCCGCACCGGGCTGGCGGCGGCGGGGTTGGCGGGATGTCCTCGATGTAGCCCTTGACGAACTGCACGTTGCTGACGCCGGCGTGCTGGGCGTTGGCGCGCGCGAGCTCGAGCATCTCGTCGGTCATGTCCAGGCCGATCACCCGGCCGGTCTCCCCGACCCGTCGGGCGCTGATCAGCACGTCGGCGCCCGCGCCTGACCCGAGGTCAAGGACGGTCTCGCCCTCGTGCAGGTCAGCGACCGCGGTCGGCACCCCGCAGCCCAGTGATGCGGCGACCGACGCGCTGTCGGCGCTCGCCACCGCACGCGCCGCCTGGGCGTAGCGCTCGCGGACCGTCTCGGGATGTCGTGCGCCACGGTCGCCGCCGACGTCTCGGCATCGTGGCCGGCGGAGCAGCCGCAGCCAGCGCCGGCGGCGCGCTGGCCACAGCACGCCGCCTTCTCAGACGGCTCACAGCACGTCGCGTGCATCTCGGCGCTGCAACACGACAACGCCGCGGCGGTCGTGGGGTCGGTCGTCAGCTCAGCCATCTGGTCAGCTCCTTCAGGACATCGGTGTCGACGGTGTAGTAGGCCCACTTGTGGCGCCGCTGCACGGTGACCACGCCGGCCTCGACGAGCTTGCGCATGTGGTGAGAGAGCAGCGACTGCCCGATGTCAAACAGCGCGATCAGCTCGCACTGGCAGACCTCATCGCTGCTGCGACGCAGTACGTCGAGGATCTGGACGCGAACAGGCTCGCCCAGCGCCTTGGCGACCGCCGCCAGCCGCTCGGCGTCCAGCGCCGGGTCAAGCCCGGCCGCGGGGGCGCAGCACTCCTGCGCAGACGGTCCGGCGCGCAGCACCGGAAGCTCCGAGCTGCTCATATCAACGCTCGTGTCTTTGACATCGGCCGGGACGGTAGCATCCCGTCGCGCTCAGATCAATACTTCTTGATGAGACCCCGGGTCGTGGTCGCGGGCGCAGGCACGCGACGAGAGCAGGCGCGTGACGGGCGGCGCCGGGCCGCGGCCGCGTCCCGACTGAGTCACGGCAGCGGCAGTGCGGTGAGCGAGCCCTACCGGCAGGGCGACGAACTGCGCACGTCCAGCGTGCCGGGATCGGCGTACACGAAGTGCGAGGTCACGACGAACCGTCCGTCGCTGCACGCGCCGGAGGTGATCAGCGCGGAGGATCCGCTCCCCATCGCCGGCACGTCGAGCTTCAACGACACCAGCACGACGTGGACGATCTTGACCCACACCACCCGCGGAACCGTGATCGTCAGTCGCGGGCCCGACACCGTGACCGGCATGATCTCGGTGAGGTCGGCGGGAAGGGCGGGCTTGACGACGAGGATCGCCTGGTGCGCGCCGCGCACGTAGGCGGCGACCGACTCGGGCACCGTATACGGGGTCATCGGCGCGATGTTGGCGATCGCCGTGCCCTCACCGATCCGGCTTGCGCGCGGGCAGGAGGGGCCGAACTCGGTGGTCAGCTGCTTGTCGGTCAGGCGGCAGTCGGTGACCAGCGGAGAGGCGAGGTTGAAGCGGGTGCCGGCCGGGAACGTGATCACCAGCCGGCGCACCGAGCGCGGCTTGGTGCCCAGCGCGGTCGGATCGCTGGCGTGGACGTCGGCGGTGATGCCGGTCGACCGGCCGGCGCGCTCGGCGCTCAGCCGGGTGTCGGCGGTCTGGGTGAACGCGGCCAGGGCGACGCCCGCCGGCAGCAGCGCCGCGATCGCGACCAGCAGGATGCGCGCAGCCCGGCGGATCATCGTCTCGCCGCCGTGGTCCTCGACCGCCGGCGCGCCACCGGCCGGCGGCGGGCGTGCGAGGGCAGCGCGGAGATCGTGTCGATCTCCTCCTCGAGGCGGGCGACGATCTCCTGGGGATCGGGGACGAGCGCCGCGTCGACCATCAGGCCGATCGTGACCTCGCCCCGGTAGCTGTAGATGCTGACGCTCATGCCGATGTGGCCGGAGGTCGGGGCCCACACGAGCACGGTGCGGATCGGGGTGCCGGCGAGGTAGACGATGTCGGCGGGGCCGGGCACATTGGTCATCACCGCGGTGCTCTTGGCGGTGAACATGTCGATGATCCGCCGCTCGACGCGCTCCGGGGTCAGACCGGTGAGGCTCAGCAGCCGGTAGGACACGGGGGCGTCGCGCCCGGATTTGATCGTCGCCATCTGCCGATGGACCGCGACGAGCCGGCGGTAGCTGCCGCTCGTGCCGACCGGGAGCGGCAGGAACACGAGCCCGAACTTGTTGCCGAGCTCGGGGCCGACCGGCCTGGTCAAATCGCGCAGGTTGAACGGCACCATCGCCTGGATCTCCCCCACCGGGCTGTCGTGATCCTGGAGGTAGTGGCGCAGCGCGCCGGTGACCGCCGCGAGGAGGACGTCGTTGACGGTCGCCTCCTGATCGTGCGCCACGCGCTTGATCTTGTCCAGCGCAAGCGGGCGGCTCCAGGCGACCCGCCGGCTGATGCCGGGATCGCCCTTGATCGCGGTCGCGGCGTCGGCGGGCGTCAGCAGCAGTCGGGCGGCGGTCGCGGCATCGCGGCTGATCGCTCCCGCCAGGCTGGCGGCGTGCGCCGGCGACGTCGCGACCTGCGCCCCCTGGCGGGCGGCCTGCACGGCGACCCGCGCGGTGCCGGTCGCGATCCGCGTCGCCGGCGCGGTCAGACCGGCCAGCCCCCGGGCGGGGGTCGCCGGACGGCGCGTGGGCTCGATCCCGGACGACGCCGCGTCGGACTCGGAGTCGGTGAGCGACATCATCACGCGGGCCAGCGCGATGCCGTCGCCGATGCAGTGGTGCATCCGGCTGACGATCGCCGCGCCGTCGCCGTAGCCGTCGACGACGTAGGCGTGCCACAGCGGCCGGTTGCGGTCGATCGGCGCGGTCATCAGATCGCCGACCAAATCCTGCAGGGCGCGCTGATCGCCGGGGGCGGGCAGTGCCCGATGGTGGATGTGGTGGGCGAGGTCGAAGTCCGGGTCGTCCTCCCAGCTGGGCGCCCGCAACGGCACTCTGCTCTCGACCACGCGCTGACGGAAACGCGGGTAACGCTCGATCAGCCGCTCGCGGTAGAGCGCCATGACGCGCTCGAAGTCAAGCGGCTCGTCGAACAACATCACGGAGTTGATGACCATCATGTTGGTCGGGCGGTCCATGTGAAGCCAGGCCGTATCGGCGCTGGACAGGCGGGTGCTCATGATCTTCCTCGGTCGTCGTAGAGAGCGGCGAACACGCCGGCGTACTTGTCATAGACGGATGCGCGCTTGACCTTCATCGTCGGGGTCAGCTCGCCACCCGCCTGGGTGAGATCGTGGTCGAGGATCGAGAAGCGCTTGACCTGCTCGATCCGGGCCAGCCGCTGGTTGACGGCCTGGACCTCGCGCTCGATCTCCGCCCGGATCTGCGGGTCTCGGGACAGCTGCGCGGAGTCGCGGGCGCCGGCCGCGACCCCGAGATGCTCGGCGAGCGCCGCCGTCTGGTCGCGGTCGAGCACGAGCATCGCCACCAGATAGGGCCGGTTGTCTCCGAACACGACGGCCTCGGCGATGCAGCGCTGCTCACGCAGCGCGCTCTCGATGTTGACCGGCGTGATGTTCTTGCCGTTGGAGGTGATGATCAGGTCCTTCTTGCGCCCGGTGATCGCGACGAAGCCGTCGGCGCTGATCGCGCCCAGATCGCCGGTGCGCAGCCAGCCGTCGGGGGTGAGCGCGAGCTCGGTGGCATCGGCGTCGCGGTAGTAGCCCTTGAAGATCTGCGGGCCGCGGATCAGGATCTCGCCGTCGGGCGCGATCGAGACCTCGGTTCCCGGCAGCGGCCGGCCGACCGTGCCGAAGCGCACGGCCGACGGGGTGTTGAGCGTCGCCACCGAGCAGCTCTCGGTCAAGCCGTAGCCCTCCAGGACGAGCACGCCGCAGGCGTCGAAGAACCGCAGCAGGTCGGGCGCGATCGCCGCCGCGCCGACCAGGCCGATCTGCAGCTGGGGGCCGAACACCTCGCGCACCTTGCCCAGGACGAGCCGGTCGGCCAGGCGGTATTGGACGGCCTGCAGCCGGCTGGGCGGCCGCCCGGCGCGCGAGCGCTCGCGGGCTTCCGCGCCGCGCCGGATCGCCCAGTGAAACAGGACGCGCGCGGGCGCCGAGCCGTCCTGCACCTTGCCGATCACGGCGCCGTGCACCTTCTCATAGACCCGCGGCACCGCCGGGAAGTGGGTGGGCGACAGCTCTGACAGCTCGTCGACGATCCGGGTCGCGTCACCGCCCCAGAAGCAGATCGCGGCGCCGGCGCTCAGCACCGTGGCCTGGGCGACCCGCGCCATCACGTGCGCGAGCGGGAGGAACTGATAGAGGACGTGGTGCTCCTCGATGCCGAGCTGATCGACGTACATCCGCGCCGTCTCCAGCAGGTTGCCGTGCGTGAGCATGCAGCCCTTGGGCGGGCCGGTCGTGCCCGACGTGTAGACGAGCGTGGCGAGATCGTCGCGAGCCGCCACCGCCAGCCGGTCATTCACGGCGCCCGGGTCGAGCCCGGCGCCCCGGCGGCACAGCTCGCTCAGCGCCATCGTCGCGGGCGCCTCGCCCTCCAGCAGGATCACGTGCTCGAGGCTGGGGCACTGTTCGCGGACGAGGGCGACCTTCGCCGCCTGCTCGGCGTCGCCGCAGAACACGACCCGTGACCGCGAGTGCGCGAGCACGTAGGCGCACTCCTCAGCGGAGTTGGTGTGGTACACGGGGGCGACGATCGCGCCGGCGCAGGCGGCGCCGTAGTCGGCCAGCGTCCACTCCGCGCAGGTCGAGGCGAAGATCGCGACGCGGTCGCCGAGCTGCACGCCGAGCGCGATCAGCCCGAGCGCGATCTCGCTGACCCGTTCCCCGAGCTCGGGATAGGAGATCGACACGGTGCGGCCGTCCCGGCGGAACTGCAGGGCCACGCCCCGGCGCCGCGCGGCGGCGTCGAGCACCATCGCCCCGAGGTTCGCGACGGGCGCCAACGTGGGCCTGCCGGCACGCGATCCGGGGGCCGGGGTGCGCGTGGCGCTCACCGCGGCGCTCCGATCGGGGTCTCCACCGGCCTGGCGAGCGCCGGGCGGATCACGCCGGTGGTGCGGGTATGGACGCCGGGGCCGGTGGTCGGCCACCAGCCGTGGCGTCCCAGCACCGCGACCGCGGCGGGCAGCAGCACCGGCCGCACGACGACCGTGTCGAGCAGGATCGCCACCGCGACGCCGATCCCGAAGGCGCGGATGTTGAGCAGCGACGTGGCGGTGAACGGCACCAGCGCGGCGACCATCAGCAGGCCCGCGCCGGTGACCGGGGCGGCGGTCTCACGCAAGCCGGCCGTGACCGCCTCGCGCTCGCGCCCGGAGGACACGAACGCCTCGCGCATCTCCATCAGCAGGACGGCCGCCCAGGTGACGGTCACGCCGAACACGATGGTGAAGATCCCGATGATCGACATCGGGTCCAGGTAGCCGGGGCCGCCCAGCGGCGGGTTGACGCCGCCGAACAGCAGCTGCAGGACCCCGAAGCTGCAGGCCGCCACCAGCAGGCCGAAGACCGTCGCCACCAGCGGCAGCAGCAGCGCTCGGGTCGCCAGGCCGAGCACGAGCACGATCGCGATCGCCAGGACCGCGACGTCGAGCCAGATGCGCGACCGCGTGACGCTCGTCAGGTCGGCCAGGCTCCCGGCCGGACCGCCGACGGCGACCTCGGCCTGGTAGCGGTTGCCGAACTGCC
>JBELAG010000357.1:0-5768 GCA_049509055.1 Solirubrobacteraceae bacterium
CGCATACTCCGCGACGGACGGCCGCGTGCGACGCAATGGTGCCCGCGGTGAAGAGGCTGGGTCTAGCCGACGTGGGTCGGCTATGAGCCCTCGGTCGCCGCGTCAGGCGTGCTGGGAACAGCGGCGCCGCTGCTGGGGAGGCGGTAGCCACGGTCGGCCTTGACGACCTCGCCGCTCTTGGCCAGTCGCGAAAGCGTCGTTGAGACCGAAGGACGGGCCAGACCCGTCACCATGGCGACATCGGCCGCGGTCAACGCCCGGTTGCTTGACAGCGCCGCGAGCACCCTCGCGCGGGTCTCACCCGACGCGGCCCGCCGCGACGCCGCCGACCCGTTCGCGCTACCTGCAGCCCGGGCGCGCGACCGCGCCGGAGTCGCCTTGCTCGACGTGGCCCGGGGGGCCGGTCGCTTCGCCGCCGGCACCGACCGTGCCGGCCGGGGTGTGGCGGCTGGCCGTCCGCGGGGGTCAAGCGCAGCAAGCGCGCGCCGGAGCTTCTCAACCTCGGCGAGCACCTGGTCAAGGCGCTCTTGGATGTCATGGCGGATGCGATCGATCACTCGGGTCTGCTCCTTACAAGTGGTGGCCAGCCCCGACAACGCTAGCGACCGCCCCAGCCCGTCAGGGCGCGCAGCCCCGTGATTGACCAGACCGAGAGGGTCAGCGATGCCGCGCCGCAGAACCTGGGTGCCCCACGGTCCCGCCCCCAGTTCGGCCGGATCAGGCCGCCGGCATACCGAGGGCGACGCCCTGCCACGAGACCGTCGCCACTCCCGCATGTGCTGTTGAGCGCCGGCAGCCTCATGCCAGTCGTTGTTCGCTGCCCGAACCGCTACGCGATCCGATCCGACGCCGCGGAAAGGCAGGCAGCGGCGCTGCGAATATCCACGCCTGTGCTTCACGACGCCAAATCGGCCGGCGGAGGCTCGCCGGGACCGCGGCCGCCGAGCGCTCACCGGCTCGGGCCCTGGATCTCGTCGGATCCAGGGCCCGCGCGACGCGACCGATCGGGTGCTCCTTGCCTAGGCGAACGCGCGGCAGTGCGCGCTGGCCAACCCGTCTCCGCGAATGCTCGTGCGGTTTCACAGCGGAGTGATGCTGATGCTTCCGTCCCGCTTGGGATGCGCCGGGGCGGTCGATCGCATCGCGAATCCAATCAGTTGCTGCACGCAGGGCGCTTGCTCGTCCGGGCCGGCTGCAAGCAGCTCAGTCGGCGGAGCTCCTCGTCGCGAGGGCTCCGCGGGCGCGTCAAACACGAGGTCGTCGCCGCGGCCCTAGGTATGGACATGCTCGTCCTTGCCCGCGCCGGCGACCGCGAACGGCTCGGACCGCGCAGCCTCGGCCCCGACGCGCGTTTCGTCGTCGACCACGCACTCCGCGTCCCGCTCATCTGGCCCGACATCGCTCCCGAACTCATGACCTCGCCCGTCACCCGCGGCCCCTCCGCCTGGCTCGCCGGCCCGCTAGCAGCCACACGACGGCGCCGGTCAAACTGAAAGCACGGGCGCGACCCAAGACCGGCTACGTCGCCCAGATAAGCGCCACCAACCCCGTGCAGGTCACCTTCGACGAGCTGTTACCGCTCCGAGCGCCACATCGAACGAGCCTCCGATGACCCGGCCGCGCGCTGGCGCCCTGTGCACTGCCACTTCCAGGTGCTGCCGCTCGTTCAGCGCTACCTCTACAGGCCGATCGTGCGCGCGGTGCAATGGCTCGCCGACCGCGCCCGGCCAATCCAATCCTGCGACGTCAACCAACATCTGCTCTACGTCTTTGTCGTGGTCGTCGTCGCCTGCCTCACCTGCGCATACTGACCAGCGGCCGGCCGACTATCGCCCTGAGGAGCCGGGGGCGACCACCAGCCCGGAGGCCAACAGCGAGCCGAGCATCCACGCCGCCGCATAGAGGAACGCGGCTTGAGGTCCGGCGAGCGACCAGATCAGCCCGGCCGCCGCGGATGCCGCGAGGTCACCGGCGGCTTGCAGTCCGCCGAGCAGCCCGAAGCCGCTGCCGCGCAGCCGGTCGGGGACATGGGTGGCCACGAGCGTCGTCTCGGCGGTTTCCGCCAGGCCGATCCCGCTGCCCGACAGCCCGAACGCGACCAGCAACAGCCACCATTCGTGGGGCCCGACCGCGAAGATCGCATAGGAGCAGGCGAACAGCAGTGCGCCGACCGCGAACGGCGCGCGCGGACCGGCGCGGTCGATCCAGCGACCGCCAGAGAGCGCCACGATCGAGCCCAGCAGGTTGTTCGCCGAGTACAGAGCGATCGCCAGCGTGGTCGCGTCCACCAGCGAGCGGCCCCCGTGATGCAGCAGTTCGGTCGTGCGGAGGATGAGCAGCGTGGTGGCGCAGTTGCCGAACTCAAACAGTCCGATCGCGACCAGCGGGCGAGCGAGACCGCTGCCCAGGACCGTTCGCAGCTCAAGCCGCCGGCGCAGCGGTGGTCTGGCGCGCTGCTTCGGCCGCGGCGGCGGTGATCGCGACGGCGGCGAACACGCCCGGGACCGCGGCCAGGTACAGCGCGGGTCGGATGCCGAGGCTGGCCACCAGGACGGCCGCGAGCAGCGGCCCGATGACGGCGCCGAGGTTGTCGCCCGCGCGCTCGACCCCGAACGCCCGGCCGTAGGCGGCGGGCGTGACCAGCGAGGCGAGCATCGCGTCACGGGCCGGCGATCGCGCACCGCGCGCCACCCATGAAACGGCACGCAGCACTCCGGCCTGCCAGATGGTTGCGGCCAGGCCGATCGCGCCCGTCGCCGCGGCGGTCACCAGATAGCCGCCGCGGGCGAGATCAAGCCGGCGGCGCGGATCGTTGGCGACCGGTCCGGCAGCGAGCTTGGCCACGCCCAGCAGCGCGTCGCTGATGCCCTCGATCACTCCGAGCGCGCCCGCCGAGGAGCGCAGGACGGAGGTCACGAACGCTGGCAGGATCGCGGTCGTGATCTCGTGACCGGCATCGCTGAACAGGCTCGTCAAACCGACGCTGAGAACCCCCCTGGTCAACCACCGGCGACGCCGCCGAACGTGGTCGTCAGGCGCGTCTGGCTGGCCGGTCACATCGACTCGCACCGCGGTCCGGACACGTTGCCCAGCCAACGTGGTCTGTCCGCGGCCGCCCAGTCACACAGACGAACAAGCGCTCCGACCACCGGTGGCAGCACGTCCTCGGCCTCAGTCTCGGCGGGGTCAAGCAGATCCAAGCGCAGTTCGTCGAACGCTCCGCGCGGCCACGCCTCAAGCAGGAGCTCGACGTCCTGTTGAGTCGGGCTGCCCATCACTTCACCAGCGCACAGATCTCCGACCTCGATCTCGAGTCCGACCTCTTCGAGCACCTCTCGACGGAGTGCATCGGTCACGGACTCGCGGTCGTTGACCCTGCCGCCGGGGATGGTCACATACGGCACGCCCTGGCGCCGCTCGCGGTGAACCAGCAGCCGCCCGTTGACCCAAATCACGGCACGGACCTTCACCCGCGCTGGCATGCGTCCTCCTTCGTGGTCTCTCGGCTCGATCCGGAGAAGCCATCAGCCGCCCAGGGCGGCGGTTGGAGGCGGGCCTCATCGCCGGGATGAAACCTACCAGGGCCCGTTCCGGGCCGACGAGCAACTCTTACGCGCGTCGTCGTGAACGCCGGCGGGCGTCTGCGAACCGCTCGGTCAGGGTTCTCGCGTCGAGACTCGACCGCCGTGCTCGCCAGTGCGTCGCGCAAGTCAGCCACAGCCCCGAAGCCTTGATCGCTGCTCCGACCGCCACGCGCGTCGCGGCGTCGTGATCGGGACCGGCAACCGCCCGAGCATCCCAAGCGACAGCGACGCTCCTGAGCGGGCGCCGACGATATCCGATCCAAGCGAGCCCAGCGTCGCATCGGGACCCCAGCGGACCCTGTGAGGGCGTCCGCTGAGGTGGTCCGACGCTGACAGGGGCCGTCGCAACAGGGAAGGCTTACCGAACGTTGCGGTAGCGATGACGGAGGCAAGGCGCACCGTGCCGCGGCCGGGCTACTGGCTCGACGTCGTGCGGACGGCCTGCGCTTGGGTGCTGTCCATCCACGTTTCCCACCGGCCGGATGCTGAGTGGCGGTCGTCGACGAAGCGATAGGGGCGGCGGGCGCTGAACTCGGTCTCGCGGAGATGCCATACCCCGCCGAGCACGCTGGCGATGCGTCGGCGAGGCCATCCGAGCGCGTCTTCGATCTCGGCAAAGGGGCGGGGGTGGTCGGGGTCGGAGGCCAGCGCGCCCAGCAGTTCGCGCATGCGGTGGCTGCAGCGGTCGTGAAACCGCTCGATCTCGCCGGGGTCCTCCATGGCGTTTTGGGGAGCGTGTTGGGCGATGGCGGATGGCGTTGTGCGGGACATCCGCACAACGGTAGAGCGAGCGGCCAGGGCACTCTCGGTCCCCGCGTTCGTCCGCCGCCATGCAGGGCTGCAGATGTGCGCGGTCTACACCGTGCCACCGTCGGTTGCGGTCGGCTGGTGACGCGTTTCCCGGCGCCGTGGATCGTCGCGGTGAGCCAGCAGCGCGATCGCGGCGAATGCCGATAGGGCGGCGATCGTGGCGAGGGCGGTGAGGGCCACGGAGTGCGGCGGCGCGCGGGTGACGGCGAGCGCGGCGAGCGCGGCGGCGCAGAGTCCGAGCGCGGCGGCGACCAGGATTGCGGCCAGGCGCGATGTTGTGACGCCGGATCCGAGACGGTCGTGGCCGCGGATCTCCAGCGAGCGCTGGGCGAGTTCGATGACGAGCAGGAGTCCGGCGCCGTAGAGCGGTGCGAGCAGCAACCGGTCCTGGTTGCGGGCCAGAAGCAGCGCTCCGAGCAGCGCGGCCGACCACTGGCTCGCCGATGGCCAGCCGGCGATGAGCCCGGCCGCGATGAGGACCACCGCGATCCCGGTCACCGCCCAGGCCGCTCCAGTGGACGTGCCGGCGTCTGAGGCGACGAGCGCTCCGAGCGCGGCCGCGACCGCGACCGAGGCGGCGCCGGTGGCTAGACGAGCGCGGCGTGCCGGGTGGAGCGCCGGAATGAGTTCACCCCCTCCAGCGCCGCGCCGAGGCCGTCGTCGTCGTCCCACACGCCGACGGCGATCCCGAGTTGCGCCAGGCGGGTCCGCTGCGCGTCGCGTTGCAGCCGCCAGAGCTGATGGGCGACCGCATCGCCCGGGGACGGGCCGGGCGGCGTGTGGGTCAGCGGCGAGACCTCGAGTACGGCCAGGTCCGAGCCCCGGGTGCGCAGCTCGGTGATGAGAGCGACCGAGCGCTCGTCGAGCAGCGGGGTGACGGCGAGGATCAGCGCGCCGGGCGGCAGGACGCGGCGGGGGATGCTGTCGACGGCCCGCCAGGCATAGCTGAACGAGATCTGGCTGGCGATCAGCGCGTCGACGATCCGGTACAGCTGTCGGGTGCCGAACGCGGGCTCGAGCCAGTGCAGCGTGCCTCCGAAGTCGACCAGCGCGACGCGATCGCGGCGTGCGAGGTGGGCTTGTGCGAGCGCTGCGGTGGCGCGGACGGCGGTGTCGAGCGTCCCGCCGGGTCCGGTGCGCGCTTCGGAGAACGTGTCGAGGAGCAGGATGACGTCGCTGGACTGCTCGGGGTGGCGCTCGGTGACGTGCAGGGCGCCGCGCCGGGCGGTGGCGCGCCAGTTGACCTGCCGCACGCGGTCGCCGGGAGTGAAGGGACGGATGTCGGCGAACTCGATCCCGTCGCCGCGCGCTCGCGCGACGTGTGCTCCCAGGAACGGCTGGGTGCGCAGCGGTGCCACCAGCTCACGCAGCCGC